>CAZMLI010000240.1:0-7469 GCA_964566865.1 uncultured Planctomycetota bacterium
AGGCGCGCGATCGCAGGGTCCTGCTTGGTCAGTTCGCGCAGGATCGTCGTGGCGTAGCCGCCGGAGGGCAGGCTGAAGCGCCAGATCAGCTGCTCTTCCCACGACTGTTCGATCACTGGAAACAGCCGGAAGGCTCGGCGCTCGCCTTTGAGTCGCTCGCGGCGGAAGGCAGGGCCAGGGTCGATGCCGCCGAGGGCGCTGAGGACGATCTCGGGGTCGTGCCAGACCGCGTCGTTGGCCTTGATCTTGTAGCCCGGAAGCAGTCCGAAGGGCGGCGTCTCCAGGCGCTCGGCGATGACGCGTTCGAGTAGCTGGTTGAACAGCGCGGACTGGAAGGCATTCAGATAGAGCGTGCGTTCACGCTTGCGCAGCCGGCTGGCAGCGGCCCGGTGGTCGTCCGGAGATCGCGCGAGCTGACGGGTGACCGCGCGCTCGGGCCCGAAGTGTCCGGGCCAGGTCGCGGCCGCCTCGTCGTAGCGGCCGGCGTCGAACAGCGTGCGCGCCTGGTGCGCTCTGGGATCGGTGTCGCGATCGTCGGGGCGGCCGGCGATCCAGGCCACGGCGCAATCCCAGTCCTCGATGAGCAGCGCCTGGCCGATCAAGTGGTTGAACTGACGGACGCCGAATCGTTGCATGCCGAAGTAGTTCGGTGCGCCCAGTTCGTTGAGCTGCTCCCGGACGGCGTCGACGTCCGCGGCGCGCGATCGATCGACATCGCGCAGCGTGATCTCGAAGCGGTTGCCGGCCAGCTTGCCGGGCTTCAGCTTGTGCGGGTGATGGACCGCCCGCAGGATCTCGACGCCGGGCAGCGCGACATCCGCCAGATCGGCTTCAACCAGGCCGGGCAGGCTGATCGTCTGGGTCGTCAGGGCCTGCTTGTCCTTGCGTCCAGCGAGCCCGATGCCGCGCGCGTCCAGCTTGAGCTGCTGCGCGAAGCGGCGCACGACCTCGTCGGTCGTGACCCCCTGCTTGCGAATGGTGACATACAGATGTTCGCCCTCGCCGCTGGGCTCGAACAACGGCAGCTCCTCGACGACGAAGTCGGCGGGCGTCTGCTTGATCGTGGCGGGCACCCCCGCCACGTCCTCGGTTTGATGGGTCCACGGGCGCATGCCCGTAGTCTATCTCAGAATATTGATGGCGCGACGAGTCCTGGCAACTCCCGCGCCAGATCGGTCACGAACGGGATCCGGTCACGGGCCTCCAGATCTCGCAGCAAGCTCTCGAACTCGATCGTCGGGTTGAGCAGCATGGTGACCAGGTCCTGCGACCGGCGAAAGCGGAACAGCTCGAGCAGCAGCAACGGCAGGCTCTCGCTGAGGCTGGTGATCTCGCCGACATGAATCGCCAGCGGCTCGTCGGTCTCGTCGGCGATCTGGCGCACGGCCTGGTTGTAGAGCTGGTTGGAGACCGGGTTGTAGTCGCCCCCCAGCACCAGCATCGCGGTCCCCTCGATCCGGAACAGTTGCACGCCGGGGTAGGGCTCGGCCACCTTCTGGAAGCGCGAGGTGGGCAGGTCGGCATGAGGCCGGGTACGCACCTCGAGCTGATCCTTCAGACCCATCACATGGATCAGGTCGCGCAACCGGCTGCTCGGGTTGAGCAAGATCAGCTGCTTGCTGCGGATGGCGAGGTCTCGCTTGATCGCCATCAGAATTCCGACGAAGGCCGAGCTGAGGCCGGTCAGGCGTCGGACCCAGAGCCGCACGACCCGCTCCTGAAACTCGCGTTGTGTGGCGCGGTACAGCCAGGTGGAGAGTTCATTGTCGAACTGTCCGTCGATCGAGATGCGGAGCGCGCCGTCGATCTTCTCGATCCGGGCACCTTTCGGGGAGTCCTCTTCCAGCATGTCGCTGAAGTAATCGTGGTTCATGCTCATTAGCCGCCATTGCATCCGTCCGCTGCCCGCTAGCAGGGTGGGCTTTGCTGGCGTCGAAAACAAACGAACATTGTCGTGGTGCGTGACGAATCGACCAGAAGCACCAGAACCGCGAGTGGTCGGTGGCCGTCAGGATGCGTTGCGTCATGCAGCCCTTCCGATATAATGCGCCTCGATATTCCCAGGGACCGGGAGCCGGGAAGGCCTACGCGCAACGAGGCGGGAAGACAAAATGCCAGGGAAGAAGGTGATCATTGCCGCCGGAGCGCGGACGCCGTACTGCAAGGCAGGCACGGCGATGAAGCGCGTGCATGCAGTCGAACTGGGTCGTGTGGCCGTGGTCGAGGCCCTTGCCCGGGCGCAGGTTTCACCCGACCAGGTCGACGAGATCATTGTCGGGAACATTGCACAGCCGCCGGACTCGGCCAACATCGCCCGGGTGATCGCGCTACGCGCGGGCATTCCCGAGCGGGTCCCGGCCGTCACGGTCTGCCGCAACTGCGCCAGCGGTCTGCAGTCGATCACCGATGCGGCCGACAAGATTCGCGCGGGCGAGGCCGACATCATCGTCGCCGCCGGCGTGGAGTCGATGAGCGGTATCCCGCTGCTGTTTCACGACCAGGCCAAGGATATTTTCGAGGGGCTCGGCCGCGCCCGCTCGGGCTTCGGTCGGCTGATGCAAGCTGCGCGCTTCCGGCCGCGTCACTTCAAACCGGTGATCGCCCTGCTCAAGGGGCTGACAGATCCGGTCTGCGGCATGATCATGGGCGAGACGGCGGAGCTGCTGGCGCGCGAGTACGGCATCAGTCGCGACGAGCAGGATGCTTACGCCCTGCGCAGCCACGAGCGGGCAATCGCGGCCCGTGAGCGGCTGGCCAGCGAGATCGTCCCGCTCTACGTCCCGCCGAAGAACCGGACCGTGCTGACCGAGGATCTCGGACCGCGCAGCAACCAGACGCTCGAGGCGCTCGGACGTCTGCGCCCCTTCTTCGACCGCAGCAACGGCACGGTCACGCCGGGCAACTCCTGCATGATCACCGATGGGGCTGCGGCGGTCGTGGTGATGAGCGCGAAGGCGGCCCGCAATCTGGACGCGCCACTGGGCACGCTGCGCAGCTACGCCTACGTCGGCCTGGACCCGAAGCGCATGGGGCTCGGTCCGGTCTACGCCACGCCCAAGGCGCTGGCCAAGGCCGATCTGACGCTGAAGGACATCGACCTGATCGAGCTCAACGAGGCCTTTGCCGCGCAGGTGCTGGCCTGCCTGGCGGCCTTCGAGTCGAAGAAATTTGCTCGCGACGAGCTGGGGCTGGACAGGGCGGTGGGCAAGATCGATCAGGAGCGGCTCAACGTCAACGGCGGCGCGATTTCGCTGGGCCATCCGGTCGGCTCGTCGGGAACACGCCTGGTGCTGACGCTGCTCAACGAGATGGCGCGGCGCGACAAGAAGCGCGGCCTGGCCACGCTCTGCGTGGGCGGCGGGCAAGGTGGCGCGCTGGTGCTGGAGCGAGACTGACCAATAACGGGGCAGCAGCATGACGACGACAACCTGGGATAAGCCGGACCTCGCCGAGATCACCGACGGCGCCTTCAAGATCAGCGTGACCGACGGACTGTGCCACGTGGTCTTCGACACGCCTGGCGAGAAGGTGAACAAGTTCACCGTCAGCACGATGATCGAGCTGGAGCAGAAGGTTGCCGATCTCGAGCAGCGCGCGCGCGCCGGAGAGTTCGAAGCGGTGCTGTTCTCCAGCGCCAAGAAGAAGATCTTCATCGCGGGTGCCGACCTGAACGAGTTCGGGCTGATCCAGACCCAGGCGGAGGCGGTCGAGGCCGCGACCCGTGGGCAGGCGGTCTTCAGCCGGATCGAAGCGCTGCCGGTTCCGACCGCCGCGGCGATCGAGGGCACCTGTGTCGGCGGCGGGCTGGAGTTCGCGATGGCCTGCACCTTCCGTGTCGCCTCGCGCGTCGCCGGGACGCAGATCGGGCTGCCGGAGGTGAAGCTGGGGATCGTGCCCGCCTGGGGCGGCACCCAGCGGCTGCCGCGCTGGGTCGGCCTGGCGCGCGCGGTGGAGATGATCACGGCCGGAAAATTCATCACGCCCAAGCAGGCGCTGCGTTATGGGCTGGTCGACGCCCTGGTGCCGGAAGGTTCCGCCGTGGCCGAGGCCACGCGCCTGTTGCAAGAAGCGGTCTCGACCGGGGTGGTCACAGCCAGCGCCGGTCCGTTTGCGCCCAGCGGCGGGCGGCTGTCCCGTCGCAAACCGCCCCAGGGCTGGGCTCGTTGGTTTCTCGGGTCGATGGTCAGCGGTCGCTACCTGCTGTTCGACCAGGCGCGCAAGGCGATCCTGAAGCAGACAGGCGGCCACTACCCGGCGCCGCTGATGGCGCTCGATTGCATCCAGATCGGCTCTTTCGCCGGCGAGGAGGATGGCTTCGCGGCCGAGGCCAAGGCGCTGGCCCGCCTGGTCATGTCGCCGACCTGCAAGAGCCTGGTCTCGATCTTCTTTCTGCAGGACCGGTTGAAGAAGGACCCCGGCCTGGACAGCAAGCAGGGGAAGAAGGCCTTGGCCCGCGAGGTGGAGCGCATTGGCGTGCTGGGCGCCGGCGCGATGGGCGGCGGCATTTCTCAGCTCGCGGCCTACAACCTGATCCCGGTGCGGATGCGCGACATCAACTCGGACGCGCTGGCCCGTGGGATGCAGGAGATCGGCCGGCTGTTCGACAAGGCGGTCCAGCGGCGCAAGCTGACCCGCCGCGAGCGGGACAACCGGCTGGGTCTGGTGACCAGCGGCCTGCAACTGGACGGGTTCGGCGCCTGCGACTTCGTCATCGAGGCGGTCATCGAGAACCTCGAGATCAAGCAGACCGTGCTCAAGGAAGCGGAGGACCTGCTCGATAAGAACGCCATCATCGCATCCAATACCTCCAGTCTGTCGATCGACGCGATGGCCAGTCCGCTCTCACGGCCGCAGAAGTTCGTCGGAATGCACTTCTTCAATCCGGTCTACAAGATGCCGCTGGTCGAGGTGATCCGCGGCAGCAAGACCTCGGACGAGACGATTGCAACGACGGTGGCGCTGACCAAGCGGCTGGGCAAGATCCCGATCGTGGTGACCGACTCCCCGGGGTTTCTGGTGAACCGGATCCTGATGCCCTTCATGAACGAGGCCGGGTTGCTGGTCGAGCAGGGCTACGACTTTGCCGCCGTGGATCAGGCGCTGGTCGACTTTGGCATGCCGATGGGGGCCTTCGAGCTGCTCGACAGCGTCGGGATCGACATCGCCTCCAAGGTCTCGGTGATCTTTCGCAAGGCATTCGGCGACCGGGTTCCCGACGCCGACGTGCTGCACACGATGGTCGAGGCCGGACGGCTGGGCAAGAAGAGCGGCAAGGGGTTTTACCTGCAGCGCTCCCGGCGCAAGCGGGTGGTCGACGAGAGCGTCTTCAGAGATCTGCCGGCGGTCGCCCGCCAGCGTCGCGAACCGGATCCGGCGGAGGTGGTCGATCGCGTGATCCTGCGGATGCTGATCGAGGCGGTGATGGTACTCGACGAAGGTGTGGCGCGCTCCGCCGAGGATGTGGACGCCGGGATGATCTTCGGCACGGGATTTCCGCCGTTCACCGGCGGACTGATGCGGTATGCGGACGGTCGCGGGCTGCAGCAGATCGTCGAGCGGTTGGCACAACTCGAGGCCTGTTACGGCGCCCGTTTCTCGGCGCCCGAAACGCTGCTCGAGCTCGCCCGGGTGGGCGGTCAGTTCCGCACGCGATAATATAGTAGGAGGAGTTCCGATGACACAACCACAGACAGAGAGTCCACCGACCGATAGCGCCGAAGGCCGCCCGGCGAGCGAAGAGACGCGTAGCCTGGGTCGTCAAAGTTTCATGAAGGCGCTGTTTCAGGGGCACATCGAGCAGGAGTTGATCCTGCCCTTTCCGGTGCCGGAAAAAGAAGAGCAGGAGACGATCGAGATGATCGTCGGCTCGGTGCGCGAGTTCGGTGAGCGGCATGTCGACGCGGCGAAGTTCGACCGCGAAAAGAAACTGCCGCGCGAGGTGCTCGACGGCCTGGCCGAGCTGGGTGCGTTCGGCATGATCTTGCCCGAAGACCAGGGTGGCTTCGGGCTGAGCAATACCGCTTACTCGCGCGTCATCGAGGCCTTCACGCAGGTCGATCCGTCGATCGCCTGCACCGTGGGTGCGCATCAGTCGATCGGACTCAAGGGCCTGTTGCTGTTTGGCTCGGACGATCAGAAGGCGCGTTATCTGAGCAAGCTGGCCAGCGGCGAGATGATCGCCGCCTTCGCCCTGACCGAACCCAACGCCGGCTCTGACGCCGGCGGGATCCAGACCAGCGCCAGGCTCAGTGAGGACGGCAAGCACTACATCCTCAACGGCACCAAGCAGTACATCACCAACGGCGGATTCGCTGACTTCTTCACCGTCTTCGCCAAGGTGGTCGAGCAGGGGACCGACGAGAAGGGCTTCACCGTGTTCATCGTCACCCGCGAGATGGCGGGTGTGAGCACCAGCAAAGAAGAGGACAAGCTCGGCATCTGCGCCAGTTCGACGACCCAGGTGATCCTCGAGGACGTGCCGGTGCCGGTCGAGAACATGATCGGCCGCAAGGGCTTCGGCTTCAAGCTCGCGATGGAGATCCTCAACACCGGCCGGCTGGGGCTGGGCGCCGGCTCGGTCGGCGCGGGCAAGCTGATCGTGAAGCAGGCGATGGGTTATGCAGCGGATCGCCAGGCCTGGGGCAGCTCGATCGATCAGTTCGAGATGGTGAAGAAGAAGATCGCGCGGATGAACGCGCAGCTGTTCGGCATGGAGAGCGTCGTCTACCTGACGACGGGACTGGCCGACCGCGGCGGCATCGACTTCTCGCTCGAGAGCGCGATCTGCAAGGTCTATTGCAGTGAGTCGCTGTGGAAGACCGCCGACGAGGCGATGCAGATCGCCGGTGGCGCCGGCTACATGTGCGAGTTCCCGTACGAGCGTTATCTGCGAGATGCGCGGATCAACCTGATCTTCGAGGGCACCAACGAGATCCTGCGAATGTTCATCGCGCTCGCGGGGATGCGAAACCTGGGCGAGTATCTGAAGGAGATCGGCCGTGCGCTGCACAGCCCGCTCTCCTCGATGGGCGTCATCTCGGAGTACCTGTTCGGCAAGGTCAAGCGCACCTTCTTGCGGCCCAAGTTCGAGGGGCTGCGCAGCGAGATGGAGACGGCCGCCGATCTGGTGGCGCGCTACGCCGACCGGCTGTACAACCACACCGAGGAGGCGATCCGCAAGTACAAGAAGGAGATCCTGACCCAGCAGTTCGTGCTCGAGCGGCTGGCGAACATGGCGATCCAGCTTTACGTGCTGTCGGCCTGCATCTCGCGCATGGAGCATCTCTACGATTCGTATGGCGCCGACAAGATCGCCTTCGAGCAGAAGATGTTCGACTTGCAGGTCGGACTCTGCCGCGAGGCGCTCGAGAGCGAGGATGCCCGCGTCGCGCAGAACCTGGACCGCGAGTACAACGCGGCGGCGGAGTGCGCCAGCTCGGCCGGGGAGCATCAGGCCAAGCTCTGGTAGC
>CAZMLI010000241.1:0-4679 GCA_964566865.1 uncultured Planctomycetota bacterium
GCAGCCGGCTGGGCTCGTTGACCGAGATGGTCGCGGGTCCCGACGACGGCTGGCTGGTGGAACCGGGATCGGTGTCGGAGCTGGCCGGCTTGATCGATCGCCTCGCCGCTGCCCCGGAGCAGGTTCGGCGCAGCCCGCGCGCGGCGCAGAACATGGATCAGCACGCGCGGATCCTGTTCGAGGCTTATCGGCAGGAGGTCGGCGCCGCATGAGCGATCGCGTGGGCTATCGCTGGCTTTGCGATCAACGCAAGCTGCGCGGCACGCCGGGGCGGACGGTCCGTCCGCTACCGACGAAGCCGCAGACGGCGCAGGGGCGCCTGATGCGAGGCTGGCAGTTCGTTCGGATCCACCTGCTGCCGTTCTGGCTACTCTGGGCATTGCGACAGCAGTACCGAATCCTGCGCGCGATCACTCCGGGGGCGATCCAGGATGCCTCGCTGCGTCTGTGCCGCCAGTTCGGGCTGGACTTCGGCGAGGTACGCCTGCAGATGCGGGCCACCTTGATCGATCGCCGCGAGACCCATGCCAGCGGCTGGGCGTTGCCTTTGCTGGCGGGCAACCTGCTGCTTCACTGGAGTTGCCGTCGACTGGGGCTGTCGGCCGGCTCGAGCAGGAGAGGCGCCGGCAGGGATTTGTGGATGAGGGCGATCGAACAACGCGCCTTGCGGATCACTGAGCGACTGGGTCAGAGCAGGCCGCACTGGGTTGCGGCAGCGGCCTATCGTGGCTGGAGCGCTTCGCGCGAGCCCGATGTCCTGGCGATCCAGCGGCAGCGCGAATTGACGCCCGCGCAGGGCGTGACGATCAGCATTCTGAGCGTCGTTTACGAGACGCGGGCTGATCCCCTGCTGGCCTTTCTGAACACGGTGATGCAGCAGAGCTACACCCGCTGGCAACTGATCCTGGTGGACGCGACGGCGGGGGGCGCCACCGGCGGATTGCTGCGAGCCGCTTGCCTGTCGAATCCCCGCGTGACCGTGATCTCGCAAGACCCGCAGCTCGGCCCGGCTGCCCTGCTGGATCGCGCATTCGACCTGGCCACGGGTGAGTACCACATGGTGCTGGACGTCTCCGATCGATTGGCGCCGTCTTGCCTTCACGCGCTGGCAGCCGCGGTGAGTGGCGACCCGGGTTGTGATCTGTGTTATGCGGACGAGGACTGGATCGACCGAGATGAACTGCGCAGTCGTCCTCACTGCAAGCCTGGTTATTCGCTGGAAACGCTGCGCAGTTACGACTACATCGGACGGCCCTGCCTGAGCCGCAGATCGATTGTCCAGCGTGTCGGCGGTTACCGGCAGGCCACTCGGGCCGCCGCGGAGTATGATCTGACGTTGCGGATCTGTGAGCAGACCCATCATGTGCTGCGTGTGCCACAGGTCCTGTACCACTGGCGTCGGAAGGATTGCAGCGGGAGCCTGAAGATCCGCGATCGCTGGGTCACGGACGCGACTTCGGCGCTCACCGATCACCTGACGCGCAGTGGGGAGGCCGCGCGTGTGTTGCCGGGGCAGTTCAGCGGGGCATTCGAGATCCGCTATGTGCTGGCGCGGCGGCCGCGGGTCAGCATCGTGATTCCCAACCGTGATCAGCGCGAGATCTTGCGGGCCTGTATCAACTCGATCCTCGACTTGACCGACTACGAGGACTATGAAATCCTGATCGTCGAGAACGGCAGTCGTCAGGCTGGCCTGTTCGAGGATTACCAGGCCTATCAATCACAGCATCCGGAGCGTGTTCGAGTGGTGACCTTCGAAGGTCCGTTCAACTTCTCCGAGGTGATCAACTACGGGGTCGAGCAGGCGACCGGATCTCTGGTGCTGCTGCTGAACAACGACACCGAGATCATCCATGCCAGCTGGCTGGAGCGGATGTGCGCGCTCGCAATGCGCCCTGGGGTGGGGGCGGTCGGCGCCAAGCTGTACTTCTCGAGCGGCGCGGTACAGCATGGTGGCGTGGTCGTCGGCCTCGGCGGGGCCGCCGGGCATCCCCATCGTCACTGCCCGGGAAACGCGGCCGGTCACATGGGCCGTCTGGGCGTGACGGCCGAGATCTCGGCGGTCAGCGGCGCCTGTCTGCTGCTCGACCGGGAGCTCTTCCGCGAACTGGGCGGCCTGGATCCGGCCTATCCGCTGGCCTTCAACGACATCGATCTGTGCCTGCGCATTCGCGCGGCTGGCTACCGGGTGATCTGGACCCCGCACGTTCAGCTGTACCATCATGAGTCGTTGACCCGAGGCGCCGACGTGTCGCCCGAGGATAGCTCGCGCGCGCGGCGCGAGGTCGCGCTCTTTCAGCGCCACTGGGGACGACTGATCAGGCGGGGCGATCCGTTCTACAGTCCGAACCTGACCCTGGCCAGCGAATCGGTGATGCTCAAGCAGGACTGGGAGGATGCGCATTTTTCTGCGACCGTGCCCGATACCCAGCGTGCGCTGGGCAGGATTCCGCTCCCGTGAGCGCGCGGGCCGTGCATCTGCTCGACCTGTTGCAGCAGGCCGAGGTCGACGCTCCCGAGCCGGCCTATGTCGGCATTCACCGCTTCATCATCGCCCGACAGGGCCGCATGACCTTGTTCTGCCACCCGCCGGCCAGCGTGACCTTTCCAGCGGTCCGACTGGGCGCCAGCGCTGTCTTGCAGACGGGCTGCGCGATCAAGCCGGTCGTCTGGGAGCGCATCCAGTCCGCGATCCTGTTCACCGCCGAGCTCGTCGATTCGCAGGGCCGGCGCCATCTGCTCTGGGAGCGGGTTCTGGATCCGTCCTCCTGCGAGGCGGATCGCGGCTGGCAAGCCTGCCGGATCGACCTCGGCGACCAGGCGCAGCAGGAGGTGTCGATCAGGCTCTCGACACGGGTCGTCGAAGGAGGCCGCCCGGACTGGGCCTGGGCTGGCTGGGCCGACCCCACGCTGCACGATCAGGCCGGCCAGAAGCCGGTCAGGCGGGGCGGTTCGGCCAGGTCGCACTTGCTGCTGATCACCGTCGACGCGATGCGGGGGGATCACCTGGGCATTGCCGGGGGGCTGGCCAGGACACCGGTGATCGATGCGCTGGCCCGCGAAGGATTCTGGACCGATCATGCGCGCAGTCCGTCCCCCTCGTCGATCGGCGCTTCGGCATCGATTCTGACCGGCGCCGACCCGGTCCGCCATCGGCTGACCGACGAATTCGGCCGCCTGTCCGAGCAGCTGACCAGCCTGCCCGAGTGTCTGGCCGAGTCGGGCTACTGGACCCTGCAGGCGCCGTCCGAGGAAGATCTGTCCAGCCCCGAGCTGGGCTTTGGCGAACGATTCTCGCAGACTCTGCCCTGCCGGGCTCAGCCGACCCTGGACGCGGACATGGCGGTCAGGAACCTGCTGGCATGGCTGGACAGCGGCGCGTCGGGGGATCGACCCTGGATGGTCTGGTTGCATCTGTTCGATCTGCATCCGCCGCACACGCCGCCGCTGGAGTGTCTGCGGCCGTTTTATCCACACGATCCGACCGATGAAGACCGACGCTTTGCGGCTGAACGTGTGGCTTCGGTCCAGGGGGTGGAGTCGGTGGCATGCTTTCTCAACCATCTGGCCTTGCTGGCGCAAGGTCGCATTCCACACGAGCTGATCGAGCGGCTGTCCTACACAGTTCGCGCATTGCGAGGGGAGCGCTTGCTCGGGCCAGATCTGGCGACGCACTTGCCGGCGCTCGCTCCGGCTGCCTTCAGGGACATGCCCCGGGAGGGCTTTCTCGACTGGCTCGAGCAGCAGATCATGCTGTGTCGGTCGGGCGTCGCGCCGGCCGAACTGGTGGACTGGATGGGTCAGGTGATCGAGATGCTCGAACCGGTGTCCACGGAAATCCTCGCCTGGCTGGACGGTGTCGTGGATGCACGTTATCTGCCCGCCGCCTGTGCCGGCGCGGCAAGCTATGTCGACAACCAGCTCGGACGGCTGATGGTCGGGCTGGACGAACGCGGGCTGGCCGATCAGACCACCGTGGTCTTGACCTCGCCACACGGACAGCATGTTGCCGAAGACGGCATTGCCTTGCACCATCACCTGCTCTCGGAACCCGTGTTGCGTGTGCCGCTGATCATCCGGCCTGCGCTGAATCTACTGAGTGGAGTCGATCGTGGACAGAAGATCGAGGGGGTGTTCGAACTCGAGAACCTGGCGGCCACGCTGCTCGATCTGCTGGGGGTCCAGCAGCGAGGCGGTCTGGGTGGGGGCAGCCAGCTACCTGCGCTGAAAAGCGGCAGGCCGATCGCCGCCCACGACAGCTTTGCCGTGGGCGTGGCCGGGACCTCGATCTGCATTCGACGGGACGGGTTCAAGCTGGTGCGCGGGCTGCAGCACCATCGGGCGACGCCGGAATGGGAAGACCGGCCGGGCGAGCTCCGGCTGTATCAGCTGGGTCCGCAGATGAGCGAAAAACAAATCGCGCTCGATGCTCGACCAGAGCTGGTCCGCGAGCTGTCCGCGCGACTGGATTCCTACTGGCAGTCGCGCTCGGATTGCTCCTGAGAGACCGCTGCCATGTTCAGACCGGGCAGCAGCAACAGCGTGAAGATCGCGGTTGCGATGATCAAAATTGGGGCCAGCAGGACGAACAGGAAGTGCAGCACCAGGTAGAGCACACCGAGTGCAATCGAGGTCTGGTCGATCGTGCCGGAGAGGAAACCCATCTGCTCCGAGAGCCC
>CAZMLI010000241.1:4779-7409 GCA_964566865.1 uncultured Planctomycetota bacterium
GCGCCGATCAAGGGGATGGTCGGCCCGGAGTCGATGTCTTGCGGGCCACTCCAGGAACGAGGCCATTCCCGGGCAAAGGCGAAGCCGAACCACTGTCCGCGCAGTTCCCGTTTGGCCCGCCGGTACTGATCCGCGGCGAACTCGGGGTCGATCAGTTGCAGGCAGTGGGCCGTCATGAAGATCGAGGATCCTTCCGGACCGTCTAGTTGATCGCCGCGCATGTTGAAGCTCGAAACCAGCAAACCGGTGTGCGCGTCGATCAGCATTCGCTGGGCGACAGCGAGCCAGGTCGAGATCAACTCGGTGTGGTCCCGGCCGTCGAGCTTGTCGGAGATCTTGATCGCGGCCAGGGCGACCGTGTTGCAGAACATCCAGCACTCGTCCGGATAACTCTCGCCGATCCAGTATGGGCTCTCAGCAAGCTGCGCGGTGAGGGTGTCGATGCGCCCGCGTAGCAGCGGGCGATAAGCCGGCTTGACCGCGACCAGTTGCCGGGCGGCGAGCATCAGCGCGATCTCGCCATCGACGAAGATGCTCCGTTTTCGCTTGTTGAGGAAGGGTCGCCGACGGGCGTAGGCCATCAGGAAGAACAACTGCCCCTGGCTGGCCTCCAGTCGAACGGTCTCGTCGATGATCCGGTCGATCACCGCCAGATAACGCGATTGCTGATCCGGCTCGCGCAAGGCCAGGTTGGCCAGCGCGAGTACGAGGTAGGTCCGTCCCATGAAGTCCCACTCGGCATTGCTGGCTCGCATGCGCTGGATCACCCGGTCGCGCTCCGCGGGCGCCTCCCAGAGGCGCAGCTGATAGGCGGCGATGGCCCGCGTGCGGCTGGGCAGGCCGGTGGGGGTGCGATAGTGCGAAAGATCCGGCTGGAACAGCAGGTGCACCGTCGGGACCCAGATCGCGGTCGCGAGCAAGAGTGACAGGCTCGCCAGCAGGCCACGTCGGGTCAGGCCCGCGGAGCCGCCGTGAAAGGAGGCACTGACTTTCTGGCGCAAGGTCATCGGTGGCGTTACCTGTTCAGGAATGGCTCGAAAGCCTTCTTGTCCTCCGCCTTCATGTAGGCTTCTTCGGGCGCGATGCGGTCGGCTTTCAGGTGCTCCATCAGCGCATCGTCCATCAACTGCATGCCCTCGCCGCGGCCGGCCTGGATGATCGAGACGATCTTGTTGATGTTGCCCTCGCGGATCACGCTGGAGAGGGCGGAGCTGCCCATCAAGATCTCGTTGCAAGCCAGGCGCCCCTTGCCGTCCTTGGTCCGCACCAGTTGCTGACTGACAACGCCCTTGAGGCTCTCCGAGAGCTGGGTTCGAACCTGCGCCTGCTGCTCGGCTGGGAAGACGTCGATGATGCGGTCGACCGTCTTCGAGGCGTTGTTGGTGTGCAGCGTGCCATAGACCAGGATGCCCATCTCTGCGGCGGTGATCGCCTGGTGGATCGTCTCCAGGTCGCGCATCTCGCCGACCAGGATCACGTCCGGATCTTGACGCACGGCTGCCTTCAGCGCGGAGGCGAAGCTCTTGGTGTCGCTGCCGACCTCGCGGTGCACGATCACCGACTTCTTGTTGACGTGGGTGAACTCGACCGGATCCTCGATCGTGATGATGTGTTTGCGATAGTTCTCGTTGATGTAATCGATCAGGCTGGCCAGCGTGGTCGACTTGCCGCTGCCGGTCGGCCCGGTGATCAGCACCAGGCCGGAGTGCTGTTTGGCAAACTCCAGCAGCACATCCTTCAGTTGCAACTCTTCGACGCTGAGGATCTTGGTCGGGATGATGCGGAATACGCCGCCCATTCCGTTTTTCTGATAGAGGTAGTTGCAGCGAAAGCGGGCCACCTCCGGGACGGTGTAGGCGAAGTCCAGGTCATGATCTTCGGTGAAGCGGTTCCAGAGTCGCGGGGAGCAGATCTCGGAGAGCAGCGCCTCGACCTGTTCGTTGCTCATCACGGGATGCTTGAGCGGCTGCAGCTCACCGTGGACGCGGATCTTCGGCGGCAAGCCGGCGAGCAGGTGCAGGTCGCTGCCGCCGGACTGGTGCAGGAAACCGAGCAGCTTGTCGAGTTTTGCCATTACTCGATCTCCGCTTTTTTCAGGGACCGTTGTTTTGCTTCTTCCGCTGTGATCAATCCCTGCTCCAGCAGAGATTGCAGTGCGTCGTTCATCACCTGCATACCCCATCGCTTGCCGGTCTGCATCAGGCCGGGAATCTGAAAAGTGCGTTCGTTGCGGATCAGGTGGCTGATCGCGGGGGTCGTGATCAGCACCTCGACCGCCAGCACGCGGCCCTTGCCGTCGGCGCGTGGAATCAGTTGCTGTGAGACCACCCCGCGCAGGCTCTCGCTGATCATCGAGCGCACCTGCGCGTGTTCCTTCGGCGGAAAGACATCGATAATGCGATCGACGGTGCGGGCGGCGCTCGAGGTGTGCAGCGAGCCGAGCACCAGGTGACCGGTCTCGGCCGCGGTGATGGCGATCGAGATCGTGTCCAGATCCCGCATCTCACCGATCATGATCACGTCTGGATCCTCGCGTAGCGCCGCCCGCAGGGCGGCCCCGAAGCTGTTGCTATGATCGGGGATCTGTCGCTGTACGACGTTGCATTTCGCGCTGGGGATGTCGAATTCGA
>CAZMLI010000242.1:0-7388 GCA_964566865.1 uncultured Planctomycetota bacterium
CCCGGTGGTGCCGGTACCAGTCGCTCTGGAACCGCTCCTCCGGGTCATACTCTCGCTTGCGCTGCAGGAACTCACCGAACTGCGGATAGCAGGCTTGCAGCTGAGCCTTGCGGGCGAAGCGGTGATAGGTCAGGTAGTAACTCCCTGCGAACTCGATCGCCCGATCGATCAGTCTGCGGAAGGCCGCGGCCGAGTCGGCGACGCCCTGCCGGTCGTGCAGCGTGCAGAGGTTGAAGATCACGCAGGCCCACGGCTCACGGGCCCAGGCCAGGAAGCTCTCGTTGTCGCGCTCGATCAGCCGCACGGTGCCGTAGATCAGGTTGGTCCCGTGACGGCGGAAGTCTGCCCGGACGCGCTGCAGGAAGGCGGGCAGCTGGCTGCGCGGGACGAAGATCTCGCTGATGATCTCGCTGCCGCGGCAGCGCAGGCCCAGCTGCGGATCGAGCCACTGATGATAGTCGTCGACATAGTTGCTCAGCTGGTGCGTATCGGACCAGTAGAGCTGGCCGTCGGTCGCCAGGTAGTGCTTGGTATAGACCTCGAAGGCCCGGCGCTTGTCGGTGTGGGCCAGCAGCAAGAGCTGTTTCCAGCCATCCTGCGAGAGGATTCGCGGCGGGCCGTCCTGCCCCTGGTCGGGCACATCCTGATAGCAGGAGAAGATGCCACGATTGAGAAAGTCGTCCGACTCGGGGTCGACCGAGAACTGGAAGTCTCCGTAACGGCAGCCCTCGGCGATCCGCTGCTCGACGCCGGGCACGAAGCGGTCGATGGTGGTCAGCTCCACGATGCGCCGGACCCGCCGCCGTCGCGCCAGACGCAATCGAATGCTGCTGACCGCGCCGAACAGGCCGTATCCTCCGATCGCCAGCCGGAACAGCTCCGGCTCGTGATTGCGGCTACACAGCCGCGTGCGACCGCGCGCATCGACCAGCAAGAACGACTCGACATCACCGATGAAGGGCGCCAGCGTCAGCCCCCGACCATGCACGTTCGACGCCAGCGCGCCGCCGAGGCTCAAGCGATCGGCCCCGGTCTGCTTCTGCACGATACTCCACGGCCGCTGCTCGCCAGGCTGCAACTTCGCCAGGCTTTCGATAAGCTCAGGCCAGGTGATGCCGGCCTGCACGTCGACCAGCCCCCGTCTGCGATCGAAGCGCAGCACGCGGTTCATCCGGCGCGTATCCAGCAGCAGCCCATCGGTCAGAAACTGCTGCCCCCCCATCGCGTTTCTGCGCCCGGCGATGCTCACCGGCATGCCACGCCGGCAAGCCTGTCGAATGACCGCCGTCAGCGCCTCGTGGCTCTGAGGCTGCTGGATCTCCCGCACTCGCGTCGCGTTGAGGCCGGAGTGCACGTCGTTGACCTTGCGAGACCGACCGGTTTCCCTAACCACTTGTGAGATCATTTGTTAAGCTCCTGTTGAGTAGTCTGCTCAAATATTACGATCCGCGGCTTCAATTGAACATTTATCGATAAATCAACTTCTATTAAGCTATGATTATCGAATGAATCTGCGACTGCATCAGCTCGAGGGCTTCTACTACACCGGCAAGGCCGGCGGCTACGCGGCGGCCGCGCGGGCGATTCCGTATCCGATCTCCGAACCTGCGATCTATCAGCAGGTGCGCAAGCTGGAGCAGACGCTGGGCATCTCGCTCTGCGTGCAGGCCGCGGCGCGCAAGACGGTGCTGACTCCCGAGGGCAGGGTGTTGCACGCGTTCGTGGCGCCGTTCTTCGAGGGGCTCGCGGGTGTGGTGCGCGCGATCGGCGAGGACAGCGCCGCACAGCTGGTGATCGCGGCAGAGGGCTCGATCGCACTGGACCTGCTGGTGCCCGCGGTGGCCAGCCTGCGACGGGACAATCCACTGATCAGCGTGCGCCTGGCCGATCGTTCGGCGGCGGAGGTGGCTCGCATGGTCGCCGCCGGTGAGGCGGATGCCGGCGTCGCCATCATCGGGGTCGGGCAAGGCCCCCTGCGCGAAATCCCGCTACTGTCAGTGCGAATTGCACTCTGTGCGCCGCGAGATCATCCGCTGGCGCAGCGCAACCAGCCGCCGGAGCTGGCCGAGCTGGACGGCATGCCGCTGTGCGTCTATGAGCGGGGCCAGCCTGGCCGGGAGATGATCGAGGCGATCTTTCGCGAGGCTGGCATCCGGCTGCGCATCGCCGCGGAGGCGAGTTCGCTGGAGACACTCAGCGCCCTGGTCCGCGCCGGTGTCGGCCCGGCCTTCGTTCCGATGGCTCTGCCAGAGGGGGGCGAGACGCGCGAGTCCTGGTCCGAGCAAGGGCTCAAGGCGTTCGACATCACCGGCATGCTGCCGGGAGAACCGATCACCTATGGATTGCTGCGGCGCATCGGCGCGCCCAAGCATCGCGCGCTCGAAGCGCTGATCGCGTTGCTCGTCGCCTGACTACTTCCAGCCGTACTGGTGAAAGAAGTAAGGCACGACATGCTCCTGCGGAATGTCCCGGCCGAGCACGAAGGCGATGCCCAGCGGCGCCGGCCCCAGGTCCCCCTGGCGGAAGTTGTAACGGGTCGCGCCGGTGCGAATGCCCTTGGCCACCAGCTTGAAGCTGACAAAGCGTTGCTTGCGAGTGTCGTACCGTGCCGTACCGAACAGCTTCGCCTTGAAGCCTCGGCTGCCACTCTTCGTTTCTGACTCCCCGCGCAGCCGCAGGTAAATCATGCCGCGACGGATGCGCGTAACCTGCGTGGCCAGCACCGCCTGCTTGATCTCGCTTTTCTTGTAGGAGAGGGTTTGCCCGCGCACGTTGTCGATCAGGTGGAACCGCACCAGCCGCTCGACCAGCGCCCGTGGCACGTCGTGCAGGGCGCCCTTCTCGATCCGCGCTGGTAACCACTGGCGCACCTCGGACTGGCGAAACCAGGCGTACTGCACGTTCCAGGCCACCCCCTTCCAGCCACGCGGGCGGGTCGCGGTGGGCAGGTCACGAGAGATCACCTTCAAGACCAGGCCATCAGCGGGATACTTCGCCAGCCGCTGCGGGACCTTGGCCTTGGCCGGGTCGCTACTCAGGTAACGGGACTTGATCGGCGTCTGCGCCCACTTCTTCAGCGCGCCTTCGAGCATCGCGATCACCCGGGCCGGATTATTGGAGTTGAGCGCTCCGAGCAGCAAGCCGCTGGGCGTGACGGCGTAGATGCCCTGCTTGGTCTTTGGTCCGGCACCGTAATGACCCTGGACCGCGAACTTCATGAACAGCTTGCAGTCGTCGTCCTTGCGGTTCTGCAGGCGCCAGACTTCGTCGGTGGCCGGCACGAAATTGCGCAGTAGCGCCTGAATCTTCGGGTTGGACCAGACAAACTGTCGGCCCTTGACGCCATTGTTTCAGGTGTTGGCCAGTGGATGGCCGTTCATCGTCCAGAGCAGGATCGGCCGGCGCTTCTTCTGCGCTTCGATCACGGCCCCCCAGTAGGTCGGCCGCCAGGGCACCTTCTGCCAGGTCAACTCGCTGGACTTGGGCAGGATATGGCGGTGCCAGTACTCCAGGCTCTTCCAGTTCAATTCCTGGCCAACCAACGGTCCGGGAGCGACCGCGACCAGCAGCAGCGCCATCAGGCAAATGCGCATGGAGTCCTCCTAACGCTTGCGTCCGGTCTGCTTGGCGGCAAACCGGGAGAGATCGATCTCGAGCAACTTGATTCTGCGACGTAGAGTCGATGCGGAACACTCAGGAATCAGCTGCAGCGCTTTTTCGACCAGATCGACGCGGCCCTCGGCCTGGTCCTTGACCTGCTCGAGCGCCCGCTCGACATATTCCTTCTCTCCGCTCTCGCCCAGCTCTCGACGGACCTCTTCGAGCGTGCGCTGAAAGCCCAGCTCGGCCATCGACGGACCGGTGCTGCGCACCTCCTCGGGCAGGTCCTCGAGCCGGATCTGCTCGCCCTTGGCGAACAGTGCGGCGCGCGCAATCGTGTGCTCCAGCTGACGCACGTTGCCATCCCAGCGATGACGGCGCAGCGCCGACAGCGCATCGGCGGTCACCTCGGTCACCTGCTTCGAGTTGTTCTCGTTGATCTGCTTGATGAAGTGGGCCACCAGGTCCGGGATGTCATCGAGACGCTCGCGCAGCGCCGGCGTCTGGATCTGCAGCACGTTGATGCGGAAGTACAGATCCTGCCGGAACGAGCCCTGCTCGACCCGCTTGCGCAGATCGCGGTTGGTCGAGGCCAGCACCCGCACGTCGACGCTCAACACCTTCTCGGAGTCGACGGGGCGGAACTCCTGGTCCTGCAGAAAACGCAGCAGCTTGGCCTGGACCTGCGGTCCGATCTCCGCCACCTCGTCGAGCAGCACCACTCCGCCATCCGCCCGCAGGAGCGCGCCATCGCGCGCCTCGGTGCCGAACAGTTCGAGCTCCGCGTCTTCGGCCGACTGCGACGCGCAGTCGACGATCAACAACGGCTCCTCCGCGCGATCGCTGGTCTGATGGATCGCGCGCGCGACCAGGCTCTTGCCGGTGCCGGTGTCTCCGGTGATCAGCACGGTCGCCTCGGTCTTGGCCAGCAGGCGAATCTGATCGAACAGCTGCTGCATCCGGCCCGACTTGCCGACCTGGCCCCAGAACACCGGCGCGTGGCGCTCTTGCAATTCCTCGAGGTGCAGCTGATGAAACAGCGCGGTCTTGATGTACGGACTGATGATCGAGACGAACTCGGCCAGGAACTGGGTGTCCTCCGACTCGAACTGCCGCGTCGAGCCGGTGGTGTCGAGGAACAGCGCCCCGACGCGTGTGCCCTGGATGTCGATCGGCAGGCAGGCGAAACTCTCGAGCCGCTTGATCCGCACGCTGTGACCGGTGTTGAACCGCGAGTCGGAGCCGGAGTCGAAGCAGAAGACCGGCTGGCCGGTATTGAGCACGTCCTCGACAACGGTGCTGCTGTAGCGCACCACCTGATTCTCGTTGAACCAGCCGGCGTGGAAGGCCAGCGAGCGATCCTGCTCGCGCAGCACGATCATCGCCCGCCTGACCTCCAGGTCGCCGCTGAACTTGAGCTCCTTGACCGCCAGCTCGAGGATCTTCTCCAGCGCTTCCTTGATGTCGTAGTCCCAGTCGATCCGCTGGAGCATGTAGAAGGCATCCAGGGCGCTGCGCACACGGGCCAGAACCGCCTGTCGACGTTCGTTACTCATTGAGCGGATTATCTCCCGCGAGCCGGACCGGGTCAAGGCGCGTCGATATCCCGCATTTTCTTGACGGCCGACCGCCCTCACTGCTATGCACTGAGGCATGGAACAGCCTCCGGTCACCTACCAGGACATTCTGGACGCCGCGCGCCGTATCGCGCCGTTCGCGCACCGAACGCCCGTGATCACCTGCGACTCGCTCGATACGCGGGCGGGCTGCCAGGTCTTTCTCAAGTGCGAGAACCTGCAGCGGGTCGGCGCATTCAAGTTTCGCGGCGCCACCAATACCATCGCGCAGCTCTCCGAAGATGCGTTGGCGCGCGGGGTGATCACCCACTCCAGCGGCAACCATGGCCAGGCCGTGGCGCTCGCCGCTCGGCTGCACGGGATCCCGGCAACCGTCGTGATGCCCAGCAATGCGCCGGCGGTCAAGCGCAACGCGGTGCGTGGCTACGGGGCGACGGTGGTCGAATGCGAGCCCAACGTGGCCTCCCGCAGGTCGACCGTCGATGAGATCATCGCCAAGACGGGCGCCGAGCTGATCCATCCTTACAACGACGTGCGAATCGTCGCAGGCCAGGGCACCACCGCGCTCGAGCTGCTCGACGAGATCCCGGGCCTCGATGCGGTGCTCGCGCCGGTCGGGGGCGGCGGACTGCTCTCCGGCTGCGCGATCGTCTGCGCGGAGCGCGGCGTGCGGCTCGTCGGCTGCGAGCCGGTCGGCGCCGACGACGCCCATCGCTCGTTGACCAGCGGTGAACGCGTGGAGCAGCATGTCCCGGACACGATCGCCGACGGCCTGCTGACCTGCCTCGGCGAGCTGACCTTCTCGATCCTCAAGGCACACGATATCTCGATCAACCTGGTCAGCGAGGAGGAACTGCGCGAGGCCCAGCGCTTCGTCTGGGAGCGCACCAAGCTGATCATCGAACCGTCGAGCGCCGTCGCCGTGGCGCCGCTGTTCAAGGGCGAGTTCAGCGGGCGCGTGGGGGTCGTGATCACCGGCGGCAACGTCGACCTCACCGGACTGTTCGGCCCATGAGTCGAGCCGCGCGCGCCTTTCTGGATCGCCTCGAGCGGCCCGATCGGCTCGACTACATTCTGGCGCGTTTTTCGGCCCTGCCCTACGAAAACCTGACCAAGCTGATCAAACGGGCCGACGCGGGCTCCCAGCGGCGGCTGCCGGACGAGGTACTGGCGGACCACGATCGCTACGGGGCGGGCGGCACCTGCTTCGCGCTGACCTACTTCCTCGGCGAGATTCTCGAGCAGGCCGGTTTCCAGTGGGAGTACCTGCTCGCGGACCGTTCTTATATGACCGCCGCGCACTCTGCCCTGGCCGTCCGGATCGACGGGCGCCGCTACCTGGCCGATCCAGGCTACCTGCTCGACCACCCCCTGGCGCTGGACCAGACACAGGCCGTGCGGGTCCCCGCGCCGGGCGAGGAGCTGCTGCTCGAGCCAGCGGCCGACGGCGAGTCCTGGACTCTTTACACCGTCAATGGCGCACATCGCAAGTTCCGCTACCGCCTGCACTCGGCGACGGTCAGCGAGTCGGATTTCATCGACCGCTGGACCGACTCCTTCGACTGGCCGATGATGGACTCGCTGGTCCTCTGCAGCATCACCCGCGAAGCGCGTCATTACCTGCGAGATGTGCACTATCATCGGGTCGGGGCCAACGAGCGCTTTCAGTCGGAGGTGGATCCCCTGCAGGGCACGCTGCTGCGAGATGCTTTCGGGATCGACCCCGAACTTTTTGAACGCGCCCGAGTCACCCTATACTAGAGAGTGAGCACCCTGCGAATCACCTGCACCTGTGGCAAGCACATCGAAGTCGAGCCCGACTTCCCGTATGACAAGGGCAAGTGCCCACGCTGCGGCAGAATGCTGGCGCTGCGACCGCAAGAGCTCGCGCCCGCGCCAGTTCCCCAGCGATCGCCCCGCAGCAGACAGACCGGGCTGCTGCTCGCCAGCGCCACGACCATGGTCTCGGCGCTGATCGCGGTTCCGGCCTTGCTCCTGGCACTCAGCCTGCGGCAGGACAACGCGCGGCTGGCCGAGCAGGTCGAGGCGATCCAGGCCAGCGCTCCAGGGGGCGTCGAGCAGACCCGCCGCGCCGGGACGCAGCAGCCGGAACTGGCCCGCCTGCGCACCCAGCTCGACAGCCTCGGGCAGCGCGTCGCGGAGCTTTCGGCCCGCCAGCCAGCCGAGGCCGCCGGCAAGACCACCCCGCGC
>CAZMLI010000243.1:0-7388 GCA_964566865.1 uncultured Planctomycetota bacterium
TGCTGACCGGCCAGCCACCCTTCAGCGACGGGTCGTTGTGGACCTTGCTCCAGCGGATCCTGCGCGAGGAGCCGCAGCTCGAACAACGTCTGCCGGAGGGGCTACCGATCTCGCTCAAGGCGCTGCTGCTGCGCCTGCTGGGCAAGGACCCCGCCAGCCGTTACCCAGACGCGGCCGCCTTGCTCGAGGACCTGACGCAAGCCGAAGAAGACCTGACCAACTGCTAGGCCCCCCCCGTTACGGTCACGGTCACGGTCACGGCCCACGGAACACGGCCCACGCCCCACGGCCACGGAACACGGTCACGCCGCGAAATCACCGCGAGTTTGCCATTTCCGGCGCTTCGCGCCGCGGCTCGCCGGGAGGCTCGCCCTCCCTGATGGGCTAGCTCTTCTGATCCAGCGTCAACGACAAATAGTTGGCCAGCAACTGCAAGCTCTCCAGCACACTATCAGTGATCGGCCCCGCCTCGGCAGAGTTATCGGCCAGCAACAGCCCGACGGTCTTGCCCCGGAGCAGCACCGGCACGCTGGCCAGCGCGCAGGTATTAAGCACCTCTCGCTCCGTGGGGCTCAGCGCGTGCGCATAGAGCGGCAGCGCACAGTCCAGGATTTGCTGCGACGTCCCTTCGCGCAGGGTGCGGGCCATGATGCCGGCCCCGGGCAGGGAGACCTCGAAGGCCAGCAGCTCGGGCGGCTGGGGCTTGCCGGCAACCAGCGCCACTCGCAGCCGGGTGGCGGGATCCGCATCTTGCAGGACCAGCATGGCGCGCTGGAGGCCCAGACCGTCGGTGGCCGCATCCAGGATCAGCTGGAGCAGCGGCTGGGCTTGCTCTTCTCGCACCAGCGCCTCGGTGATGCGGCCCATCATCGTCATCCACTGCTGCTGCCGCGCCACCTCTGACCGGAGCCCCTCGAGATCGGCGGTCGGCTGGGGAACCACGGCCGGGGCTGGCGCAAAGCCTTCGGGCAGATCGGGCAGCTTTCCGATGCGGATGCCGAAGCACTGCGCCATCTCCTCGATGCGTTCCTTGAGCACGCTGATGACCTCGCGAATCGACTGCTCCGGCAACTCGATCAGCGTGTGGGAGCAGAGCAGTACGTTCTCGAGTTGTGGCCCGCGGTCCTGCACCCAATCGCGATAGAGCACGGTCGTCAGCTGGTTTGCCAGGTAGACCAGACGCGGCAACTCCGTCGAATCGCCCGGGGGAATCGCATCCAGGTCATGGTGGGCGCCGATCAGGGTGCTCAGGGCCGGGGCGAAGCGCCAGCGCTTGGCCAGCTCCAGCCCGACCTCCACATGGTCCACCCCGATGTGCCGGTGCTCGGCCTTGATGAAGCTCTTGCCGGCCTGTACCGACTCGAAGACCTTCTCGTATTCGGCGGGATAGTAGCGCGCCAGGATCAGCTTGCCCACATCGTGCAGCAGACCGCCGACGAACGCCTCCTCGGTCACCGCCAGGTTGGCCTCGCGGGCGAGCATCTGCGCGCAGACGCCGGTGGCCAGCGCATGCGACCAGAAGTCGGTCATGATCTCCGTGGGCAGCGCGATGGCGAGCGCGGCCTTGGCCGAGGCGGCAAACGAGATGTTGCGCACGTTCTCGAAGCCCATCACGACGATCGCCTCGGTCACGGTGGTGACCTGGCTGTCGTAGCGGCTGTAGAACGGTGAGTTGACCACCTTCAAGATTCGCCCGGTCAGGGCCTGATCCTTGAGAATCACCTCGGCCAGATCGGAGGCGGAGCTGTCACGGTCGCTGGTGACGTCCTTGACGCGGGTCAGGATCTCGGGCAGGGCGGGCAACTGGTCCTCGCGTGCCAGTCGCCGGGAGATCGTCGCCAGCTTCGGGTTCTGTCTGCTCGCCATGGCCTAGCGGCTCCTTGCCGGTGTCTTGCGCTGGCGCAGATCCCAGATGCGCAGCTTCTTGTCGGTGCTGCCGGCTGCCATCAGCCGACCTTTGGGATCGAAGGCGATCTCGTGGATCGTCCAGTCGACGCCCTTGATATTGCCGATCAGCTTTCCGCTTCGATTCTCCCAGAACTTGATCGTGCTGTCGTTGCTGCCGGTTGCCAGCACCTGGGCCCCCGGATGGAACCGGCAGGCGGTGACGAACCCGGCGTGTAGATGCATCTCGTGTAAGATCTTACTCCCGGGATAGTCCCAGATGAAAGCGGATTTGTCCTGCGACCCACTGGCCATCAACCGGCCGTCGGGATGGAAGTCCAGACAGAGAATGGGCCCGTCGTGTCCCTGGATCTCGGCCCGCAGGACGCACTCGGGAAACTGCCAGATCTTGATCGAGCCATCGAGCGAGCCGGTCGCGAGCAGCCCTCCGCCGGCATGGAAGCGGATCGAGCTGACCATCTGCTCGTGCCCTTTCCAGGACTTGTGCAGCTTGCCGCCCGGCACCTCCCAGACCTTGATCGTGCCGTCGTCGCCGCTGCCAGCCAGATAACGGCCCGAGGGGTCGAAGCAGAGGTCGCCCTTCTTGCCGCTGAAGCCCTGTGTTTGCCAGAAGACCTGCATCTCCGGAAACTTGAGAAAGAAGACCTTGCCGTCCTGTCCGGCCGAGGCGATCAGCTCGCCGCCCGGATGAAAACGCACGGCGGGCACCGGCGCGGTATGGTTGGCCAGCTTGTGGGTCCGTATCTTCTGGTTGAGATCCCAGACGCGAATCGTATGGTCGGTCCCGCCGCTGGCGACCCAGCGGCCCGAGGGATGAAAGTCGACCGTCAAGACCGCCTTGCCATGCCCCTTGAGCAGGATCGACTCCTTCGGCCTGTTGAAGCTGAACTGGATCAACTGCTCTTCCGGTTCAGCTGGTCGACGGCCCGCTCGATCCCATCCAGCGAGAGATCGAACATCGGGAAGACATCGCCCACGCGGGAAATCGTGTAGGCCCCATAAGCCCGCCGCCAGCGTTCCTGCTGGATCGGGTTGATCCAGACCGCCTGGTCGAAGCGGTCGGCCAGTCGCCGCAGCCACTGGATGCCGGACGGCGCGTCACCGCCCCAGCGATAGATCGCGCCGCCGCGGGCCTCGAGCTCCTCGGGCGCCATCGACGCATCGCCGACGATGATCAGCTTGTAATCACGCGGCAGACGCAGCACATCCTCGGTCGACAGACCACGTTGCCGTCGCGGGTCGGTCCAGAGCGTCTCGTAGATGCAGTTGTGGAAGAAGTGGGTCTTCAGCTCGCGGATCTGATCGCGCACGTGCACGAACAGCTGACTGACCAGCATGATGTAGGGATCCATCGACCAGCCGCCATTGTCCAGCAGCAGCAGCACGCGAATCTTGTTGTGCTCGTCGCGCGAGAAGGCCAGCTCGATCTCGCCGCCGAGCTTGACCGTCTGGCGGATCGACTCGTCGATATCGAGGATCCGTTCGGCGCCGATCTTCTTCATCTGGCGCAGCCGACGCACCGCCTCCCCCATCTGCTGCTCTCGAATCACCTCGCTGCTCGAGTAGTTGCGCCAGCGCCGCTCGCCCGCCACCTTGACGGCCGACCCCATGCGCGAGCCGCCGCCGATCCGGATGCCGCCGGGCACCTGTCCGCTATGCCCGAACGGCGACCGTCCGCCGGTGCCGATCCAGCGGCCGCCGCCGTCGTGACGTTTGTCCTGCTCGGCGAGCCGCTCTTCGAACAGCGCGAGCAACTCCTCGGTGGTCATCGATTCGCGCTCGGTGTCGGTCAGCAACTCGCGAACCAGCGGGTCTTCGAGCCAGGACTCCAGGTAGTCGTCGAGCGCCTCGAGCAGATCGTCGGCCAGCCGGTCGCTGACCACACCCTTGAAGTGCTGCAGGAAGACGCGGTCATAGGTGTCGAAGTGCTTCTCGCTCTTGACCAGAACCGTGCGGCAGAGCCGGTAGAAGCTGGTCAAGCCCCCACTGGCCAGGCCCATGCGCAGACCCTGATGCAGCCGCAGATAGGCCGTCGGCTGCACCGGAATTCCGGCGTCGCGCAGCCCGTAGTAGAACGAGGCGAACATCGGCTCAGCGGATTCCCAGCGCCTCGCGGCCGAGTTGCATATCTTCCGACTTCTTCAGCAGCACGCCGAGGAACGGCGCGCGGCGCAGTAGCTTGTCTCGATCGATGTCCTCGAGCAGCAGCGCGCGGATCCAGTTGATCAGCTCCCGCGTCGCCGGCTTCTTTTCGATGCGCGGCACGCCACGCAGCCGATAGAACACCTCGAGCAGCTGATCGAGCAGCCGCTCCTCGATGTCGGGGTAGTGCGCGTGCACGATCCGTTCCATCATCGCGCGATCCGGGAAGGCGATATGGTGAAAGTTACAGCGCCCCAGAAAGGGGTCGGAGAGATCGCGCTTGGAGTTGGAGGTGATGATCACCACCGGCCGATGAATGGCCGTCACCGTTTCGTCGACCTCGACGATGTCGAACGACATGCCGTCGAGCACGTCGAGCAGGTCGTCCTGGAACTCGGACTCCGCCTTGTCGATCTCGTCGAGCAGCAGCACCGTGCGCTTCTCCGCGACGAACGCCTGACCGATCTTGCCCATGCGGATGTAATCGCGAATGTTGTGCACGTCCCGCTCGGAGTCGCCAAAACGGCTGTCGTTGAGCCGGGTCAGCGTATCGTAGTGGTAGAGGGCGTCCACCGCCTTCATCGTGCTCTTGACGTTGAGAATCAGCAGCGGCATCTGCAGCGCGCGGGCCACCTCGTGGGCCAGCAGGGTCTTGCCGGTTCCGGGTTCACCCTTCAACAGCAGCGGCATCTCCAGCCCGATGGAGATGTTCATCACCTCCTCGAGCTCGTCGTCGAGCACATAAGTATCTGTGCCTGCAAAACGTTTCATCCGCGCATCATAGCATGACCTGATGATGACATGGATGGTGCAGGCTGCGCGGATGGCAGCGATGAAGTGCAGTGCCCTGGCGGCGTTGCTCGCCCTCTGCATGACGGCGAGTGCGCAGGAAGCGAAGTGGGACAGCCTGATGGCAGCGGGCACGGGCGCCTATCGCCGTGGCGACTGGCAGGCCGCCCAGAAGTGGTTCCGCAGCGCGGTCAGAGAAGGCCGCCGCGCGAACCAGCAAGTCCGGTTGGCGACCAGCCTGAACAGCCTGGCCACGGTGACCCGCGCGCGCGGCCACTACCGTCAGGCCGAAGCGAGCTACACCGAGGCGCTGGCGATCCGCGAGAAGGCGCTCGGCGCATCACACCCACTGGTGGCGACTTGTCTGAACAACCTCGGCTCGCTCTACAAGCTGCTCGCGCGTCGCGCGCAGGCTGAAAAACTGCTGCTGCGAGCGCTGAAGATCAAGCGCGCGAAGCTGGGCGCCGCGCACGCAAGCGTCGCGACCACGGCGACGATTCTGGGCGGCCTCTATACCGATCTGGGCCGGCTGACCGAAGCCGAACCGCTGCTGACGCAGGCGCTGGAGAGTCGCGTACGCCTCTTCGGCCAGCGCCACGCGCATGTGGCCTACAGCCTCAACGCGCTGGCTGATCTGCGGGCCGCGCAGGGCGCGCAGGACAAGGCCGAGTCGCTTTACCGACGCTCGCTGTCGCTGCGTGAGGCGTTGCTGGGCGCATCACACCCCGCGCTGGCGATCACCCTGACCGCCCTCGGCAGGCTGCAACTGAGACGCGGCAGGCTGGCGGCGGCCGAGACCTCGCTGACCCGGGCGTTGACGATCCGCAGCCAGAAGCTCGGCTCACATCCGCTGCTGGCCCAGACGCAACACGCACTGGGTCTGCTGCGGCTCCGGCAGGGCAATCGCAAGCGCGCGACCGCGCTGTTCCGGCGGGCGCTGGAGATCCGCAAGGCATGCTTGCAGGCCGATCATCCCGACCTGCGCGCGAGCCAGTCGGAGCTGGACAAGCTGACCCGCTAGCAGAGCCAACGCTGGCGGATCGCGCGCGTACCATGGACATGAGACTGACCACCTTGCTGCTGGCTTTCTCCCTATCCTCTTTCCCCGCCTGGGCTGACGACCTCGCCCCGCTCGCGCCCGCGCACTGGGACGCGCAGAAGGCGGCCCACTTGCTGCGCCGCGCCGGGTTCGGCGGCAGCCCGGCCGAGATCCAGCGGCTGGCCAGGATGACCCCGCGACAGGCCGTCGCGCAGTTGCTCGACTACGAGAAGCTGCCGGCCCTGGCGCCGGTAAAGCTGCCGCTCTATGACCGCAAGTCGCCCGCGGTGATGCGCCGGATCGAGCGCCGCAGCAAGCGCCAGGCGAAACGCTTCATGCGGGACGTGCGCAAGGAGGTCCCGCTGGTCCCCGACAACAAGCTGACCCGCGCGCTGATCCATCGGGCGGCCAGGGTCGAGACCGTCGCGGTGCTCGGATTGCGTCATGACGAGCAGTTGATCCGCACCCTACGCGCCTGGTGGGTCCAGCGCATGGTTCGCACGCAGCGGCCGCTGGAAGAGAAGATGACGATGTTCTGGCACAGCCACTTCGCGACCGGCTGGGACAAGGTCCGGGACGCGCACCTGATGGCGCGGCAGAACCGGCTGCTGCGCAAGCACGCCACCGGCGACTTCGGCGCGCTGCTGCGCGGGATCGCCCGCGACCCGGCGATGCTGCGTTATCTGGACGGCGACAAGAACGTGCGCTCCCACCCCAACGAGAACTTCGCCCGCGAGCTGATGGAGCTGTTCACCCTCGGGATCGGCCACTACACCGAGCGCGACGTCAAACAAGCGGCCCGCGCCTTCACCGGCTGGAACTACAGCCTCTGGGGCGGGATGCGCTTCCAGTTCCGCTTCTGGCAGCACGATTACGGGACCAAGCAGTTTCTCGGCCGACGTGGCCGCTTGGGTGGCGACGACATCATCCGCATCCTGCTCGCCTCGCCGCACACCGCCAACCGCCTGGCGACGAAGCTGCTGCGCTTCTTCGTCTGCGCCAATCCGGACCGCCGCTGGGTCGCCGGCCTGGCCGCCTCCCTGCGCAAGCACCGCTACCAGCTCAAGCCCGTGCTGCGGGAGCTGTTCCTCTCGCGCGCTTTCTACAGTCCACGCGTGATCGGCACACAGATCAAGAGCCCGACCGAGCTGCTGGTCGGCACCGCGCGGCTGCTTGGCACCCCGTCGCAGGTCGTCGCCGCGCATGCGATCCACACCCTGCCGCGGATCGGTCAGAGCCTGTTCGACCCGGTCAACGTCAAGGGCTGGGACGGCGGCCGTAGCTGGATCAATACCGCGACGATGCTCTCGCGCTACAACATGACCGCCGCGCTCGTTCGCGGCGCTCCCGCCACGGCTCCCTTGCGCAAGATCCCCGCCGCGCGCCTGAGCGCGCTGTTATTGCACCGTCCGCTCGACAACCAGCGTCAGTCGCTGCTGGCGGATCAGCACGGCGACTGGGCCAGAACGCTGCTGCTGATCACCAGCATGCCGGAGTACCAGCTACAGTAGGG
>CAZMLI010000244.1:0-4532 GCA_964566865.1 uncultured Planctomycetota bacterium
CACAGGCTGCTAGTCGACTGAAACGCGGTCGCGGATCTCACGGAAGAGGATCGCCAGGATGCGCTCCTTTTCCTTGATGATCTGGGCCGTGGCGGTCATGCCGAGCGCGATGCGTCCGCTGCGCCGGCCGCGTCGCAGGGTGGTCGTGGCCAGGCGGATCTGGACGGTATAGACCAGGCCATGTTTGGGGTGGGAGGTCGCATCGGGTGAGACCGATACGAGGCTGCCCTGGATCGTGCCGTAGTCGCGAAAGGGGAAGGCGTCGAACTTGAGCGTGACCGGGCCGCCTATTTTTTCGCGCAGCGGACCGGCGTCGCGGTTGGGCACCTGGGCCTCGACGATCCAGGCTGCGCCTTCTGGTGCGATGCGCAGGAGCACGTCGCCGGACTTCACGAAGCCGCCGCCGGTCTTGTGCATCAGCGAGGTGACGACGCCGCGAACGGGGGCCCGCACCGCATACTGACGCAGGCTGTTCTCCAGGCGCTGGATCTCGAGCTGGGTCTCGGCCACCTCGCGGTCGAGGCCGACCCGCCTGGACTGGAGCTGGGCCAGCGCGCCCTTGTTGACCCGGATCGCCACTTCGCTCTGCTTCTTCTTCAGCTCCAGCTTCTTGCCCGCCAGTCCGACATCTTGCGCGGCGATGCGGGCCGCGGCCGACGAGCCGGATCTGGCGGCTTGCGCGGCCTTCAGCGCCTGCAGCTTGGCCTGCAGGTCGGCCTGGGTGCCGATGCGTTGCTCCACCAGTCGCTTGGTCCGCTGGTAGGCGCCCTGCGCTTCGTCCATCCGCGCCTGGGCCTCCGTGACCGCGGAAGCTGCGCGCTCCCGTGCAGTGACGGCGCGCTTCAATTCGCCGGCGGCGAGCGAGATCTCGATCAGGTCGCGTTCGAGCTCCGCCTTCTGTTGCAGTAGCAGCGTCTCGTGCGAGCTGCGCAGGACCTCGAATCGCCCGCGGGCGCCCTCGTGGCGCTTGCGCGCCTTGAGCAGCTGGCTGTTGATCTCGCTGGACTCCAGCTGGAACAGCAGCTGCCCTTTCTCGACCAGCTCGGCCTCCTTGACCGTCACCCTGAGCAGCCGGCCGGGCACCGAGGCCTGGACGGTGACCAGATCGCCCAGTGGACGGACCACGCCGGGCGCCGAGATATAGAGATCGATCTTGCTCAGGTAGGCCCAGGCGATCACCGTGGCGAACAGCGCGCAGAAGAGGTAGATCGAGCTGCGCACCCAGCGCGGGGGGCGGCTGAGCAGGATCTCCGCCGCCTCGCCGCCCTGTGTCAGGTCTATCCAGTGGTCCATGTGTCAGCTCCGCCTGGAGAGGTCCGGGGCGCTAGGCAGCTGACGCTGCCAGAGCGCGTGATAGCGGCCTTCGCGGGCCATCAGCTCGTCGTGGGCGCCCTGCTCGACGACCCGCCCGTCATGCAGCACCACGATCAGGTCGGCCTGCATCACCGTCGAGAGTCGATGGGCGATCAGCACGGTGGTCTGCGTCACGCGGGCGAGCGTCTCGCGGATCGCCAGCTCGGACAGCGAGTCCAGGCTGGAGGTGGCCTCGTCGAGGATCAGCACCTGCGGGTCGTGCAGCAGCGCGCGGGCGATCGCCAGGCGCTGGCGCTGGCCGCCGGACAGATCGGAGCCGCGTTCGCCGATCATCGTCTCGTAGCGGTGCGGCAGCTGGCTGATGAATTCGTGCGCCCCGGCGGCGCGCGCGGCGGCGATGACCTGCTCGAGCGTGGCGCCTGGTTTGCCCAGGGTGATGTTCTCGCGCACCTTGCCACGAAAGATGAAGGTCTCCTGCGGCACGATGCCCAGCGTCTTGCGCAGCGCCTTGAGGTTCCAGTCGCGGATGTCGGTGCCGTCGAGCAGGATCCGACCCTCCTGCGGGTCGTCGAAGCGAGCCAGCAGATTGGCCAGGGTCGTCTTGCCGCAGCCCGACTCGCCGACGATGCCGAGCGTCGTGCCGGCCGGGATCGACAGGCTGATATTCTTCAGCACCGGAGGGCGGTGCCCGTAGGCGAAGGTCAGGTTTTCGATCTCGAAGGCGCCCTGCACATCGGTGATCGAGACGCCCTGGGCGTCGGGTCTGGACTCGGGTTCGAGGTCCATCACTTCGCCCAGCCGGTCGAGCGCGATCAGCGCCTCCTGAATCGAGATGTTGACCTCCGCCAGTCGCTTCATCGGATCGACCAGATAGCCGAGCATCGCGTTGAAGAACATCAACTGGCCCAGCGAGAGCTGGCCGGCGATCACCAGGTGGCCGCCGTACCAGAGCACGAACAACATCGCGCAGGCGGCCAGCAGGTCGCCGATCGCGGCGGCGCTGGCGCCGAGCATCGCGGACTGGAAGCCGGTTCGGATCACCTTGACGAAGCCGGTCTCGGTCTTCTGCCGCGCGGCGCCCTCTGCGGCGAAGGCCTTCAGCGTGGCGATGCCCGACAAGGACTCGACCAGATGGGCCTCCACGTCGGCCGACTGCTCCATCAACTGACGCTCGACGCGCTGGACCGGACGGTTGAGCAGGTAGACCAGGATCATGAACAGCGGCAGGAAGGCGAAGACCAGCAGGGTCAGCGTCCAGCTGTAGTAGAGCATCACCGCGCTGGCGATGAAGAACATCGTCGCGTCCAGCAACAGGCCAATCGTGGTGCCCTGGATCAGCGCGCGGATCTTGGCCGAGTCGTTGATGCGCGACAGCACCTCGCCGACACGGCGGGTGCGAAAGAAGCGCATCGGCAGGCTCATCAGGTGGCCGTAATAGCTGAGCATCAGCTCCAGGTCGATCTTCTGCGCCAGGTGCACCAGCAGGTACTGGCGCAGCAGGCCGAAGGCGGTGCGAAACAGGATCAGCAAGAACATGCCCAGGGCCAGCAGATCGAGCACGTTGGGTTTCTCGTGCACCAGCACCTGATCGATCAGCACCTGGATGAAGAACGAGGCGCCGAGGGCCAGCAGCGTGGCCAGGATCGAGCAGAGAAACGCTTCCCAGAGCAGCGGCAGGCGCGGGCGCAGGATCGCCCACAGGCGGCTCCAGCGGGAGCGGCTGTTGTCGGTCTGGCGCAGCGCGGGCGTCGGCGCCAGCATCAGCAGCACGCCGAAGCTCTCGCCGACCGGCTCTCCGTGTTCGTCGCGCTGGCGGTGGACCTGCCAGCGAGCGAGGAATTCCTCCTTGGTCCAGGTGGTCGTGCCGGTCGCGGGATCCGCGACGACCAGCTTGCGCCGGCCCAGCTTGTGCACGACGACGAAGTGGTTCTGTCCGGCTTCGGTGATGACGTGGCAGACCACCGGGCAGCTGACCCGTTCGATCAGGTGTTGCCACTGGGCCTGCAGCCCGGTCGCGCGAAAGCCGATCTTCTCGGCCGCGATCGACAGGCCGAGCAGGTTGGTGCCGAGCAGGTCGGTGCCGGCGAGATCGCGGATATAGGCCACCGACAGCGGCAGCCCATGGCAGCGGGCCACCGTCGCGAGCACGGCCGCCCCGCAGTCGGTCTCGTCGCGCTGCCGGATGCAGGGATATCGTTCAAGCATGGGCCAGCATTGCCTCGTACCAGTCGATCTCGATTCGCTCGATGGCCTGCAGGATCAGCGGAACCTGGCCGGAGTCGAGCGCGCCGAACAGGACGATCCCGCCGGACAGTACGCCGCAGCCCAGCCTGAAGCCGGACCGTTCCGCGTCGCTGTAGCGCTCCGTCTTGCGCCGCATGACCCCCAGGCACTGCTCGAAGATCCGCAGGGTCGTCTCCAGCAGTGGCACGTTGCCCAGCGTGCGGAACAGCCGCAGTACCTCGCCGCGAAAGCGCTCGACCTCCCTCCGTGGCACGCCCGCGATCATGCGCGCGAACTGCTGCGGGTCTTCCAGGTCGGCCGGTGTCAGGCCGTTACGGTCCAGATGGCCCTGCAGCGCGGCCTCGAGCCGGCGGGTCTCACGGAACGCCTCGAGCGTCGCCGCCCCGGCGCTCATCGCGGCGGGAAGCTGGCGGCCCAGACGCCAGAGGGAGCGAAGTGCAGTTCCGGTCATCGGCAACAGCTTGGCCGGTGACCGCGCCAGCGCAATGGCGGCGTCGAATGCCTCGTCCAGGTCCTGGCGCTCTGCAGATGGGGGGTACAGCTGATCCAGGAAGAAGCCGCGCAGGCTCTCGACGGTGCGGTCGGAGAGGCTGTCATACTCGGGAAAACGGCGCAATCGCTCGAGTTGATAACGCTGGCAAATGCTCTCCCGGTAGATGTCGATCAGCCCGCGCACGACGAATTCTAGCAGTCTGTCAGCCCTTTTCCTTAATGGAATCCAAGGCTAGACTGCCCACATGCGTACCTCAATGCTGCTGATTCTGGCTCTGATCTTGCTTGGCTGTGGAACGAAGAAGGGGGACCCCGCCCAGGTTACGACCTACATCGAGGCGCTCAAGAGCAAGGAGCTCGAAGCGCGAATCACCGCTGTGGAGAACCTCGTTCGCGTCGGCAAGCCTGCCATCGGGCCGCTGGAAAAGAACTACAGCGCGGGCTACGGCAAGCTGACCAAGGAACTACTGGCCTATCTCAAG
>CAZMLI010000244.1:4632-7376 GCA_964566865.1 uncultured Planctomycetota bacterium
GCTGATGCGCTCGCAGCCATAGAGCGACAGCAGCTTGAGTTTCGTCAGCGACGCAATGGAGGCCAGCCCCTCGTCGGTCAGCTCGGCACAGCCGAGCAGCAGCAACCGGGTCAGATTTGGCAAGTGCTTCAGCTGTGCGAATCCGGCATCGGTGAGCTGGTCGCAGAAGGACAGGTCCAGCATTTTCAGCGCTTGAAGTTTTGCCAGTCGCTTCAGGCCGGCGTTGCTGAGCTTGCTTCCGGCCAGCGAGATCGAGGTGAGCCGTGGCAACTGTTCGAGCAGCGGCAGGATATTGTCGCCGAGCGACGGGCAGTGGGACAGGTCGAGCGTCTCCAGCCGCTCGAGCGCCTTGAGCTGTTGCAGGCCCTTGACGGTCAGCCGGCTGCAGCCGACCAGCCGTAAACTGCGCAGCTTGCCCAGCGCCTTGAGATGCAACAGCGCCTTGTCGTCGATCCTGGTATGGGACAGGTCCAGCTGCCGCAGTGCCGCCAGCCCTTCGAGGTTGCGCAGCCCCATGCTGCTGATGCGCGGGCAGTTGGACAGATCCAGCCTCTCGAGCCTGTCCAGGCCGCGCAGGTGCGACAGGGTGCGGTCGAGGATGTAGACCCGCTGCTTGCCGCCGTTGCCGATGCGTTCGAGGATCTTCTTGACCCGTCGACGGACCTCCAGGTCCTTGGCCGTGAGGGCCTTGAGCAGGGCCGGTCGGGCGGGTTTGCCGATCAGCGTCAGGATCCAGGTCGCCCGCTCGCGGACCTTGTAGATCGTCGATCCGATGCTCTGAATTTCCTGTGCGATGATCTCGTCCTGGGCGTTCAGAACCGCCGGACTCAGGAGCAGCAGCAAGGCGCAGATCAGTGGTCGGCTCATGGTCACCATTGTAAGGTTGACATTTGAAGCTGGGTAGGCGTAGGGTCCGTTTCCCGGCAATCCAATACGAGGGAGAGAGACGATGGCACACCCCAGGTACCTGCTCGCGATGGTTTTACTGCTCCTCAGCGCCGGTAGCGCATTCGCCGAAGGGCCGCGCGGCATCAGCGTCACCGGCGAGGGCCAGGCAAAGGCCAAGGCCAACGTGGCCGAGATCGTGGCTCACGTGCGGGGTGTGGGCAAGTCCGCGGCGGAGGCGCTCGGCAAGTATCGCAAGGCCAAGGCCGACCTGCTCAAGGCGATGATGGGGCTCAAGATCGAGGCGCTCTCGGTCTCGGGCATGGGTTTGCGGATCCAGAGCGAGACGCCGAACAAGCAAATGGCGATGATGATGGCCGCTGGCGGGGGCGGCGGGGCGGCCAAGGTCGAGACCAAGATTCATGTCAGCGAGGAAATCCGGCTCTCGCTCCGCGGCATCGACAAGATGACCGCCCAGGCGCTGAGCGATACGCTGGTCAAGCTGATCGACCTGGGCCGCAAGGCGGGGATGGTGCTGGACTCCGGTTCCGGCGCAAACGTGTTCATGCAGCGTGGTCAACTATCGAAGCTGGTGACATTCAAGCTGAGCAACCCGGAGGCGCTGCGGGGGGTGGCCTTCAAGGCCGCGATGAAGCAGGCGCGCCAGCGCGCCCTGCGGCTGGCAGAGCTGAGCGGGGTCAGGATCGGCGGTTTGCATGCGTTGACGGAGGGCAGCGCGGCAAAGAAGAACCTGGACCCTCAGATGATGATGCTGCAGCGGATGTGGGGCGCACAGGGCACGACTGACTCGGGCTCCTCAGCGCTGATGACCGACATCACGATCAAGGTCAAGCTGTCGGTGATCTACCGAATTCTGCAGTAGTGGGCCAAGCCACGGCGCGGTCTCAGCGGCTCTGATCGCGCCTGTGCTTGGATGCCTTGACGAACCGTCCGAGATCGTCCAGGCCGATCTCATGACGCGCACGGCGCACACTGAGGTACTTGTAGGCCTGTGAGCGGATCTGGTGGTCGCTCTTGGGGTCGCCCATGATCTTGTCTTCGCGGACCAGCTTGACCATCGAGCGCACGATGTCGGGATGCTCCAGGTCGCTCTGATTCAGCGAAGCGACCGCAAATGCGATCGTCATGGCGTCGGCTGCCGGACTGTACAGCAACTGGTCGGCCACGAAGCGCTTGGTCCGGTCGGAGAGCTGCTCGCCGCGAGAAATCACCGCGCCGAGCATGTAGCCCTTCATCCGCGGCATGACCGTCGACCCGCGAATCAGCTCCTCCAGCCGTAATACGACCAGCGAGAGCACGTCCGGGGCCAGCCGCCGCTCCAGCGGAGCGTTGCGGTCGAGCAGGTCGCCGATCTGGTTCAGGATCAGCACCTTGCCATACACGCGCTGCCCCGCGGTCGGCTTGCTCAGATCGGTTTGCTGGGCCAGCTGGTCCAGCGCGTCCTGCAGCGCCGTCAGCGCGGTCACCGGGTTGTCCTTGCCGGTCAGCTGCTCCAGCCGCGAGACCACCGCTGGCTTGGCGTCGCGCTGTGCCAGCTTGTCGAGCCGGCCTTGCATCTGCTCCAGCCGCTGCTTGAGCTGATTGACGGCTTTTGGCTCTTGGGCGGGTGTTTTGCTGGGGCGGGCAACTCGCCGGACCGACGTTGGGCGGCGGCTCTGACGCTTCTGCGGGCGATCGGTGTCCACGACCGCGAGACTGATACCTATGATCACCAGGGCCAGCAGCCCTGTCTTGATGCCATCCATTGCCATTCTCTTTGCTTGAAAGTGTTGCGTTACGCGTGGCTGGGCCATGCGTCAAGCGCGGCATGGAAAGAGGACTGCTTTACTGTACCACAC
>CAZMLI010000245.1:0-7368 GCA_964566865.1 uncultured Planctomycetota bacterium
CGAGGCGACCGATAGCTTGCCCAGCATTTCGGGATCGACCAGGTCCTCCGGCTGCAGGCGGATCATGTACTCCCGGGCGACGACGTAGCTCTGCGCGCTGAGATCGACGGTGCGCACCTGGGCTCGACCGGAGGGGGTGTTGAAGATCTCGGCAAACGGAATCGGCACCAGCTCGCCGTTCTGGATGCTCATCAGCGCCTGCGAGCCGCCGCCGAGCAGGTAGAGGGCGGTGCCGAAGCCGAGGTCGCGCGTATATTCGAGATCGTTGGGAATCGGGCTGGCGCTGCGCAGCTCGTAGCCGATGTCCTTGGTCACCACGCCGATGCCGCGGCGGCCGAGCTCGGCGCGCACGATCTCGCCCAGCGAGATCTCGTTGAGCTGCAGGTGCCCGTGTTCGTCCGTGCCGACGCTCTCGAGATTTGGAATGTCGCTGGGGTCCAGCTTCTCGATGATTCCCTCCCCCATCACCACCGTGCCGTGCGGGCGCCCCATCGCCAGGCGCTTGTGCATCGTGGTCTCGATCAGGTCGCAGAGCACGCGCAGCGGTACGCCACCGCTGAACTCCTCGGGGATCAGCGTCAACGTCGCGCCGGCGGCCTTGCCGATGCCCAGCGCCAGGTGTCCCGCCTTGCGCCCCATCGTCACCGCGATGTACCAGCGACTGGTGGTCTTGGCGTCCACCGCCAGGTGCCGCAGCACGCGCACGCCCTCGTGGCGGGCGGTCTGGTAGCCGAAGGTCGGCATGTCGCCCGGCAGCGGCAGGTCGTTGTCGATCGTCTTCGGCACGTGCGCGACCTGAATCGCGTCGCCCGCGGCCAATGCCACGCGCGAGGCGGAGTAGGCGGTGTCGTCGCCGCCGATCGTGGCCAGCATGTTGATGCCCAGCTGCTTGAGCGTCTTGACGACCGTGGCCAGCTGGGCAGGATCGCCGGTGGGATTGAGTCGGCTGGTGCCGAGGATCGAACCGCCGTCCAGATGGATCTGGGCCACGTCGTCGAGCGTCAGCTCCTCGACATGATCGGTGCGGCCTTCGGCCAGCCAGCGGAAGCCGTCACGGATGCCGAAGACGCGGCAGCCGTTGAGGATCGCCTCGATGCAGACGGCGCTGATCACGCCGTTGATCCCGGGCGCGGGACCGCCGCCCACCAGGATGCCGAAGCGGTCTCCCTTGCGTTGCGCGTGGCGTTGCCAGCGAGAGGTGTCGATACGTACGGTCTCGGTCATGCTTGACGATGATAGAGGTCTTGCTGATCCTGGCAACATCTGTCGGAAATCCCGACAGGGTTCTTGTGGGGATCTCCTACAATAGTGGCGGCAAATAGCTCGTCAGGGCCTGGCACGTGAATTGCGCTTTTCGCGCAGATGGAGCTGAAGATGATCCGATGGTTGCTGCTCGTTGCGTGCGCGGTGATGATCGCCGCCTCGCCCCTGCTCGAGGCGGACCTGGACGTGACCGTCCCGCCCGGCCTGCCGCCGGAGTGGATCCGCTTCCTGCCCACACCGATGCTGACCGACCTGGGCAAGATCCCGGGCGCGCGACGGGTCTCGGGCCAGGGTTCGATCGAGAGCGTGCCGCAACGCAAACGCCCACGCTTCGACGGCGGCGCGGAGACCTCGTTCGGTTTCTCCGGCATCACCACGATCGATCTGCCGCAGCACTTCACCTGGTCTGCCCCGCGGCCCACCAAGCGGCGGCCTGGCCCCACGCTGACCGGACGCGGCACGGTCGGCATCCCGGCCAGCTGGCGCTTTCCGCCGCCGATGCCGGTCCACCTCTACTGGCTCGCGCTGGCGACGATGCTGCGCAAGGCGATTCACCCGGCATTGATCAACCGCACCGCCACCATCGAGTACCTGGTCTTGCTCGGCGAGCCGGCTTACATGGCGGCCGACGGCGCGCGCGCCGAGCCGGGACTGCGGCCGATGGCCCTGTTGATCAAGAAGTATGTCGGCCCGCCCAGCGCGGCGCGGCCCCTGCCCAGCGGCGGCAAGACGCCGTACGAGAAGCTGATTCACAAGCTGGCGCTGGTCGAGCTGGCTTCCGGATATCCGTATAGCCCGGATCGCCGCTTCGCCCGCCGACTGATGAGCCTCTCCAGCGAGGGACTGCTGCCGGTCCTGCACTACACCCGACACCCCCACCCGCTGGTGCGGCGCAACGCCGTTGCGCTGCTCGGCAAGTACACCGGCGCCATCGCCAGCGCACGCCTGCGCACGCTGCTCAAGGACAAGGACCGGGTCGTGCGCAACCGGGCGCTGCAGGCGCTGACCGACCGCGCGGACACCACGGTGGTGCCGCTGTTGATCGCCGCGCTCAAGTCCTCGGACGCCGGCCTGCGCGTGCAGGCCGCGAGCGCGCTCGGGCTGATCGGCGATCGCCGCGCGCTGAAGCCGCTGGTTGCGTTCGTCTCCAGCCATCGCAAGGACTCGGACGCCCTCTGGAGCGCGATCCCGGCGATCGGGCGACTGGCCATTCACAAGGACAAGCCGGTGCTGAAGCTGCTCTGGCTGCTCGAGAGCCAGCTGCGCAAGGACAAGCATCTGTTCGGCAAGCAGACGCCAATCTATCCACCCCCGGCGCCGGACAAGCTCACCACCGCCGGTGTGATCGCAGAGATGTGCCTGATCGCGCGCGCTGGGCTGGGTCACCAGACGGCCCGCCGGGCTTTCACCGAGCTGATACGCGGCAACAAGCCGCTGTCCAAGCTCTCGCCGGCCAATCGATTCCTCGCCTGCGAGATGCTGCGGCGCATGGGGCCGGCGGGCAATCAGCGGCTGGTCGAGGTGATCGCCGACCAGACCGCGGAGGTCGCGATCCGGGCGCACGCCCTGGGCAGTCTCGATGGCGCGTCGCTCTGGACCTTTCTCGAGCTGCCGGACAAGCTGGCGGCGATGGCGCTGAATTCTGACAGCGCGTTGATCCGCGCCCGGGCGCTGATGCAGCTGGAGCAGATCGACGAGAAGCTGGCGATCCGCACGGCGCGGCAGATCGTCGCCAGCTACGCCCAGGGACAGGCGGACTTCAAGGCGATGCGCAAGAACTGGGTGGTCATCCCCGCGATGCGACTGCTGGGCCGTTACGCCACCAGTAACATCGGCCTCTTGCAGCGGGTCGTGCGACGGGCCTCGCAGGAGCAGCAGGAGGGCGAGGACCGGCACAAGAAGATCGGACCCAAGGCGATCCTGGCCAACCCGGCCAGCGTGCCGGTGGTGACGGTGCCGCCGATCCTGCAGACCGCCCTGCTCGAGCTGGGACGCACCGCCAAGGACAAGGTCCTGCCCTTCCTGCTCGCACGACTGGCCGATACCCGGGCCCTGGGCCGCGCCGAGGCCGCGCTGGCGCTGGGGGCGATCGGGGGCAAGAAGGTCATCGCCCGACTGATCGGCGCGCTGGGCGACCGCGATCCGTGGATTCGTTTCTGCGCCTATCGCAGCCTGCGCCGCTTGACGCAGGCCGACCATTTCTGCGACTGGCTCTTCGGCAGCCGGCAACAGATCGGCAAGGCCATCGCCCAGTGGAAGAAGTGGTGGCGCGACAAGTACAAGTAGTCAGCAAGCCAACCGGCATTGCGCATTTCGCATTGCGCCTTCAGCAGGTATCCTCTGGCGCATGATCTCGATCGACCTCACCGGAAAGAACGCCGTCGTCTTCGGCGTGGCCAACAAGAACTCGATTGCCTGGAGCGTCGCCAGCAAGCTCAGCCAGGCGGGCGCGCGGCTGGCGCTGCCCTACCTGGGCGAGAAGCTCGGCGCGCGCGTCACCAAGCTGGCGGCCACCTTGCCGAACGACCCGCTGCTGCTCGACTGCGACGTGACCAACGACGCGCAACTGAGCGCCGCGTTCGAGTCGATCCAGCAGCAAATGGGCCGGATCGACATCATGGTCCACTCGATCGCCTTCGCCAACCGGGAAGATCTGGAAGGGCATTTCAAGGATACCAGCCGCGACGGCTACCTGATGGCGCTGGAGATCAGCGCCTACTCCCTCCTGCGGCTACTGCATCACGCCGAACCGCTGATGACCGAGGGGGGTAGCGTCGTCGCGATGACCTACATGGCATCGCAGCGCACCATCGGCAACTACAACGTGATGGGTTCGGCCAAGGCCGCGCTGGAGCACGCCGTGCGCCAGCTGGCCTACGAGCTGGGTCCGAAGAACATTCGCGTCAACGCGATCTCCGCCGGGCCGGTCAATACCCTCTCGGCGCGTGGCATCGCCAGCTTCAAGCGCATGCTCGACGAGAACGCCGAGCGGGCCTGCCTGAAGCGCAACATCACCGTCGAAGAAGTGGGCAACGCCGCGCTGTTCCTGCTCTCGCCGCTGGCCTCCGGCATCACGGCTGAAACGCTTTACGTCGACGCTGGGTTCAACACGGTTCAGCTGGGCTAGCCGGGGCGCGATGAAACCCTACGCCTACCGCGCCGTCGACGCCAATGGTCTGACGGTGCGCAGGGCGCTGGATGCGGACGACCCCGAACAGGCACTGGCCCGGGCCTGCGCAGCCGACAAGCAGCTCGTCATGCTCTACGTGCTGGAGAACGACCGTTATCGCCCGCTGTTCGACCAGCCGAACCACGCGCTGCCGCCGGTGCTCTCGACATACCGTCACGCCCGCCTGGGGCTGTTTCCTAAACAGGACGTCGCGCGGGCGATCCGTCAGGGACTGCTGCAAGGAAAGTGTGGCTGGTTTGTTCATGTGGTCGAAACCCGCTCTCTGGTTGATCGACTGATGGCTTGCCTGCAGCAGACGATCCTCGAGTCGGGGTTACGCGAGCCCCTGGGCGCCGGGCAAGCGGCCCCCTGGGCGCCCGACGCGGAGGCGCAGCAAGCGCTCCAGCAGGTGCTGGCCGATCTCGGCATCGACGACGAGCCGCTGCTCGAGGACTGGGAAGGTTGTGCCGAGGGGCTGCCTGCGCTGCCGATAGAATTACCGCTGGAGCACGCCTGCCGACTCTCGGACCTGCTCGAAAACGCCAACAGCCCGCGGTTCGATGCCGAGGCCCAGGGGCCGTCGGTCCGGCTGGCTCGACTGCTGATCGTCGAGGCCCGCAAGGCCGGCGCGAGCGGCCTGCGCCTGACACCCGCCTCGGATGGCAGCCAGCTCGAGCATCTGTTCGAGCACGAGGCCCGACCGGGCGAGGCCTTCAGCTCCGGACTCATGCTGCACAACGAGGTGTGCAGCAACCTCGCAGCGGCAGCCGGGATCGACCCGACTGGCCTGCCCCCCGCCAGCGCCAGGGTGACGCTGAAGCTCGACGGCCGAGCGATCAACGTGACCGCGCAGAGCGGCCTGCAGCTCTGGGGCGAAACGCTCAGCTTGCGCTGGGACGGCTAGCGGCCGTGCGGGCCTTGCGCGCCATGCGCTTGTTCTGCCGCCGGTCCGCACCCGCAGTCACGCCTTCGAGCAACCTTCGCTCGGCGACTCCCAGTACTTCCACGCCCAGGCAGCCAGCCCAGAAGCTGTCCGACTCCTGCTCGCTGGCCTTCAGATCGCGCAAGACCAGCGCCGTGCGCTCCAGGTCTCGCGGCTGGTGAGCTGGCAGCTCGGCGACGTCGATCATCGAGATCACCGGCCCCGCATCGACGAAGATGTGCAGCATCGACGGGCTGGGGTGGAAGACGTCCTGCGATCGCAGCCGGCCGCAGTATTCGCCGAGACGACCGAATACCACGACCCGTTGCTCTGGATCTGCTTCGAGATACTGCTGGATCGGCACACCGGAAACCTGGGCCATCACCAGCAGCGTGCGGTCGTAGCCCAGCCAGCGTCGGCGCCCGCCGCTGGCCAGCACGTCTGGAACGCCCAGTCCCCAACCAGCCATGCGTTCCAGGTTCCGCCGCTCCGCCAGTACGCGACGCCCCTGGCCATCGATCATGAAGCCCGGAAGCAGCGGGCGACGACGTTGCCAGCGCTTGACATAGACCGTACCCAGCTCCGTTAGCTCCAGTCGCGCGACGCTTCGGGACGTGCCGCGTTGATAGAACACCGCCGCATCGACCTGCTCGGTGAAGAAGCTCTCCAGGGTGGAGAAGCCTGCGCGGGCCAGAGCTGCCAGCGCTTCGGACGGACCATCCAGCATGCCCGGTTAGACAACGCAGTCCATCGATTGTCAATTCGCAGCAGCCCGGTATCCTGCGAGTCTTGCTTTTCGCGCGCCTCTCCATCTTTCGTCAGCGCGATCTGAGCCTGCTGTTTGTCGGACAGCTGGTCTCCCAGATCGGCGATGCGATGTTCCACATCGGGCTGCTCTGGCTGGTGCTCGACCTGACCGGCTCGAAGCAGGCGATGGGCACGATCGCGATGCTGAGTTACCTGCCGGTGCTACTGCTGGGAATTCCTGCGGGCATCCTGGTCGACCTGCTCAACCGCCGACGGCTGATGATCGCCGCCGACCTGCTGCGCATGTTGACCGTCGGCGCGCTGCTGATCGCGCTGTTACTGGGCACCGTCCAGCTCTGGATGCTGCTGCTGGCCGCCGTCCTGCTCGGCAGTTTTTCGACCATCTTCAACCCCGCGCGCGACGCGATGATCCCGCAGCTGGTGGACGGCGAGGAGCTGCTGAAGGCCAACTCCGTCATCCAGGTCTCGGGCTTCGCCGCCTGGATGATCGGCCCGGCACTCGCCGCCGGGCTGATCTCGGTCGTCGGGCTGACCCACCTGTTCACCTTCGACATGATCAGCTTCGCCGTCTCGCTGCTGGCGCTGTGGTGGATCCGCTACCGTCCCCTTCCCACCCTCGACGAGACCGTCTCAGCCCGCGGCAAGCTGCGCGACCTGCTCGGCTACCTGCGCCGCGAGCGACGGGTCGCGGTCCTGCTGGGCCTGACCGCAGTTCAGAACTTCTTCATCATGGGACCCGCGATCATCGGCGTGCCGATCTTCGTCCGCGAGGTGCTGCACAAGGGTCCAGGCAGCTACGCCCTGGTAGAGTCCGGCCTCGGACTCGGCATGGTGCTGGGCGCCTTCGGTGTGCATCGCCTGGGCAAAAGATTCGGCACCGGCCGCGTGCTGCTGATCGGCCTGATGTACGACGGCCTGACCCATGCGCTGATCTACTGGTGCGGCAGCCTGCGCATGCTGCTGGCGCTGATCACCCTGCACGCGCTCGGCATCCCGCTGATCGTCGTCTGCCGCACCGCGCTGATCCAGTCCTGGGTCGACGAGCACCGGCAAGGCCGGATCTTCAGCCTGGTTCACATGTCCGTGATCGGCATGACCGCCCTGACCACCGGCTTCACCGGCTGGCTGGCCGAATACCTACCAATCCAGACCATCTTCGGCATCTTCGGCGCCGCCGCCTTCCTCTGCGGCGCCCTGGGATGGCTGGTCGCCGACCTGCGCAACGACCGGGGACCGGCTGCCTAGC
>CAZMLI010000246.1:0-7353 GCA_964566865.1 uncultured Planctomycetota bacterium
TTCGACCGAGGCCCCAGGCCGCGAGGGCCTGGTTGTTGCGACCCACGAGCGAGCCGGGATTCAGTTCGAGATAGCGGCCGAATGCGACGTGTGCCGCTTTCGCATCGCCTGCGCGCAACGCCAGCCGGCCGCGCAAGAACCAGGTCGGGGCGTGACGCGGGTATCGCGTCAACGCCCGCTCTGCCAGGCTGCCCGCCTCGGCGGCGCTCGTCGCCTGACGCGCGCGCTCGTAGAGCCGATCGACCTGATGCAGTTGCAAGAGCGGCAGCGTGCAGAACAGGACCGTCGCCAGCGCTGCGAGGGCGCGCTCGAACGGAATTCGGCCGGCAGCGGTCGCGCAACCAGACAGCGCCAGATGGGCGGCCGCCAGCGCGGGTAGCTGGCTCACGCCCGGCGAAAAGAGCAGGGCGGAGACGCTCCCATGTAGGGTTGCGGCCACCAGCATCCCGGCGCAGGCGGCGGACTGCGCTGAACGCTCACGCCAGGGACCGATCGCCAGCCAGATCCAGAAGACCACGCAGCCGACCAGCGCGAGCCAGCCCAGCTCGATGGCGATCAACAGCGGGTCAGAGTGCGGCGTCTGCGGTACGGTCTCGGCGCCCGAGAGCTTCAGCTCGGCTGCCGGTCGGACCTGCGGATAGACCACCGGAAACTGGCCCGCGCCGAACCCGAACGGGCGATCGGCCGAGAGCGTGACCGTGGCCGGCCAGATCGCGCGGCGCACCTGCACCGAATGCCCGCCCGAGATCAGACGACGCGTCTGGCTGCCCACCACCTGCCGTCCATACGGCAGCGCCAGCACGACCAGGGCCACCGCGGCCAGCGCCAGCAGCCCGCCCTTGATCAGTGGCTTGAGCAGTTCGCGCTGCCTGAGCCCCAGCACCAGCCCCATCGCCGCCAGCCCGCCGGCTGCGCCGAGCCAGGCCCCACGTGTGCCGCTGACCAGCAGCCCGACGCCGAGCAGCCCCACCAGCGCCAGCAGCGCGCGACTGGAGGTCAACGCGCGATAGGCGGCCCAGACCAGCGCGATCGCCAGGTAACCGGCGAGCCGGTTGCGATGCCCCAGCGGCGAGTCCACCTGCAGCTCGAAATAGCCGCCGAGGTAGCGCAGCAGGATGAATGCCGCCAGCAATCCGGCCGGCGCGAGCGCCAGATCCAGCAGCCGCTCGATGCGTTGCGCGGATCCGCCCAGCAGGGCGGCGGTGAAGATCAGCACCGGACCGGCCAGCTTCAGCACCGACAGGTCTGCGCGAAACGGATCGCTGACACCCCAACGCGAAGCGTAGGCCCAGGCCAGTAGCAGCACCGGCAGGGCGGCCCAGCCAGCCGTACGTCCTTGCGCGCGCCAGGCCGCCAGCGCGACGGCCACGACGCCCAGCAACCCGAGCAGCAGCCCCTTGAACAGATAGACCTCGATCGTGCCGGGCAGCCAGACCAGCGGTGTCGCGACGACCGCCAGGGCGAGGGGCGCGGTCAAGACGAGGTCGGTTCGACTCTCCCGCGCGGCGATGCTGGCTAGCTCCCCAGGTCGGCGAACAAGGCGTCGACGAAGCTGGTCGGGTCGAAGGGTTGGATATCCTCGACCTGCTCGCCGATGCCGACGAACTTGACCGGGATATCCATCTCGCGCGCGATCGCCAGCACGACGCCGCCCTTGGCGGTGCCGTCCAGCTTGCTGAGGAAGATGCCGCTGACCGGCACCACCTCGGAGAACTGGCGCGCCTGGACCAGCGCGTTCTGCCCGGTCGTACCATCGAGCACCAGCAGCACCTCGTGCGGCGCTCCCGGGACCTTCTTGGTCAGCACCCGCGAGATCTTCGCCAGTTCCTTCATCAGGTTGGCCTGCGTGTGCAGCCGGCCGGCGGTGTCGACGATCAACACCTCGCTGCCGCGCGCGACGGCCGCCTCGATCGCGTCGTAGGCCACGGCGGCGGGATCGGAGCCCTCCTGATGCTTGACGATGTCGCAGCCGATGCGTTCGGCCCAGATCGCCAGCTGCTCGGTCGCGGCGGCGCGGAAGGTATCGCTGGCCGCCAGCATCACCTTGCGCCCCTCGACGTTATGAAAGTGATGCGCCAGCTTGGCGATCGAGGTCGTCTTGCCCGAGCCGTTGACGCCCGCCACCAGGATCACCGTCGGCGGGCTGTCGGCCAGGTGGATCGTGCCCTCGCGCATGGTCAGGTTCTCGACCAGCGCCTCCTTGACGAAGCGCATCAAGGTCTCGGCATCCTTCTGGTTGATCTCGCGGCCGAACCAGGCCTCGCGCAGCCGGTCGAGCACGTGCTGCGTGGCCTGCACGCCGACATCGGCGCCGATCAGCCACTCCTCCAGCTCGTCGAGGAAGTCCTGGTCGATCTTGCGCCCCAGCCGCACGATGTCCCGCACGTCCATCAAGAGGATGTCGCGCGTCTTGCGCAGTCCCGCCTTCAGCTTCTCCAGCGACTTCTTGAATACCATCTACGACCTACCGCCTCCGCGATCGTACGGAATGTTCTCTTTCTTGACGATCGAATCGAGGATGCCGTTGACGAACGCGCCCGTCTGCTCGGTCGAGAAACGCTTGCCCAGCTCGACCGCCTCGTTGATCACCACCTTCGGCGGGATGTCCTCGCAAAACAACAGCTCGTAGATGCCCAGCCGCAGGATGTTGCGGTCGATCACCGCCATGCGCTGGAGGTCCCAGTTCTTGGCGGCCAGGCGGATCTCTTCATCCAGCCGCGGCCAGTTCTCGTGCACACCCAGGATCAGGCTGCGCGCAAACTCCCGCAGCACCTCGGACATCTCGCTCCGGTCGAGAAAAGCCTGCATCACCTCCAGCTTCTCGAAGCCCATCAGGTCGAGCTGATAGAGGAACTGGAGCGCGTGCTCCCGGGCAGTCGCTCGCTCGTGCACCCTCAGGAAGCCTCTTGGATCGCCCGCTTCAGATTGGCCATCTCGAGCGCGGCCAGCGCGGCTTCGATGCCCTTGTTGCCGACCTCCCCGCCCGCGCGGTCGAGCCCCTGGGCCATCGTATCGGCGGTGATCACGCCAAACGTCGCGGGCACGCCGGTCGTCAGCGCGACCTGTGTCAACCCCGAGGCCACCTCGGCGCAGATGTAGTCGAAATGGGGTGTCTCGCCACGCACCACCGCGCCCAGACAGACCACGGCCTGATAGCGGCCGCTGGCCGCCAGTTGCATGCTGGCCAGCGGAATCTCGAAGGCGCCGGGGACCCAGACCACATCCACCGCCTCGGCGGCGACGCCCTCGTGGATCAGCGTCTGCTCAGCGCCCTCGAGCAGCGCCTCGGTGAGGATTTGATTGAACCGGGAAACGACGATCGCGATGCGCATTCCCGCACCACTCTGCCCGGCTTCGATACGATTACCCATGGGCCAACTTTATAGTCCTGCGGTTGTGGTTATTGAAGCCTATAATCTGTCGATGCCCTTTTCCCCACGCTCCGGCATGTGCTTGTCGATGATCTTGCTGCTGGCCGCCTGCGGCAAGCAGCCTGAGCCGCCGCCCGAGAAACCCGATACGCAAGAATCGCCGGACGGCCTGGTGCAACCGCCGCCCAAATCCAGCACAAGCACCCCGGCGCAACGCGCCCGCCTGGCCCACGTGCCGTTCAAGCCGTATCGCATCGCGCTGGCCTTCGCCGATCTACAGCAGGAGCTGCGGGAGGCGTTGCCCGCAGCGCTCGGCCGCCGCTGGGGCCAGGAGCTGCGCCGCTTCGAGACGGTCGCGCTCGACGAGGCTGTCGTCAAGAGCCTGCTGCTCGCGCCCGCCGCCCCGGCCTTGACCGGTGCGATGGCCAGCCGACTGGCGCGCTTCGACCAGCTCTTGCTGATCGGCCGGGACAGGCGCGGAGGTCTCTTGCTGCGCGAGTGGTACCCCCATCTGGGCCAGCTCTCGTCGCAGTGGCACGGACCCGCCGCGCGCGGCGCCGCGGCACGGGGTCCGATCCTCGAGGGCGCCGCAGAGGTGCTGTCCTGGACTGCCCGTGTCGTCTCGGTGTCGGGCAAGAAGGCCCGGCTGATCATGACCGGTGTCGGCTTGCTCTTCGGTCGCCCGCTCCCAGTATCGCCGGGAGACTTCGGGCCGTTCGACTATCACCAGCCAGGCGGCCTCGATCGGTTCCAGCCCGTGCGTGGCAGCTACGGCCAGATCACCGCCCAGGTCCAGACGCCGCTGGGTCTGGAGCTCGAGGTGCAGGTGCTCGGCTGGTACGCGCCCAAACCCGGCGATCGCTGGCGGCGGCTCTACCTGCCGGGCGGCGAACGAGAGCTGCAGGTGATCACGACCGACGGCGCGCCGCAGTCGGGCATGGTGGTCTACGCCCATGCCCGGCAATTCTCCAGGCAGCATGACGACTTCGCCGGTACGACCAACCACGCCGGCAAGGTGCGCCTCAAGGCCCGGGCCGGACAGGTGCGCTACGTCCAGGTGATCTCGACCGTCCAGGGAGTGGAGTTCACCTTCTATCAAGGCATCCTGCCGATCGCCGCGGGCCTGCCGCCCTGGCTGATCCGCATCGCGGATTTTGCCTCGCTGACCGAGCAGGCGAGCCAGGTGCGCAACCGGCTACTCAACGGCGAGGAGATGCGCCAGTTGCGGCGGCGGATCCAGACCCTGCTGGACACCTCCGCGCTGATGGTGCGGGGCGGCCGCTATCGCGACGCCCTCTCGAACATGGAGAAGGCCGGCAAGCTGCTCTCCGGGGTCAAGAATGCCGACGCGACTCGGCTGCGGCAGATGGTCGCGCAGTTGCGAAAGAAGTACGAGGAGAACGAGGCGCGCCAGAAGCTGATCAAGAGCCGGACAGAGGTGCTGAAGGTGCTCTCCCGCGCCGACGACGCGATCTACGCCGGGCAATTCCCCAAGGGCGTGACCTTGCTGACCGAGGCCCAGAAGCGCTGGCCGGCCAAGCTCTTTCCCGAACGCAGCGAGCTGATCGCGAAGAAGCTGGCGCAGGCCAGGCGACTGGTCAAGCAGGCCCAGAGCGAGGTCGGCCTGGCCCGCGGATCGTTGCTGGTGGCGATCGACAAGCTGCAGCAGAAGCAGCTCTCGCTCGAGGCGCTCGGTCAACTGGAGACGCAGATCAAGCTGGTGCGCGAGCGCGGGGTGAAGGACCTGAAGATCCCCTACTCGGACACCGAGCTGCTCTCGCGGTTGAAGGTCAAGCTGGATCGCATCGCGCAGGCCTACGTGGTCGAGCTGAAGCAGCTCACCGACGCCTACGACAATAGCGAGGACGAGGCGCAACGCCAGCAGCTGTATCAGCGCAGCGAGCGCATCGCCCGTTTTCGCACGCAGGTCGACAAGCTGCTCGGCTTGCTGGTGCTGGACTGATGCGGATCACGATCGCGCTCTGGCTGGCGCTGCTGCTCTGCCCCGCGCTGTCGGCGCAGGAAGTGCCGCTGGCTCGTCCCGCAGCACGCCCCTGCCCCGCGCTGCTGCGACGCGTCGACCACTGGATCAGCCAGCTCGGCGAGGCGATCAAGCCCCGGTTGCGCAAGCAACTGCATGCGCGGCTGCGCGCCTCGGGCACGGCCGGCGTGATGCGCATGGCGGCGGCGCTGATGCCGGCCCACGACCGCCTGCAGCGCGCACAGAAAGCCAAGGCGCCGGAGACCGGCAGACTGCTGACCCGGGTGCTCGACCTGATCACGCTGCTGGGCGAAAGCCACTCGCCGAAAGCGTTTCCGGTGCTGATGCGAGCGGCCGAGAGCACCGGCTGGACCAATACGCTGCGCCGGCAGGCCCTGCTCGCGCTGGGACGGCTGTCGGACCCCAGAGCGCTGACAATGCTGCGCCAGATGCTGCAGGACCCGGAGCTGGGCTACACCGCGGGACGCGCGGTGCTGAGCATCGAGCGCTTCGAGGCGGTCACGATCTGGATCGACCTGCTGGACTCCACCTTTCAGGACGTCAAGGTCGGCGCCCATGACGCGCTGAAGAAGTGGTCCGGCGAGCGCATGGAACCCGTGCGTCAGGACTGGCGCAGATTTTTCCGCCAGTACCCTGAGGGATTCAAGAAGCTCCCGGGGTACAAGTCTGAGAAATGAAACCGCTGATCCTGCTGCTCGCCCTCTGCGCGAGCACCCTCTGCACCGCCGACGACGATCACGCCTGGCGTGAGCGCGACTACCAGCTCAGCGGCGCCCCCCAGCCGGAGTCGGACCGCAAACCGCTCTATCGGATCAAGCTGCGCGGGGCCAAGCAGCTCCGACTGCACTTCGAACAGGTGCGACTGACCCGCGGCGAGTCACTCGAGATCTATGACGCCCGGCTGAACCTGATCCAGCGTGTGCGCGTCTCGGCCCGCAACTTCTGGAGCCGCACGATCGTCGGAGAGCTGGCCTGGGTGCGACTGCGCCACCCGGGTGACGACGGTGAAGAGGGCGAGTTCAGCATCGACAAGGTCGCGCTGCGCAAGACACTACCCGCGCCCGCCAAGGGCAGTCGCTCGCCGAGCCATTACGTGCCCGCGCTCACCACGGTCAAGCTCTTCCGGGTCTATCCATCGGGCGACCACGACCGACTCGCAGCGGGCAGCCGCCTGCGGCTGGGTCGGCAAGGGCAGGATCCAGACAGCCTGGACTTTGCCGTCTATGGCTATGACCAGAAGCAACTGTTGCTCTCGCAGCAGCAGTTTCGCCCGGCCGTGCGTTATGACGGCTCCAGACTCAAGGGCCGGCTGACGGTGGTCCGGCCGGGGGTCTGGCGCTTCCGTGCGGGTGCCTTCGCGGCCGAAGGGCTGACGATCGCGATCGGCATTCCCGACAAACCCGCGCTCTCGACCAGCCTGAAGATCGACATCCTGGACCACCAGCGGGCCCATCGCCCGCTGCACAGCATCCGCGTCTGGCGCCGCCGGGCGAACGGGCGTCTGCAGCCGCTCTCCAGCGCAAGCGTGCTGAAGCTCGCCGCGCGCGGAGAAGGACTCGACCGGTTCGACCTGAGCATCGTCGGGCTGGATCGCAAGGGACGGATGCTGCCCCCCACAGTGCTGCGTGGGCTGCGCTTCGACTTCACTCCGAAGACCGCGGGCCGGATCGAGACCAAGTTGCCCGGCGAGTATCGGTTGTACACCGGCCCCCGAGGCGTGCAGGCCGGTAGCCTGGTGCTGCGCATCGGCGCCCACGAGGACTTTCGCCTGACGCTGCAAATCCTGGCCAGCGCAACAGATACGATCGGCGCCGCCACGCCAGTCCGGCGCGCGACCGACCAGCCGTTCAGCCTGCTGGTCACCTCGCGGCTGGCCGTCGGCGAAGCCTACCGCACGAGAAAACAATTCGAGCTATCGGGCGACCCGCCGGCCTTGCTGGATCGCGTCACGCTGGTCCTGGCGGACGGGACGCGCAAGCT
>CAZMLI010000247.1:0-7344 GCA_964566865.1 uncultured Planctomycetota bacterium
GTCTGGTAGCGCGCCTTGGGCCTGACGGCGACGGTCGCTCGGCCCTCGAAGCGCTGATCGCGCGCTACTGGAAACCGGTCTACTGTTACGTGCGCGTCGCCTGGGGAAAATCCAACGCGGATGCCAAGGATCTGACCCAGGCGTTTTTCAGCTGGATCTTCGAGGATCTGCCGCTGACGGCATTCGACCCGGACCGCGGCAGCTTCCGCGCCTTCCTCAAGACACTGCTGCGTCGCTTCGTCGGACATCGCGAGCGTGCGCTGCAGCGACTCAAGCGCGGCGGCGGCATCCGACACGTGCCGCTGCCGGAGACCGACCTGCCCGACCCGCGCGGCCACGACCCGGAGACGGTGTTCGACCGGGCCTGGATCTCACAGGTCGTCGAACGCGCCCTCGAACAACTGACCGAAACCTGCGAGCGAAAGGAACGACCGGTGGCCCGTGAGATCTACGAGCGTTTCGAGTTCGCCCCTGAGGGCGAACGCCCGCAGTACCAGCAACTGGCCAGCGAGCTCTCGCTGCCAGCCAGTGAAGTGAAGAACCACCTGTTCTGGGCCCGTGAACAGGTGCGGGGCGCGATCCGCGCGGAGTTGCGCGAGACGACCGCTGACAACGAAGGCCTCGAGGCGGAATGGCGTGTCCTCTTCGGAAGCTGATCCTGACACCGAACGGCTGACGCCCGACGAGCTGCCCCAGCCCCTCTCCGACACCGCGCCGCAGCGGCCGGCCGCGCGCGAGGCCCAGGTGCTCGCCGGCCTGCTCGAACATGAGCGCACACGGCGCAAGGCCTGCCTGCCCGAGCGTTACGAGCTGGGCGACGAGCTTGGCCGGGGCGGCATGGCCGTCGTGCACCGGGCTCACGATCGAGAGCTCGACCGCGAGGTGGCGGTCAAGTTCCTGCGCGACGATTACCTGACCGACGCCGAGGCGGAACAGCGCTTCCGCCGCGAGGCGGAGTCGACGGCGAAGCTGAACCACCCCCAGATCGTCACGGTGCATGACGCCGGCCCGGGTTTCCTGGTGATGGAACTGGTCAGCGGCGGTTCGCTCGCCGAACTGCTGATCCGCGATCAACCGCCCGCACGACGCGTGCTGGTCGCCCTGCTCGAGCGGGTGGCCCGCGCGATGCACGTGGCGCATCAGGCCGGCATCATCCACCGCGACCTGAAGCCCGGCAACGTGCTGATCGTCGACGACGAGCAGCCGAAGGTGGCCGACTTCGGCCTGGCGCACCTGGTCGGCGATCGCAACGCGATGACCGCGACGGGCGCGATCATGGGCACGCCCGCTTACATGTCACCCGAACAGGCCGCGGGCGACCCGGTCACGACCGCGACCGATGTCTATGCGCTGGGCGCGATGCTCTACGAGTGCCTTTGCGGCGCCCCTCCCTATCGCGGCGACAGTCCGATGGACGTGCTGCGCAGGATCGCCGACTCGGACCCCGCGCCGCTGCGCGACGTGCCGACCGATCTGGCAACCATCGTCGGCAAGGCGATGGCCCGCGAACCCGCGCGGCGCTACGACTCGGCCGGGGCCCTGGCGGACGACCTGGTCCGCTGGCTCGAAGGCCTGGCAATCCAGGCCCGTCCCCCGACGCTGTTCTACCTGCTCCGCAAGTACCTGGCCCGACGCCGGAGCCTGGTCGCGATCGGCCTGCTGGGACTGCTGGCGGTGTTCGTCGCGGTGGCGAGCCTGCTGCCGCCGTTGCTGCACACCCGGCGCGTGCTCCTGCTCTGGAGCGACGTCTCGGTTCACCTGGCCGACGCAGAGCTCTATGCGCGCGCCGGCGAGGTCAAGCTCGCGGACGAACGGTCCGCGCTGGGAATCGCCCGCTGCCAGGACTTTCTGACCAAACACGAAGCCGCGGAGGCACACTACTTCCTGGGTCGGCTGCTCGCGCAGACAGGCAAGCAGCCGCAGGCGATCGCGCAGCTCGACCACGCGCTGGCGCTCGACCCGCAGATGGGCGAGGCGCGCCTCGCCCGCGGGCTGCTGCGAGTCCGGGCCTACGACCGGCGAATGATGCGATATTACCGGCGTTATGCCGGCCGTCCGCCCGACAGCTCGGCCCCCGGCCCGACGGGCGCGTCACACGAGCGCCGGGACTCGAAGCTGGCCGAGCTACGAAAGCAGGCGATCGCCGACCTCTCGGTCGAGATCGGCCGCAGCGCCTACTTCAAGCCGGTCCACAGCCTGTTCGGCCGCGCGGAATTACACCGGCTACGCTGGGAGTTCGCGCCCGCCACGGCGCGTTACCGCGAGGTGATCGCCGCCGAACCGCTCTACTACCAGGCCCACCTGGCGCTGGCCCGGATGGCGCTGCTGCGCACCCAGCATCAAGCGGCGATCACCCACGCGACCCACGCGATCGACAAGCACAAGGGCCATGGGCCGTCCTATCTGGTTCGCGGCAGCGCCCGCTTCTGGCTGGGCTACAGCCGCGGCCGGCTCGGCGCATCGTTGATCGCGGGTGCCACCAAGGATCTCGATCTGGCGCTCAGCCTGTTACGAAATCCGGCTGACCGCAGCGATGCGCTGACCGCGCGCGGCCAGCTGAGAATCAAGACCGGCAAACCCGTCCCGGCGATGGCCGATCTCGACGCCGCGCTGAAGCTGATGCCCGCGAACGCGGTCGCGCTCAACGCGCGGGCCGTGCTGCGGATCGACGACGACAAGTACACTCTGGCCCGCAAGGATCTGGACCAGGCACTCCGATTCAGCCCGACCTATGCCCAGGCCTACTACAATCGCGCGCTGCTGCGCATGGGACTGGGTGACCTCAAGGGCGCAGTGGCCGATGCGCGCCAGGCGCTCCAGTGGAGCCCGAAAGACAGCGCCTTGCGGGCCCAGGCGAAGCAGTTCATCCGACGCATGGGACCCCGCTAACCTTTGGAACGCCTTAGCATCGCTGAGTTCGACGCCGATAGTACGGCCTACGACGCGCTCGTGCGCGAGACGCCCGAGATCGACCACTACTGCTCCTCGTCGCTCTGGGTTCTGCCTGCCCGGTTCGGTCTGCTGCCCGAAGGCCGTCCCTGGATCTGGCGCGGGGCCCATGGCTACGCCGCCTTCGTACAAGAACGAAGCCTCGGCTGGCGCGGCATGCGCAGCCTCGAGGCCATGTGGTGCTTCAGCTCGACACTGGTCGGCCCGCAGATCGAAGCACTGGTTCAGGAGTTCCTCAGCTGCTGCCGCGAGAACGAACCGGCCTGGAAGCAGATCACGCTCAGCGGGATGCCGCTGCCTGGCTCACGCTTCTTCGAGGCGGTGCGTCGCACATTCGGCCCGCACTACCAGCTCTACGAAGGCGGCACCTGCGACCGCGCGCGCGCCTCGCTCGACGGCGGTCTCGACGGCTACCTCTCGCGCCGGTCGCGACGTCTACGCGCCGGACTGCGCCGCTCCGAGCGCCAGGCCGCCAACCTCGGCATCCAGTTCGAGACGATCCAGCAACCCGCCCTGTCGGATGCCGACGCACTCTACGAGCGAGTGCAACGCAGCGAGCGAAGCAGCTGGAAGGGGCGGGCCGGCATCGGGATCGAACACGGCCGGATGTGTCAGTTCTACGACCTGATGCTGCCGAGACTGATCGAGGCCGACGCGCTGCGGCTGATCTTCGCCCGCAAGGGCGACCAGGACGTCGGCTATGTGCTCGGGGGTGTGCGTTCGGGAATCTATCGCGGCTTGCAGTTCAGCTTCGATGCCGACTATCGACAGATCGGCCTGGGCAACCTGCTACAGCTCGAGCAGATCCGTCAACTGGCCGACGCACCGGTCATGAGCTACGACATGGGCAGCGTCAACCGCTACAAGCGACGCTGGGCGGAACAGGCGGTCGAGACCGTGGCCATCATCGTCACCCGCTGACTGCGATCAATCCCGGCCCGCCACCCAGGCCATCGAGCGGCGAATGAAGCCACGCAGACCGGGTGCTGCTTCGGGGTGCGGACTGAACAGGACCACCCGCCCCTTGCCGTAGCGCGTGCGCGCCATCGCATGCGCCCCGAGCATCACGCCCTGCGGGATCTTCTCGTTCTTGCGTATCTCCGTGCGAAAGGTCCCCAGCACCTCGTACTTCGGGCCCTTTGTCTGGTGCGCCAGCAGCGGGCCCTGCGCATAATGAATGCGAATCCGAGACTTCGTCGCACCGAACAGCTTCCGCGCCTGGGCGCTCAACTCCACCGTCACCGTGCCGTTGCCGCGCGCCCAGTGCGCGGTGTCCAGCACCCGCGCGTTGAGCAACCCCAGCGACCATTTGTAATGTCGACTGGCCAGGTAAGCGCCCGCGCAGACACCCAGATAGCCACCGCCCCGACGCACGAACAGGCGAACCGCCGCACGCCCCGACTCGCCCAGCGCCTTGGCCTGTCCGCCGCCGCTACCGCCGGGAAAGATCACCAGATCGAACTGACGCAGGGCGCCGCCCCGGATCGCCGCGCCCGAGATGCGCCGGGTCACCAGCAACTCGCGCCCGTCGCTGCAGCGCTCGATGTCGCGCGCTCCCGTTGCGCCGGCGTCACTGAAGATCGCGATCCGCAGCGACCGGGCCTGCGCGCGTTTGGCAGGCAACAGGCTGTCGAGCGCAAAGCCAGCGGGCAACATCTTCAGCTCGCTGAGCAGCTTGTGCAGGTGCATCCGGTGATAACGCACGCGCCGCGCCATCGGCTCCTTGACGCAGGTCTCGATGATCATCGATTTGCAGCCCAGACTGCGCGCAGCCGCCCGCGCCAGGCTGCCCTTGATCGGCGGCCCCTTGAGGATCCAGTGATACTTCTTCCCCGTGGTGTAGTGGCTGGCCTGCGCCGCCATCCGTCGCGCCTGGGCCCGCGCGGATGCGTTCTTGCAGACGATCAGCGAGTTGCCGAGTCGGCGCTTCTCGAAGTGATATCCCTGACTCTCGTGCAGATCGACCACCCAGTCGGGTCTGTATCGCTTCAACAGCTTCCACAACGCAGCGGGCAAGACGCCCCTGGCCGCCGGGAACTGTCGATTCAGATCGTAGGCCGGCTTGCCTGGCGTGAAGCGCTTGAAGGTCCTGCAGCCACCCACGTTGACCCGCGCAATCACGATCAGCCTGCCGCGGACCACCGGCCAGTGCTGGATCTGCCGCGCCGCGCGCCAGCCGGCCGGCTCGTTGCCATGCACGCCGCCCAGCACCAGCACCGTCGGACCCGCCGTCTGCGCCTGGCGAATCAGCACCGTCGTCTCCCACTGCGTCCCGGCCGCCAGCTTCAGCCGACGGACCGTCTCACGGGCCCCCAGCGGGCTGCAAATGAAGGCACAAAAGATGCACAGGCGCGTGACTCTCATCGAATCGATCATACCATTATCGCCGTGAAGGGATGGCACAAGGTACTGGTCAAGATCATGCTGGCGATCTTCCCCGGCAGCGAAGACTTGCCGGGTCTGGATCCGCTGCGCACCGAGCGTTTCCTCGAGCAGTTTCTGCGCGAGGCGCCGCTGCTGGTGCGCCTCGGATTGCACGGCAGCGCGCTGGCTTTCCTGCTCAGCACACCGCTGACGGTCGGGCGGCTGCAACCCGCCCTGTCGCTACGTCCCGACCTGCTCGATCGGCACACCCACGCCGTCGCCTGCCATCCCAATTACTGGGTGCGCCAGTCGATGATGCTGCTCAAGACCGTCGGCGGCATGTGCTGGGGCGCCGACAGCGAGGTGCGGCGCGCACTCGGCCTGAAGCCCTACGACCCCGACCCCGGCACCCGCAAACAACCATGAGCGGCCACCTCTCGTTCAGTCGCGGCGCCCCCATCGAGCTCGAGGCCGACTACCTCGTCGTCGGCAGCGGCGCAGGCGGCGCAGCCGCCGCCGTCACCCTGGCGCGCGCCGGCCGCTCGGTCGCACTCTGCGAGGCCGGTCCCTGGCGCGACCCCGAAGATTATCCCTCCTCGGTCTACGGCTCGATGCGCGACCTCTGGTCCGACTGGGGCCAGTTGCTGGCACTCGGCGAGTCGCTGATCCCGATCGTCCAGGCCAGCTGCGTCGGCGGCACCACCGTGATCAACAGCGCGATCATCGTGCGCACCCCAGGCGACGTGCTGGCCGACTGGTCGACCCGCTTCGGACTGGGCGATGTCTTCAACGAACAGCGCGTCGGCGAGGCCCAGGATCTGATCGAGCGTGAACTGGAAGTCGCCCAGATGCGCAGCGACCAGCTCCAGCGGCACAACGAAATGCTGATCGAGGCGCTGCACGCCCGCGGCTTCGAAGGCCACGCGATCCATCGCTCGGCCGCCCGCTGCGAAGGCACCGCGCAATGCCTGCAAGGCTGCCGCATAGGCGCCAAGCAATCGACCAACCTCTGCTGGATCCCCGAAGTGATCGAGCGCGGCGGGACCGTATTGTCCTGCGCGCCGGTCCAGCGCGTACTGTTCGAACGCGGCCGCGCCGTCGGCGTCAGCGGACGCTTCCGCGACCCCCGCGGCGCCAGGGGCGCCCGATTCAAGCTGCGCGCAAAACGCGGCGTGCTGATCGCCGCTTCGGCCACAGGCTCCGCCCCCCTGCTCGAGCGCAGCGGCCTGCGCCTGCCCGGCCTGGGCAAAGGCTGGCGCGCGCATCCCGGCGGCGCGATGGTCGGCATCTACCCCTTCGAGGTCCAGATCAGCCGCGGCGCGACACAAGGGGCAGCCTCCCTGCACTTCCGCGACCAGGGGCTCAAGCTCGAGAGCCTGTCGCTACCCGCGGAATTACTGGCCGCACGCCTCGCAGGCGCCGGACGATCCCTCGCCGCCAGCCTGGAGCTGATTCCGCGAGTGGCCTGCTGGGTTGCCGCCGTCCGGGCGCAGACCGAAGGCACCGTGCATCAGGGCCGTTTCTCGGGCAAGCCGGTCGTACGCTACAGCCCGATCAAGGCCGACATCCGCCGCCTCCAGCAAGGCCTGCGACAGCTAGCCGAGCTGCACTTCGAGGCCGGCGCCATCGAGGTCAGCCCCGGCATCGCAGGCGTCAAGCCCAGGCTGGGACCGGACGAACTGCACCTGATCGACGAAGCCCCACTCGACAACCGCTGCTACACCTGGGTCCTCAGCCACCTCTTCGGCGGCTGTACGATGGGTGCCGACCCGCAAACCTCCGTCGTCGCCCCCGACCTGACCGTGCGCAGCACCGAGGCGCTGCATGTGGTCGACGCCGCCTGCCTGCCCACCACGCTGGGCGTCAACCCGCAACATACGATCATGGCCGTCGCAATGATCGTCGCCGAGCGGCTGGCCAACGCCTGACCCGTCGAGACTGAACCCTTGACAGAATTCGAGGTTGAGCTTACAAGATGCTAACCCTGGGGCCGTAGCTCAATTGGTTAGAGTCCCGGACTGTCGATCCGGT
>CAZMLI010000248.1:0-5483 GCA_964566865.1 uncultured Planctomycetota bacterium
AGGCTGCGCACCGAGGGGCTGGCGGCGGCCGGCCACCCGGAGCTGACGCTGACCGGCATTCCCGAGTCGCTGGCCGCTCCGGCGGCATTGCTGCTGGAACAGGCCGCGCAGGCGCTCCTGGAGCAGCGGGACCCACCGTTGCCGCTCGTGTCCGAGAACCGCGACGACTGGCTGCTCTCGCTGGCCTACTGGGCGATCGAGGCCGAGCCGCCCGCTGTCAGGCGACAGGCGGCCGACGCGCTGGCCGAGCGGGATGGGCCGGCGGCCTTCGAACGCTTGATCGAGATCTGTCTGCGCGACCCGGATGCCGAGCTACGGCGGCACGTGGCCTGCCTGGTGCAGACCGTCGACGCGGCGCTGGCGACCGAGCGGATGATCGCGGCGCTGGGCGAAGCCGAGCTGACGGTGGCGCGGCAGGCCTCGGACGTGCTCGAGCAGCATCAGGATCCGGACAACCTGGCGCGTCTGCTGGCGGCGCTGTCCGACCCGCAGCCGCAGGTGCGCTGGATGGTGGCCGAGGTGCTCGGGCGCATCTACGATCCGGGATCGGTCGAGGCGCTGATCGCCGCGCTCGACGATCCGCAGGCCAAGGTGCGCGGGGCGGTGGCCTGGAGCCTGGGGGAGCTGGCCGATCCGGCCGCGGCGCCGGCGCTGATCCGGGTGCTGTCGGATGAGAGCGGCGAGACACGGGCCTGCGCGGCGCGGGCGCTGGCGGAGATCGGGGATGCGCAGGCCACCTCGGCGCTGATCGGTCTGCTGGAGGACGACTTCGTGCCCGCGCGGCGCTGGGCCAGCTGTGCCTTGTCGCGGGTCGCCGACGCCGCATCGGCCAGCGAGCCACTGATCGCGGCGCTGGCCGACGACGACGCGGAGGTGCGCCAGAACGCGGCGCGGGGTCTGGGCGACTGGCGGGTCGCCCGTGCTGTCGGGCCCCTGATCGGGCTGCTCGACGATCCGGATACCGAAGCTCGCTGGACCGCGATCGACGCGCTGGGCGAGCTGGGAGACGCGCAGGCCCTCGAGCCGTTGCTCGGTTTGCTCTCGGGCCAGGAGCAGGGCGGCACGGTGATCCTGGCCTTGATCGAGGCCTGCGAGCGGCTGGGTGCCGCGGCGCGGTTACCGGCGTTGCTGGTTGCGCTGCTGGCGCATCCGGAGCTCGAGGCGCGGCAACACGCTTCGGATGGGCTTTGCCGGTTGCCGGCGGAGGCGAGCGTGCCGCTGCTGGTCGATCATCTGGGCAATACGGACTTCACGGCCGAGCAGCGGGTCTATGCGATCCCGGCGCTCTGCGCGCTGGCCGACCCGCGCGCGATAGCGCCGTTGCGGGCCTTGCTCGAGGGTGATGAGCCGGACTGGTTGCAGGACTTTGCCCGCAAGGCGCTGGAGGAATTGGCCGGCGATTGATAGGCTCGGGCAAATGCAAGTCTGCCTGGTCCGTCCCCCATCCTGTTCGAGTGTCGGCTGTGTCAGCGTCGACGCCTGTCCGCCGATCGGGCTGGCCTATCTGGCGGCCGCGCTGCTCGAGGCCGGACATCAGGTCGAGGCGATCGATGCCGTGGGCGAGGCGCTCGGGCGCTACTGCCGGCTGCCCGGCTGGCCGGACGGCCTGATTCATGGACTGACCGCCGCCGAAATTGTCTGCCGGATTCCCGCCGAGTCGCTGCTGATCGGGGTCAGCGTGATGTTCACGCAGGAGTGGCCCAGCAGCCGCCAGGTGATCCGCGAGATCCGCGAAGCATTTCCTGACGCGACGATCGTCGTGGGCGGGGAGCATGTGACGGCGGCCGCGGCGCAGGTGCTGCAGGAGTGTCCGGCGATCGACTGCTGTGTGCGGGGCGAAGGGGAGGCGACCCTGGTTGCGCTGGCTGCGGCGCTGGTGTCGGGCGAGCCGCTCTCGGAGGTCTCGGGTGTGGTGACAGGCGCCGGTGTTTCGCCGCCGCGGCCGCGCATGCGCGAGATCGACGCCATTGCCGATCCGGCCTGGCAGCTGTTTCCGATCGAGCGCTACATCGAGGGCGGCGTCACGCATGGGATCAACCTCGGCCGGACGATGCCGATCATGGCCAGTCGCGGCTGTCCCTACGAGTGCACCTTCTGCTCGTCGCCGGCGATGTGGACCACTCGCTGGCAGGCGCGCAGTCCCCAGCGGGTCCTCGAAGAGATGCGCCGCTACATGGCGCGCTACGGCGCGACCAACTTCGACTTTTACGATCTGACGGCCATCGTCGACAAGCGCTGGACGGTGGCCTTCGCCGAGTTGCTGCTCGAGGCCCAGCTCGAGATCACCTGGCAACTACCCTCGGGTACCCGCTCGGAGGCGCTGGACGAGCAGGTGCTGCCGCTGCTGAAGAAGTCCGGCTGTCGGCATGTGATCTACGCACCCGAGAGCGGCAGCCCCCGCATTCTCAAGCTGATCAAGAAGAAGATCGATCCGGGACGCATGCTGGGCTCGATGCGCACGGCCCATCGCTGCGGGCTGGGCACCAAGGCCAACATCATCATCGGCTTTCCCGGCGAACGTAAACGTGATCTGCTGCCGACGCTGCGCTTCATCCTGCGCATGGCGCTGGTCGGGGTGGAAGATGTCAGCGTCTTTGTCTTCAGCCCCTATCCGGGCACCGCGCTGTTCGATCAGCTCGAACGCGCCGGACGGATCCGCATCGACGAGGACTATTACCGGATGCTGATCGGGCATTTCAATCCGCGCGACTCGGTCTCGTTCTGTGAGCAGATGTCGGATCGGTTCGTGCGGCTGGCGGTCTTCGGTCTGATGGCCAGCTTCTATCTGCTCAGCTTCGGCCTGCGGCCCTGGCGTCTGATGCGGCTGGCCTACGCGCTGTTCCGGGGACGCCCGCGCACGCGGCTGGGGCACTCGCTGGACAAGGTCATTCGCAAGCGCAGCGCCTTTCGCTCGCTGGCGCCGGAGGTTGCGTGACGCCTCTGATCAGCGATCTGCCCGGCCTCGCGATCGGCCACGCGGACGATCCAGAGGGCTTGACCGGCCTGACGCTGTTGCTGTTCGATCCCCCGGCCGCGGCCGGCGCGGATGTCGGCGGGTCGGCGGCCGGGACACGCGCGATCGAGCAGTTGCGGCGCTTTCATGTGGTGGATCGGATTCACGGGCTGCTGCTCGCGGGCGGCTCGACCTTCGGGCTCGGCGCGACCGACGGCGCGCTGCGCTGGCTCGAGGAGCGTGGGCGCGGCTTCCAGGTCGGCGTGGCCTGCGTGCCGATCGTGCCGGCCGCGATCATCTTCGATCTGGCGCTCGGGGATGCCGCGCGTCGTCCGGATCCCGAGATGGCCTACCGCGCGGCGCAGGCCGCATCCAGCGATTCGCCGGCGCAGGGCTCCGTCGGTGTCGGCATGGGTGCGACGATCGGCAAGATCGGTGGCATCGAGCGGGCGACCAAGGGCGGGTTCGGCACGGCTTGCCTGGCGGGGCCGGGTGGACTGCTCGTCGGCGCCGTCGCGGCGGTCAACGCGTTTGGCGACTTGCGCAACCCGCTCGACGGACAGCTGCTGGCCGGGGCGCGCGCCGCAGCCGACAGCGCGGAGCTGATCGACAGCGAGAAGCTGATCTGCCAGGGCGGCACAGGTGGCTCTTTCGCGCTGGAGAACACCACGCTGGTGGTGGGGCTGACCAACGCCGCGCTCGACCGGGAGCGGCTGATTCAGGTCTCCGGCGTGATGCATGACGGCCTGGCGCGTGTGCTCTCGCCGGTGCACACCGCTTTCGATGGAGATGTGACCTTTGCTGTCTCGCTGGGCGAGCATCAGGCCGAGCTGAACACCGTCGGGCTGCTGGCCAAACAGGCGACGATGCTCGCCGTACTCTCCGCCGTGCGCAGCGCGACCGGCAAGGGCGGCGTGCCCTCGGCCGCTGAACTGGGCCGACCTGTTCCGCAGATCATCCTGCCATGAGCGACGAGGCCGTCAGCCGCAATGTTAGACTGAAGCAGGCCGGAGTGCGCCTGGTACTCTATCCACTGCTCGTCTATGTCGTCCTGCTGGTCATCATCATGTTCCTCGAAAACGCCCTCATCTATCACCCCTCCCGCTATCCGGAGGGAGACTGGTCGGTCGCGCGCGACGGCTTCAAGCCGATCGACTGCCTGTTCAAGACCGAGGACGGGGTGGAGATTCATGCCTGGTACATCAAGGCGGACAAGCCGGTCGGCACGCTGCTCTACTTTCATGGCAATGCCGGCAACCTGTCGCACCGCGCGCCGATCCTGGAGCAACTGGTGGCACACGACCTGTCGGTGCTGATCATCGACTACAGAGGATTTGGCCGCAGCCAGGATGTCAAGCCCAGCGAAGACGGCCTGTACCAGGATGGCCGGGCGGCCTGGCGCTACCTGACCGAGACCGAGAAGGTCCCGCCCGAGCGCATCGTGCTGATGGGCAACAGCCTGGGCGGCACGGTCGCCTGCGAGCTGGCCACCGAGGTGAACTGCGCCGGTCTGATCCTGCAGAGCAGCTTCACCAGCATCGGGGACATGTCCAAGGAGGTGATCCCGCTGCTGCCGCTGGGCTGGGCGCTGCGACACAAGATGCGCAACCTGGAGAAGTTGCGCACGATCACGCTGCCCAAGCTACTGATTCACGGCAAGCGCGACGAGATCATTCCGTTCAGCCACGGCGAGCGCTTGATGGCCGCGGCGGCCGAGCCGAAGGAGTTCTATCCGATCGCGCATGCGGGGCACAACGACCTCTGGATGGTCGGCGGCGTGGCCTACCACCAGAAGCTACGCGCGTTCGTGGCCTCGGTCACGCGCTGAGCGGTTACTCGCCGGCGACCTGCACCAGGACCTGATCGCCTTCGGTCTTGCAGGGGTAGGTCTTGACCGAGACGCCGGGCATGAAGGCGCACTCGCCGGTGGTGACGTCGAAGTTCCAGCCGTGCAGCGGGCAGCTGACCAGATTGTCTTCCAGGTCGCCTTCGGCCAGCGGTCCCATCGCGTGGGGGCAGACGTTGTTGATCGCGTAGAACACGCCGTCGACGTTGAACAGGCCGACCTGCGTGCCGCCGACATCGAAGCATTTTCCATGGCCCGGCTGGAGATCAGCGGTCGAGGCAATGTGGGTATATTCGCTCATGCGCGCAATCGTAGTCGCAATTTGTCGCGCTTCAACAACGATGTCGCGTCGAGTTACTGCTGCCGCTCGAACGCGGAATCGTCCTCCCAATCGGACAGGTCGACCACCGCCTCGTCGGTCAATAACTCGATCTCCTCACTGTCGTCGAGGAAGTCGACGATCTCCTCGTCGGCCTGTTTCAGGTCCCGACTGAAGACCAGTTTTCGTTTGCCGATCTGGATCACGTCGCCGTGCTTGAGCCGGGCGGTCTTGGCCGGTTGGCCGTTGATCGTGATGCCGCCGGCGCTCAGGTTGGTGATGTGATAGTTGTCGTCGGAGCCGTAGACTCGGGCGTGGCGGCGGGAGACGGAGGCGTCCAGCAGTAGAATGTCGGAACCCTCGCC
>CAZMLI010000248.1:5583-7330 GCA_964566865.1 uncultured Planctomycetota bacterium
AATCGAGCGAGCCCAGATGCGTCGTGTTGCAGTGCCCCTTGACTCGCCAGGACTGTCGGGCAGCGGCTTTCGGCGCCTTGCCCGTCACCTCGAACGTGACCCAGCCGGAGAACAGGGTGCCGGTCCAGCCGGTCTTGCCCAGCTTGGTGCCGGCATACAGCGCCGGGATTTCGACGCGCACGCGGGCCTGGTACCGTCCGGCCTTCAGCTTGACCAGCTCGGACAACGGCACGCTGGTATAGACGTAGGCCTCCTTCTCCAGCGGCACGTAGGCCGAGGCCCGCGGTGGGTCGGGGGAGGCTGGGTTTTCAGCCCGCAGCTTGGCCGGGTCGGGCCCGCTGCGATAGATCTCGAAGGTGGCGAAGCGGTCGAGCGCGTGAAAGTAGAGGTCGATCTTTTTCTGGCCCACGTTCTTCAGCACCAGCCAGAGTTTCAGCGGCTCACCGGCCTTGAAGGTGGCCTTCTCGACCCGGGCGATGGCCAGCAGGCCACCCACGGGACGCGGCGCCTTGATTGCAGGAATGTTGATTCGGGGCCTGGTCTTGGCCTTTGGCTTGATCTTGGGTTTGGTTGCGGGCTTGTCCGGCTTGCGAACCGGCTTCTTCTTCGTCTTCGTAGGGGGCAGTTTCTTCAGCACCGCCCGGATGTCGTCGGTCAGCCCGTAGTAGTTGCGGACGGCGCCGAAGTAGGGCGAGATCATCTCCAGCCGGTTGCGCTTGCCGCGCGTCAGATAGAATATGTACTCCTTGCCTGGGCGGATCGTCACCTCGGGAAAAGCGCTCGCCTTGCCGATGTGGCGCCGGTAGTGAACCACCAGCTCCTTGCCCTTCAGCTCGCCCTTGAGCACCTCGGCCAGCTTGACCCGCGCCTGATAGGCCTTGACCAGATGGTCCCGGGTGACGGTCACGACGCGGTCGGAGACGGCGATGACGCGTCCCCGCGCGATGGTTCGGGCCAGCAGGACCTGTTTCTTCAGCGTCCAGGGGCGTTCGCTGGCCAGCGCGGCAGTGGGGGCGAGCGGCAACCCCAGCAACCCCAGGAGTGGGAGCAGTAAAATCAGGCGAACTGACATCTCGTATCCTTTCATCCAATCGACGTTGGCAAAAAATACGAGGCCAGAGCTTCGCCCCTTCTTCTCCATGTTTGAGTCTAGGATCCCCCCGGAGGGGTTGTCAAGGTCAGAACTTGTCGGAGAGCAGGTCCAGGCCGAAGAAGACGGCCGAGAAGAGGATGATTCCGCCGTAGAACAGCACGAAGTAACGCGCGAAGCGCCATGACCAGCGCAGCAGCGTGTCCTCCTCGAGCGCGACGATCACCATCGAGACGATCAGGCACAGCGGCAACGACTGCAGGATCAGTTCCGTCATCCGGCCTTACCCTGGACCTTCTTCGCCGACGGGCCCTGCTTCTTCTCTCGCTCCTTGTCCAGCTTGTCCACGGGCAGGTTCAGCCGAACCACCCGCTCGAACGCGTCGAACACGCAGAGCAGGTTCAGCAGCGCGGCAACCGCCGCGTACAGCGTGCCCAGCGACATGTGGCGCGGCGGCATTGCTGGCGTCGGCTGTTGCTGGCCGTACCACCAACCGCCGAGGCAGGTCGATCCCATGCAGGCCTGCGCGGCGAATGAGATCGGCTGGCGCTCCAGCGAGACGTTGCGATAGCCGCCCATTGCGAAGCCGGCGAAGAAGGTCGAGAGCAGCACCACGAAGAGGAAGATGCCTCTGCGACGGTGGCCGATCAAGAAATG
>CAZMLI010000249.1:0-7323 GCA_964566865.1 uncultured Planctomycetota bacterium
GATCAGGTACAGGCCGGCGGCGGGGTAGTGGGCCAGCAGCATCACCGCCGCCAGCGCGCAGGCCGGCAGCAGCGCCAGTTTCTGCTCCGGCAGGGCCAGCAGCAGCAGCGAGCCGCTGACCAGCGCGAGCCAGGCCAGACCCTCGAGCGAGAGCCAGCCGCGGTAGATCGTTTTGTCGCTGGTGATGGCTAGTCCGGTCTAGACCTTGGGCACGGAGAGCAGCACCGGCAGGCCGAGGTGGCGCGCGACGTCCTGGGGCTTCTTGATCGTCTGATCCAGCGACTCGAACAGCAGCGCCAGGCTGAGTCCGAGCAGCAGGCCGACGATCAGTCCGATGGCCAGCGTCGGCAGGGTGCGCGGGAAGATCAGCACCGCGGAGGATTGGGCGCGGCTGAGTACCGTCACGTCCTCCGAGAAGCTGGTCGAGGCGATCGCCTGGTTCAGACTGGCCTCCTCGGCCCGTTGCGCGAAGGTCTTGTAATGGCTGGTCAGGATTTCCGCCTGCCGCCGCAACTGCTGGATACGCGTCGCGGCATACTGCAGTTGCTGGTTGCGCTTCTTCAGCGCGCCCACCTTCTTTTGCATCTGCTGCAGCTGCAGCGCCAGCGACTCGAGCCCCAGCCGCCGGACCTGCAACACCCGGCCAGCCTCTGAACGCAGGTCCCGATCGGCGATCTGGATCACCTTGTCCAGGGCGCGCACCTTTTCGTGTTTCTCGGGATACAAGCGCAGCAGGGCGAGACGCTCGGCCTTCAGGTTCAGCAGTTTGGCGCTGATCCGGTCGATCGCGTCCAGCGCGAGGAAGGCGAAATACTGTGACTGCTTGGATTTGATCGCGTCCTCGAGCGGCTGGATCGACTTTTGCTTGCCGGTCTGTTCCTGTTCGAGCTCGTTGATCTTGCGCTGCAGCGTCTGTAGCAGGTCCAGATTGGTGGCGACCTCCGAGTCGACCAGCGTGACCGAAGTGGCGCCGCGCAGATCGCTCAGCTGGCCTTCGATGCTCTCGAGTTCCTTGCGATACTTGGCGGCGTGCTGCTCCAGAAAGGACCGCTCCCCGTGGGGGTGAAACGCCTTGGCGCGAAAGTAGAGGTAGCGGTCGATCAGCTTGTCCAGCGTGCGTTCGGCCCAGGCGCCGTCGGCGCTGCGTAGCCGGATCGCCAGTACGTTGGAGGAGGGCACGACCTCCCCGATCAGCTTCGACTTGATCAGATCGATCTGTCGGATCTGTTCCTCCGTCGGCTTGGCGTCCTTCGCCACACCGACCACCTGCCGGATCACGTCGGGTGAGGACAGCAACTGCAGCTCGGTCGTCAGGTCCTCCTTTGACAGCGAGTCGTTACGCAGCTGCTGCTCCTGCAGCGACTGGGGTGCGATCGGCGTTGGTTTGACACGGATCAGGATCGTGGAGGAGGCCTCGTAGACCGGCGGGGCGAGCAGCCAGATGGCGACGGCGCCGGCGAAGACGGTCAGCGTCGTGCTCAGGATCAGCCACATGCGACCGAAGATGATCTCGGCGATCCCGCGTTTCCAGTCCTCGTGGGGCGGCGTGTAGCTGCCGGCCAATGTCAGCGCTCGCAGGGTGTCTGCTGACATTTCGGTAGAGTCGCTAGCGGCAGAGGTGTTCGGGGCCAATGATGCTCTCCGTCAAGAAGTACTGGTGAACCAGGTAGTAATGAAAGGGTGAGATCGGGCTGTAGCGAACCACATAAGTCCGCAACCCGTCTCGCTCATCGAGCTCGTTGAACAGCTCCGTGGTGCATTTCGCGCGGCGAATGCGCTCGGCGCCGCTGCGCCGAAACGGCACTTCGAGCACCATCTGCTGTGGGAAGATGTCGCTCAGCACATGCGTCGTGGTCATCATGAACGCCTGCTCGTTGGCGTCGACCAGCCGACCGCTCTGGTCGTTTCCCGAGGGGTCGGTCCAGCGCACCAAGGCGCGCTGAAGCCGGGCGCGTTCGCTCGCGCGTCTGTCGCTCAGGCGGCGCTGCGAGCTCGCCAGCATCACCGTGCGCCAGGCGGCCGCGGCGAGGCGCAGGATGACAGCTCGGGTCAGATAACAGACCGCGACGACGATGATCAGCGAGTCACGCGCCCAGGCATGGTTGCGACGCAAGAAGCGGTTGTCGATCAGCGATCGCATTCGTTTCGGGGTGCCATGCGGGGTGAAGAGCTGGGACTGGCCGATCAATCCGGGACGCACGGCGAAGCGGTTGTCGTAGCCGGGGATGTTGACGCAGAACGAGCTGTAGACGGCCGGGCGGACCGGCCGCGGGCCGACCAGGTGCATGTCGCCCCGTAGCACATTGAACAGCTGGGGTAGTTCGTCCAGCCGGGTGCGTCGCAGGAACTCGCCCAGCGGTGTCACCGTCTGGTCGCTGAAGCGCGCCAGCTTGGCGCCCATCTCAATCTCGACGCCCTCTCGCAGCGTGCGGAACTTGTACATCTTGAAATGGCGCCGGCTGCGGCCCAGCCGTACCCCCTGGTAGAGAATCGGTCTGCCGCTAGACACCAAAACCAACAGCGCGACGAATGCCAGGATCGGCAAGGCGAACGGCAGAATCAGCAGCGCGATCACGAGGTTGAACAGCCGGTCGGCGGTCTCGTTGCGATCGCCAATGATCATCTCGCGGCGGATGGACCGGAAGCGTTCGGCCACCGGTCCGCGGCGATCCTCTGGCTGCGTTTGCTTGCGCGGTTGCATCTTCACTCAGCGACGGCGGAAGGGATCGAAGCTGAATCCCCAGCCGCGGAAGAAGATCACTGCGGCAATCTCCCGCGCCTTGCGCGCCGCGTTGGCCATACCTCGAGGGGGCACATAGACGATGTCGTCGGGTTGCAGGTAGAACAGCTTGGCGCCCGGCTGCATGCCGAAGACCTTCCCAGCGTCCACCGTGATCGCGGAGATCCGCTTGCCCGAGCGTCGTACGATGACGATCCGGTCCAGCGCCGCTTCCGGCAGGGCGCCGCCGCCGAGGGCCAGCGCATTGACCACCGGCGTGGGCGTGGCGATCTGGTAGGCGCCGGGTTTATTGACCTCGCCGGTGACATAGATCACCGTCCCGCTGTGCCGCTCGAGAAACAGGTCGACCGAGAGGCCCGCCAGCTTGGTCTTGTAGCGCTTGTCGAGCACCTTGTTGATCGCCGGGATCGTCTTGCCAGCCACGAAGATGTCGCCGAGCAACGGGAAGGTGACGAAGCCGTCGGGGCGGACGCGCACCAGCCGGCTGAGTCCACGAGGCGCGGTGTGCAGGTCCTTCTTGAATTCGTTGATCGCGGAGCGGAACTCGTGCACGACGACGTAGAGTTCTTGCACCAGTTCCTTTTTCATCCGCTCGCTGAGCACGTTCTTGCGAGCAAACGAGAGCAGGACGTAGAGCTCGGGTGACGAGAGGTGTTTCTTGTAGGCCGCGATCAGCTCCTCGGTCAGCTTGGCGACCGTCTTGCCTGCCGCCTGCACCACGCCCAGGTAGGGCAACGAGATCGTACCGTCGGGCCGCACCGCCTGGGTCTCGTTGAGGTTGGGCAACTTGACGAATTTGACCGTCAGCAATTGACCGGGCGCGATCGGGCCGGGCCCCTTGGACAGCGTCGCGTAGCGCTTGCGCAACTCCACCGCCAGCTCCTGGACCGTCTTGCCTGCCGCCAGCACGACGCCCAGATATGGCAGCGATATCGTGCCATCGGGCCGGACGAATTGCACCTCGTTGAGCGACGGGACGTTGGGAAACTTGACCGCGACTTGATAGTCCACCGCCAGCCGGAACTGCTGCTTGTTGTGGCTCCCGGTGTCGATGTGATACAGCACGTCGAGCGTGTCGCCCGGCCTGATGAAATAGTCTTTGAAGATGCGGTAGGCCCCATCGGTTTTCTGATCCGAAGGGAAGGTGGTCTCGCTCAGGGAGACCTCGGTCCGCGTCATTGGTGCGCCGCAGCCTGTCAGCAGGAACGCGATCGTCAGCAGCAGCAACCGGTTAGACCAGCCCATAGAGTGCTCTCGGTACATTGTATTTCCGCTTGTTGAGAATCACGCCCAGCATGCGACCGCCGACCTGCTCGATCTTGCTGCGGGCGAGGTCTAGCACCTGCCACTTCGTCGCACCACATTCGACAGCGAGCACCACACCATCGAAGGCATCGGCCAGCGTCAGCGCATGGGAGGAGGTGAGCACCGGGTCGCAGTCGACGATGACGTGATCGAACGTCAGCTCGAATGCGCCGAGCGCCTTGCAGAAGGCCGATGGCTCGAGCACCTGGGCGTCCTGCTCCGTCTTGGCTCCGCCGCAGATGACCGAGAGCTTGGAGAACTGGCTCTTCTGCACCACGCTGTCCTCGTCGGCCTGCCCCTGGAGCAGCTCAGTCAGTCCGGGACTCTGCTGCAGGTTGAACAGGCTGTGCAAGTCAGCGCGCTCGGAGCATGCATCCACCAGCAGGACGTTGCGCGAGGCATTCACAGCCAGCGCGTAGGCCAGGCTGACCGCCGCGGTGGTTCGCCCTTCTCCAGGGCGGCAACTGGTGACCAGAATGCTGCGTATGGAGCGTCGTGCGGCCGCTCCGAGCAGGTTGCCCGCCGCCATCTGCAGTTCACCGCGATTGCGCTCGAGCAGTTCCCAGAAGTTGCTGCTGTCCATCACTTCTCCCTTGGTGACATCAGTTTGAAAGCGAGAGCCACAACAGTACCTTAGGACATCTTGGCCGGCGCAACAAATAGGGCAATATTCCATTGATGTGCCGTGGCGCGTGGCGGATTGCGATCAGAACTGTTCGACGAAGCGCAGCTGCTCCGCGGATTCGATCGCCCGCGGATCCCGCGCGCTGCGAACCGCTGCCATCGCATCGGCCGTCGACAGCCCGCGGGACTTCAGGTAGCAGGCGGCGACCGTGCCCGAGCGCCCCAGGCCACCGACGCAGTGCAGCAGTAGCTGTTCGCCGCGGGTCAGTCGACTGTCGATCCAGTCGGTCAGCGCGCGCATCTGCCTGGGCGAGCAGACACGCTGATCGAGCATCGGCACGTGCTTGAACCCCAGGCCGAACTGATCGCAGGCGTCGGGCAGCTCGGACGCGCCATACTGTTCCAGCTCTTCGCGAGGGATCAAGGTCACCAGCTGTGTCACGCCCGCCTCTCGCAATGCACGCAGGTCGGCTGCCAGGTCGCGGTTCTTGTCCTTGCGCCCCGGCAAGATCGTCAGGCCCAGCTTGCCCGCGCCGGTGAGGGCCGGGTCGAGCCAGTCGATGCGCAGTGGCCCGCGGTGCCACATCGCCGTCTGGATCAGCTCGCAGCAGCGCGAGGCGGTATAGAGCGCCCAGCGTTTTTGCCACGGGCCTGACTCTTCGAAGGCCAGCGTATGGGCGGCGTAACGTAGCTGGCCGATCTGCAGTTGCAGCGCGTTGCGGTCGCTGTCGATCAACGCCGGATAGAACGAACGCAGATGCGTGACGGTCTGCCAGGCGCGCAGCAGGCCGGGGTCGGTCAGCCCCGTCAGCGCCGCTTCGGGCAGCGGTGCGGCCAGGTCGCCGACCGCCAGCAGCAGGTCGGTCAGTCGGCACGCCTGCTCCAGCGCGGCCGCGTCCTCGACCGGGGTGAAGATGTATAGCAGGTCGTTCTCGAGCTTGATCAGGTCCTTCAGCACGTGGCCGCGGCCGGTGTGGAAGAAGTCGATGATCCAGACGTTGTCCTGATCGTCGATGATGATGTTGGCGCCGTTGAGGTCACCATGCACGTAGGAGATGTAACAGGCATCGCAGCGATCCCGCGGCAGCCGGTCGAGCTCGGTCTCGTAGAAGCGACAGAGCCGCTCGCCGACCTCGCTGGTCTCGAGCGCTTCGACCCGCTGGCGGACGCTCGCGGCGAAGCGGCTGTCGAAGTCGTATTCCGCCAGCAGGTCGACCTTCTCCAGCGTCGCCGCCGCGTAGAACCGCCCGAGCAGTTCGCCGAAGACCAGGTCCAGTTGCCGGCGCACGCGATCCAGCGAAAGGCCGGCGCAGTAGAGCTTCTGGAAGGTGCTGGAGAAGGCGCCGCTCATCGAGGCGTAGCGGTACTTGATCGCGCCGCGGTCGCCCAGGTCGGCGAAGGCGGTGATGCTCGGCGCGGCGTTGCCCAGCACCGATTCGATGCGTTCGAAGCTGGCGCGCTCCTGGCCAATCAACGCCTGCTTGCCGATCTTGACCACGTGGGGGACCTGGCTGATCCCCTCCAGGCTGGTGCTTTGACTGCCGAGCACGACGTTGCCCGAGAAGCCGCCGTCGAGCACATGGAACGCGGCCTGGCGGCTGTCGCGGAATAGATACTGCAGCAGTTGTCTATCGGTCTCTTCCAGCGTCAGCGTCTGGTCAAAAGACAGGCTGGGATGCGCCTGGCCGGCCAGCCCCGGCAGGGCGAGCTCCTCCGATTCGCCGCCCAGGAAACGGATGAAGGATCCGACCGAGGGATAGATGCAGACGTCGAGCAGCTTGGTCAGCTGGTCCAGCGCCCAGAAGTGGTTCGCGCGGGTATTGCTCGCGGTCAGCGCGGAGCAGACGCCGAGGCGGAAGTCGGGATAGCGGGTCGCCAGCTCGTAGGCCAGGAAGCTGATCTTGGCCTCGGTCCAGACACCGATCAGGCCGACGTTGAGTTCTCGCTGCGCGATCGGCGCGAGGATCTCGGCCAGGCGGGTACCCTCGAAATCGTTGAGCGTCAGCGCGTCGACCACCTCGCTGGTTCGTCCCTCGCCCGCGCAGCCGGGCCAGGACTCGAAGACGAAGCGCGCACCCGCGGTCTCGCGGATGCAATGCTTGCCGAAACGCGTCAGATGGGGCTGCTGCGCCGGGTCGCTCGGGTCGTGCCAGTCGCGGATGTGCACGATCTGCAGCTCTTCGCTGGACTCGCGGTTGGCCCAGCACATCAGGTGGGCCACCGGACCGTGGGCCGGGTCGTCTCCCATCAGGCGCCGGGCCTCCTCGTGGCCGATGTGCAGCTTGTTCGGAATCGGGTCGAAGCGGCCGACAGGCTGGACGAAGTCATTTTGCAGGCACTGCGTGATCAGCAGCGCGCGCGGGTTCATCGCCGGCGATACCATTCGGTCGCCATGTTGTCGTCGGTGATCACGCGCGCGTGGCGACTGCGCGCGGTCATCTCCTGGCGCGAGACCAGGCGCGTGCTGCCATGATACTCGCGGCCACGGCGTCGAGCCAGCGCACGGCGCTCCGCCTCCGTCCGGTCCATCGAATCGGCGATGTCCATCAGATGCGTCAGCACCTTGCGGTGCTGGGCGCTCTTGAGGTCGAAGATGCGTTTGCCGTCGATGGTGTAGTCGAGCAGCACCTTGCGCCAGCGCGGCTTGTCGAAGA
>CAZMLI010000250.1:0-7321 GCA_964566865.1 uncultured Planctomycetota bacterium
TACGCGCCGCGCCGCGGGCGCAGGCCGACGCAGTCCGGCGAGTCGAGCGCGCCATCCGGCTGAAGATCCGGACGCTCGCCAAGTACGGTGACCCCTATTCGACGTCCGATTGGGCCCTGCTGCTTTGTCCCTCGTCGGCCAAGTCAGTGAAACAGATCGCCTGGTTGATTCGCACCGAGCAGGATCGGGGGCACCGTGAAGCGCTGCTGGGTGTGCTCGAGTGGCTCGTCCGGCTCTGGCCAATGGTCGACAAGACGCCGCCGATCATCCTGCAACTGGCGCGGCAAGCGAGGGGTAAGCGACGCATTCGCGCTCTGGGGATCGCCGCCTGGATCGGTGACCCGCCGGCGATTCGCCTGTTGCGGCAAGTCATCGAAACAGAGACGAAGACCGAGGCCGGTGGGGAGTGGCGACACGTTGCAATCCGCCTCGCGGGCCGGACCAACGCCGCCGTGCTGGGACGATCGCTGATGACGCTGTTCGACAGGGACGATATCGATCAGACTGTCTTGCTGAAGGCGCTTGGCAATGTTGGCATCGGTGTCGACGCCAAACGCATTCGGCGGATCCACGGGAGGCGGGGCGAGGCCGGGAGGGCCTTGAGGAAGATCGAGATCCTCTCCAGCCCGCAGCGCGACGAGATGCTGATGCAGGAGTTCCGGCAGTCATCGATGAGCGGCACGTTTTCCTGGTACGGCTGGGCGCTCTCGAAAATCCGGCGGCTGCGGCTTAGGCCGCTGGGCGAACCGCTTCGCGCCCAATTCACGCTAAAGGCGGACATCTGGGTTCGTGGCCGAAGTTCCAGCAGGACCCGCGCCATCGATACGATTCATCGCTTCGGGGGCAGTATCACCGCGGAGGAATACGAGATTCTCCGAAACGCCGGCCGGATCCCTTAACTGCTTGGCGCCAGCTTTTCCAGCGCGCGCCGGACGAAGACCGGCACCATGCGTTTGCGGTAGAGCGGCACCAGATCGGTATTGTCCAGCGCCTTGGCTTTCTTGTGTGCCAGCTGTGCCGCCTGCTGGTAGAGCGCGTCGCTGGGCGCCTGGCCGGCCAGCAGGGTGGCGGCCTGGGGCAGTTCGACCGGAGCGGAGCCGACGCCGCCGACGGCGATCCTGGCGGCGGTGATCGTGCCGTTGTCGCGTTGCAGGGCGACGGCCGTGCCGAGCACGGGGAAGTCGAACGCGCCGCGCCGACGCAGCTTGATGTAGGTCGAGGTCCAGTTGCCGGCAGGCGGCAGGTGGATCTCGGTCAGCAGCTCGTCGGCTCGTTTGGTGAGGAAGTTGATGCCGTCGTCGTTCCAGAGGTGGATCGCGTCGATCAAGCGCTCGTTCTTGGCGCCGACCAGACGCACCTTGGCCCCGAGGGCGATCATCACCGGGGCCAGGTCGGAGGAGGTGACGGCGAGGCAGCGCGAACTGCCGGGGGCGACCCAGCAGATCTCGCCGTCCTTCTTCATGCAGAAGTCGATCGACGCGCGCCAGTGATGGGTCTGGTCGTAGTAGGTGCAGCGGGTGTCGACGCAGAGGTTGCCGCCGATGGTGCCCATGTTGCGCAGCTGCGGAGTGGAGATCACCTCGGCCGCCTCGACGACGGCGGGGTAGGCCTCGCGCAGCATCTGGTTGCGGGTGAGCGTGGTCAGCGTCACGCCGCCGCCGATCACCACGCCGCTGGCCGGATCGCCGCTGATCGTCTGCAGTGAGGCGATGCCCGAGAGGCCGATGACGGTCTTGGGGGTGAACTGTCGCCGCTTCATCTTGGGGTAGAGGTCGGTGCCGCCGGCGACCAGCATCGCGGCGGGGCCCTCGCCGGCCAGGATCGTGGCCGCCTCGGCCACCTCGGTCGGCGCGCGGTAATCGAAGGGCGGTAGGCGCAGCATCAGACCACCTCCTCGACCGCGGGCAGTGCGACCTTGATCGGCTCGCTCCAGTCGATCTCGGGCACGCCCTTGGGGCCGACGCGATCGCTGCGGCCTCGCGCCAGTTCGGTGATCGCCAGCAGCACGTCGTCGGGTCCGATCGGCACCTGGTCGAAGCGCACGCCGATGGCGTCGTAGAGCGCGTTGGCCACCGCCGGCGGCACCGGCAGCAGCGGCCCCTGGCCGCACTCCTTGGCGCCGAAGGGGCCGTTGGGATCGTCTGTCTCGACCAGGATCGTGTGCACCGGCGGCATGTCCTTGGCGGTGTGGCTCTTGTAGTCCAGCATCGACGGAATCTTGTGCACGCCGCGGCGATAGACCATCGCCTCCATCATCGCCTCGCCGAGTCCCATGTAGACGCTGCCCTCGACCTGTCCTTCGACCAGCAGCGGGTTGATCATCTTGCCGCCGTCGTGGGCGATCCAGATGTCGTCGATCACGTATTCGCCGGTCTCGAGGTCGACATGCAGTTCGATCGCGCAGGCCGAATAACTGTAGGACGGCGAGGGGCCGACACCCGCGCCGCGGTGGCGGCCGGCCGACTTGGGCGGGGAGTAGCTGCCGACCGAGCCCAGCGTGCCGAAGCGCGCCTCGGTCAGGTTGGCCACCCGGATGAAGCCGATCGAGCGCTCCGGCTCGTCACCGACGAAGATCAGGTTGTCGGCGGCCAGCAGTTGATCCGGCCGGGCCTCGAGCTCTTCGGCGGCGATCGTGAACAGCTGCTCGCGCAGCTTCTCGGCCGCTTCGATCGCGGCGTTGCCGGTCATCACCGTCACGCGCGAGGAGTAGCTGCCCAGATCGACGGGCGTCAGGTCGGTGTCTGCGGTGACGACTTGCACGTCGCGCACACGCACGCCGAGGATCTCGGCGACGATGTAGGCCAGCACCGAGTTCGAGCCCTGGCCGATGTCGGTCGAGCCGCAGAAGACGGTCACGGCGCCGCCGCGATCGATCTTCAGCTGGACCCCTGAGTGGGGCATCTTGTTCCAGTAGATCGGTAGCCCGGCGCCCGAGAGATAGGAGCTACAGGCGAAGCCGATGCCGTGGCCTTCGGGCAGCTTGCGGTGCTTGTCGTGGAAGCCGGACGCCTCGACCACGCGGTCGATGCACTCGCGCAGTCCCATGCTGGTGACGCGCAGGTAGTTGCAGGTCAGCGAGTTCTCGGGCACCAGATGCCGGCGACGGATCTCGATCGGATCCAGGCCCAGTTGCTCGGCCACCTTGTCCAGCTGACACTCCAGCGCAAAACGCGGCTGCGGCGTGCCGTGCCCGCGCTTGGGTCCGCAGGGCGGCTTGTTGGTGAAGGTCCGCATGCCCTCGAAGCGGTAGTGCGGCACGTTGTAGGTCACCGTCTGCAAGGCGCCGGTGTAGTAGGTGCTGGCCACGCCGTAGCTGCCGTAGCCGCCGCCGTCGAGGAAGGAGCGGAAGTGCAGCGCGGTGATCGCGCCGTCCTTCTTGTAGCCGGTCTTGATCCACATCAATACCGGGTGCCGGCCGCGATGACAGTAGAACACCTCCTCGCGGGTCAGGCAGATCTTCACCGGCCGCCCGAGCATGATCGCCAGCTTGCTGGCGCAGACCTCGTGGTTGAACGGATCGGTCTTGCCGCCGAAGCCGCCGCCGTTGGGGGTGGCGATCACGCGGATCTGGCTGGCTGGCAGCTCGAGCACCTTCGACAGCGCGCGGTGCACGTAGTGCGGGGTCTGCGTCGAGGACCAGAGCGTCAGCTTGCCATCCGGGTTGTAGGCCGCCACGCAGGCGTGCTGCTCCATCGCCAGGTGGGTATTGCCCTGGTAGAAGAAGACATCCTCGCGCACCAGGTCGGCCTCGGCGAAACCCTCGTCGACATCGCCGAACTCGAGGTTGACCAGCTTGTGGATGTTGCCCCGGTCGCCGTAGTCGTGGATCAGCAGCTCGGTCTCGTTGATCGCTTCTTCGATCGACATGATCGGCTCGAGCACCTCGTAGTCGACCTCGATCAGCTCGCAGGCCTCCTCGGCGATCTCGGCCGTCAGTGCGGCGACGCAGGCCACCGGGTCGCCGACGAAGCGGGCGCGCTCGACGGCCAGCATCTCCTCGTCCTGGCTGACGGGCAAGATGCCGTACGGAATCGGGGCGTCCTTGCCGGTGATCACGGCCAGCACGCCGGGGTGCGCCTCGGCCCGGCTGGTATCGATGCCGCGGATGCGCGCGTGCGGGTGGCGCGAGCGCAGCATCTTGCCGTGCACCATGCGCGGCAGCATCAGATCGTCGGCGAAGATGGTCTGTCCGAGCACCATCGCCATCGCGTCGACCTTGGGCAGCGGTTGCCCGACGATGTTCAGCTGCGCGGGCTTCTTGCTCATCGCACACCTTCGGTGATGCGCCCGGCCGCCAGCTCGATCGCCTCGAAGATCTTGATGTAGCCCGTGCAGCGGCAGAGATTGCCGGAGATCGCCTCGGCGATCTCGTCGCGCGACGGGGCCGTGTTCTCTTCCAGCAAGGCCCGAGCGGTCAGCAGGATGCCCGGAGAGCAGTAGCCGCACTGGGCCGCGCCCAGCTCGTAGAACGCCTGCTGCAGCGGGTGCGGCACCGCGTCGTCGGCCATGCCCTCGATGGTGGTAATCTCCCGGTCCTGCAGCGCGACCGGCAGGGCCAGGCAGGAGAGCATCGGCTCGCCGTCGATCAGCACGCAGCAGGTCCCGCACTCGCCAACCTCGCAGCCGTGCTTGGTGCCGGTCAGCAGCAGGTCCTCACGCAGCACTTCGAGCAGGGTCTTGTGGATCTCGGCGGCTACTTCGTGCCGTTCGCCATTCACGTTCAGGTGCAGTAGCTGTTTCACGTTAGGGAGTATACTTCGGGTCTGGCGAAAGAAATTCTCGAATTCTAATCGTGCGGGACTTCGGTCGGGAGGGACTGGATTTCCCGTACTATTTTCCCGGTATGCGGTGAGCTGCACGCTAGCAGCCTGCGGCGTGGGCAATCTGGTATTGTGGGGAATTATGGTGGGGTTCGCCAGCGACGAGAAAGAGCTCAAATCAATGGTCCATCAATTCTGTCTTGCCGATAATGTTGTTTATGTTGGGGCGTACTTTTTCTCCTAGCCCCCCACACCTGGGACAAACCGATCAGATCAGCCGACTACGGCCTGTTTAGCCGATCTGTTCGAGGGCTTGATCCGCCTGTTCCCCGATGCGCGTGCGCCGCGAATCGCAGCGCAGCCTGCCGTGCCGCCGCGCCCGGGTGGCAGTTGCAGAAAAATCTGCCTAGAATGGACCAGTTTCAAACTCACAATATTCTATTCACACTGTAATGAAGTGCTAGCCCGGAAGATTGCTGGCTGAGGATGTAGCGATGAGCCAAGGAAGTGGACGGCCGCTTCCCGGCGAGGGGGAGCTTGGCGGTGCCGGAGAGCTTGGCAGTGCAGGAGAGCTTGGAGGTGGAGGGGCGCTTGGTAGTGTAGGAGCGCTTGGAAGTGCCGAAGCGCTCGGGGGTGCCGAAGCGCTCGGGGGTGCCGAAGCGCTTGGGAGTGCAGCAGAGACGGGTGATAAAGAATCTGCGAGGGTGGAATTCAGGGCGAATGTCCTGAAGTTCATAGGCTTTTGCGCCGTGGGATTGGTCGTCATCTTGGTCCTGCCCGGCGGCACCATAGATCCATGGAATATCATCGCACCGCGATTCTTGTTGATGTTGGTTTTCATGGTGCTAGCAATCCAGTTCATTTCCTATGGAATGATCGAGTCCAACAAGAAAGACGGTCTGCTTCTGATGGGGGGACTGATCGGGATCGTCAACAGCAACGTGCTCAATGGGGCGATGGCATCGATCTCAAAGCAAAACCCAAGCATTGCAGATCATGCAGCTGCCGCAGTGGTTTGTGGGAACCTGGCAATGCTGGTGCGAAATGCCGTGATCGTCAGTGTCTTGGGGGCAGCCGCAGCGCAATATGTCCTGCCGCCGCTCTTGGCAATGGTGATAGTCGGGGGTATCGCTGTCTACTTTCGGATCAGAAGGATAAACAAGCGGATAGAACAGGTTGACCTGCGAATCGAGAACCCATTTGCCATCGGCACCGCGCTCCGCTTCTGTCTTGTGCTCGTATTGATAACCGTCGCTGGATTTGCAATCCACGAGTTCTTCGGAGAAACAGGTCTTTATGTGACCGCGTTCATTAGTGTGTACGCGGCTGGTGGCCCGATTGTTATTTCGTCCGTCATGCTGGCGCAACAGGGACACATCTCTTATCTGACCGCAGCTACTGTTATCATGATTGCCTCCATCTCGAGTTGCTCGAATGACGCCGTTATTCAGTACTTTTGCGGGGCAACAGACCTTGCTGTTAGCTTTCTGAGGCTCACGGTCCCCATCCTGGTCACAGGTTGCCTCGTTCTCGGGATTGTCTGGTTCCTCGCTTGATCAAGGTAGTCTAGTGGCCCCGAGGGCCCATCAGCGGCCAGGAGCCCTGGCCGGAGGCGTGGGCCTTCTGGTATTGTGGGCGATTATGGTTGGCGATGCGCCAGCAACCAGGAGGAAGTGCTCCGATCAGCTGCGGTGTTTCCAAGCTGCCTGGATGGCGTTAACCAGGCTCTGAATTCTCGAAACTGGAGCTGATAATGCTATTGATGTCCGAACAGGTACTGTTGCTCTCGCTGGATGATGAAACTGGGGCTGTGGAGTCGGGTGTGGTCGCTCAGCATTACGGGCTGGCGTCGGCGGTGCTGATGGACCTGGTGCTGGCTGGCAGGATTGCGACCGAAGGGGAAAACGTCGTGGTTCGCGATCAGCGCCCCGTGGGTGAGGAGGTGCTCGACGACGTGCTCCGGCTGCTCTGTGCGAGTGATGTGCAGCCGCTGGCACACTGGGTCCGAACGATCACTGGGCGCGGCGAGATCGTCGAAGCCCTGCGCAACAGACTGATTGCCAGCGGGATCCTCGAGAAGGTCGAGAAGAAGTTCCTCTGGATCATCAAGACCAATCGCTTCCCGATGATCGACGGCCAGGCGGAGGCGAACATCCGCAACCGGATCCAGGCCATTCTGATGGACAGCCAGCCGCCGAACGAACGCGAGACGTTGCTGCTGGGCATCATCAAGGCCTGCGGGCTGGACCGCGTGATCCTGGGACCCGATGGGCAGCGAAAATGCGCCGCACGTCTGGACGAGCTGACCAGCGAAAACCAGGTCAATCAGACCGTGGCCGCGCTTCTGTCACAGGACGCCGCGGTGATGATGGCGGTCATGATCGCCACGTCATTCTGACAACGCGCGTACGTTCCATCCCTCCAGGGAATCGACCGCATCACATTGAGAATTCGCGGCGACCAATAGCGGTGGTCCGCTTGGGTCGAAATCAATCGTACGTGTCGATCTCAACCAGCACGGTCACGCCTGGCGTCCAAAGATTGTCGGCCAAGCACGCATC
>CAZMLI010000251.1:0-7318 GCA_964566865.1 uncultured Planctomycetota bacterium
TGCCGGCCGATCACGACCCCGCTGCCGACCCAGCGCGTGCCGTCGCGATCAGCGCTGCCGATTCGCACGTTGGCCAGCAGCGCCTGGCGAATGTGAGCCGGCGCCCGATCCAGCTCGACACTGGACTGCGAGATGCGCTGCTCGGGGGCGGCGGTCGTCCCTCCGCTGAGCGGGGTTCCACGGCCGAGGAACCAGTAGAACGCGACCAGCCAGCCGACCGTGCCGATCAGGCCCAGCAGGATCCCGGCCACGGCCAGCCGAAAACCTCCCAGACGCGGCTCGCTCTGAATCCGACCGAGGGCCAGCGCTCCGCAGAGGATCGCCGGCGGGCCGAGCATGCACCCGCCAAGGGGCAAGCCGATCCCGCCCAGGATCAGCGAGACGATCGCGAGCTGGCTGGTTCGTGGCTCCGGTGCTGCCGTCAGCGGGTTCTGCAGTCCTGCGCGTGGTCTCGCCTGCTGGATCTCCTCCGGGGTGATGCGGATCGCCGCTTGCTCGTTCTCGTCGCTCATGGGTAGGTCGCGAAAACGATCAGCAGGCCGGCCGTCGTCAGCCCCGCAGCGAGCAGGCCGACGAAGCACAGCACGCGCTGGGTGGGCGGCAGGCGTTGGATCAGCCGGCGGTTGGTCAGAACCCAGGCTCCGCCGATGAGCAGGGTCGGCGGCGCAAGGAAGGGGATCATGCCGGCGACGAAGATGGCCCACGCGGCGGTGCTGGCCGTCCCGACCTCCAGCGCCAGGCGCTTGCTCGCCCGATACTCCTTGCGACTCTGTGGCGTCTGAGAATCGAACTGTTCGCCGCAGTGCCGGCAGCGACGCGCGGCAACGCGGATTTGCCGGTTGCAGCGCGGGCACTGCTTGTGCTCCTGCCCCCAGAAGCTCGCCGGGGCGTCGGGGTCGCTGTTCGATACGGTCTCCGGCATGCACTCGCAGCCATACGTGGCACAGCCGCCGTTTTCGGCCCAGCAAGGGTCGTGAAACGGCGATTGGCAGCCGGCGCAGAGCACGAGCGGCTCGTCCGCGACGATCGAGCACTGGCAGATCGAGCACAGTTTTCCCACCTGCGAGGCGCCCGCGACGAGCTGCTGAGGCGCGAGGGACACCGGCTATTGCTCCCTCGTCTGAAAGACCAGCACCGTGGAGCCGATGCGGATCTGGTCGCCGTTGCGCAGCGCGTGTCGGCGGATGGGGCGCCCGTCGATCAGGGTCGGCGTGCCCTTGCTCAGGTTCTCCAGTTCGTACCCCTCGCCGCGGACGTGGATCACCGCGTGCGTCGGTTCCACTTCCGGGTCCTTGAACAGGTAGATATCAGACTTGGGAGAGCTGCCGATGCGCGTCGGGTTGCGAAAGATGACGAATTCCTTGCCGGCCAGCGGACCGGCGAGCATCTTGATCCAGGCATCGCGCGCCAGCATTTCGACGAGCCCGATCATCAGGCCGGTTGCGAGGCCGATCACCATGAACCCGGCCATCCGGCTGATGTGAGCCTCGCCCGAGGCCATCTGTCCGCCCTTGATCAGGTAGTCGATCGGGTCGAATAACAGGCCGCCGATCAGTGCGCCGACCATCCCTCCGAGCAGCCCATTGATGATCAGCCGTTTGGAGCGCAGGGCGATGCCCTGGCCGAGTCCCATCGCCGCGCCTGCAATGGCCCAGGCCATGCCGCGGCTCATCATCTGCACCATGAAACCGGCGGTCGAGTAGCTCGGCCCGCTGGTGCTGTCGATCTTCTGCACCGCCATCGTGCCCAGGCCGTAGAGTAGGTTGGCCAGCACGCTGGCCAGCATCCCGAGCAGTAGCCCGGCCCCCAGTCCGACCAGGCCGCAGACGATCGCCCGGTTGTAGGTGCGGCAGAGCAACCCGTCCGCGCCGCCGATGAAGAGGCCGACCATGCCGGCCAGCAAGGGGAAGATGGCCAGGCCGATGAACAGCTGCTGCAGTGCGACGGCCGACAGATCCACCTGTTCGGTGCTCGCCTCGCTGCCTTCGGGCAAGATCCGGACGTCGTGCGCGATCAGGCTCGTCATCTTGCCTCGTTGAAACACCTCTCCGCGTATCTCGACGGCCTGACCGACCCTGAGCTGCAGCGGCGGGACCGGCTCAGCCTCTCGCAGCACGGTGCTGAAGCCCTTGATCAGCCAGACCTCATTGCCGTTGACGCGCAGCAGTGCCAGGACCTCGGGGTTGCCGATTCGCGCCTCGTCCCGGATGAACTCCACCGTGCCGGAGATCCGGGTGAAGTCGTCGAAGTAAGGTTCGATGACGGCCCAGCAGAGCAGCGCGCCCAACCCGCCGGCCACCATCAAGACGAACCAGGCTCGGTAATAAAAAGGGACCTTGCGGTCGGCCAGCTGTTCGGTCGCCATGCCGAAGCTCTGCTGCTGTTCCAGTATCTCGTCGACTCGCGAGTTGTTGAGGTCTTCGAGGCGAATCTGGATCTTGTCAGTCATCGGATATTTCCGCGTCGCATTCTGAGGACGACGAAGATCAGCAGGCCGGCGGCGCTGCCGACCACGCCCACGATCGCCAGCAGGATGATCCAGAGATTGGGGGCTCCCGAGGATCTGGCTGACCGGGTCTTGGGCGGCAGCCCATCCGCTTCGACGGCGGCCTTGGATCCGGCCGGCCGGCGCTTCGTCTCAACCGGTCGTTTCGCCTGTTTCGGCTTCGCATCCGGCTTGCCGTCGTCGGTCGGGGACTTGCCCGATGGCTTGTCTGACGTTTTCCCGGGCAGTTGCAGCACCGGCAACCCGGAACCCTGTACCGGTTCGAGACGCAGGCCATAGTACTGATTGCCCTTGGCGTCCTTGTAGGCGACCATCCAGCCGCCGCTGTCCCGCTGCACCGGCACCACGCGCACACCATAGATCCGCCCGTCGGCCGGGTCCTCGTAGATCGGCATGATCGCCGCGGCCGTGCCGCTCGAGGACGAGGGCGGAAGCAGGTAGGCCAGGCCGAGCATCAGCATCGCCGCCAGGACCAACCAGAACATCATCGAAGGCCGGTCCTGCTCCGCGCGGACAGTGGTGGATTGCTGGAGCGCCTCCACGGCGCGTTGCAGCGCCCGCACGGCGGCCCCCACGCTCGCATCGGTGGATTCATCCGACGGCTCGGGTCGCTCGTGCAGCACGTCGCGTTGCTTGCCGGCCAGCCAGTAGCGCGTCGACCGTTGAAACTGGTCGCCTTCCTTCCTGAAGAAACCCTCGGTTCCGGCCAGGGGATCGTAGACATAGGCCATGTGAAAGGGCTCGGGAAAGAAGTTCCCGTGGACGAAGGTGTCCATCTCGGAGAGGAAGATGCCGAACCCGCCGTGGGTGTGATACCAACCGAGCATGCGCCGGTCCGAGTGTTCGCGGTCCATCACCTGGTGGATGTGGCTCCAGGTCTCGTGGGTGAATGTGACCGAGGCGCCTTGCTCTCGGGCGCCCTCGCCGCGGATGCTGTGCGTCACGTGCAGATAGGGCCCGTGGTCGTCGCGCAACAGATCGCCGACCAGCACGCCGCAGAGCTCCACTTCCGGGTCCTGTATCGCGTGGCCGATGACCGCGGCGTATGGTTTCTTGTCGATTGCCAGGCGCAGTTCGCCCTCGAGCGGCCGGACGTCTCCGCCCGGGAACGCTCGGTGGGGCAATTCGCGCGCCAGCTGAGCCAGGGCCTCATCCTGCATTGTGCACCTCCTCGGGCTCTTGAGCCATCGGTCCGAGCACCGCGTCCCGGTCACCCGCCAGTTCGAACGCCAACCGTCGGTCGCCCGTGGTGCGCGCCTCGATGATGTCCCACGGCGGAATGCCGATCTCCACCAGCGGACGCGCCGCCAGCTCTGGTTCGTCGGCCGAGAGGCTGTGAAAAAGCCGTGGCGCTCTGCGGGCGCCGCAGTGGGGGCAGGCCCCCCGTTGCTCCGTCAGTTCGGACAGGCTGCACAGGACAGACTCCTGATCGCCGCAGTCGGGGCAGTCCAGCGAGGCCGCCAGCTCACGCGAGAACTGCAGCGTTGCGCTCCCGCCCAGTCGATCGGCCGCCAACTCGAGCAGGTCGGCCGCGCTGGTCGTGGCAGCGCTGCCGACCGCCAGCAGCTCGGGCAGCGGGTCATGGCTCAGGCAGTCCGGATTGCGCTGGTAGCGCACCACGTAGGAGCTGTGGCCGAGCCCGTCGAAGACGTAGCCCGCCCCCTCCAGCGTCTCCAGGCCGTGCAGCAGCTTGAGGGTCTCCTGGCACTGAATGGCGGCGATCACCGCGGCGGTCGTGGGGCTGGTCGGCGTGCGTCCGTGCGCCACCAGTTCCCGGTTGAGCAGGCTGCAGGAGCGTCTGGTGGCGAGCTGCTCCCAGTCGTTTTCATTCATCGTGCACTCGTAGCAGGGTCCATCGGGAGCAAACAAGCGCGCCACCCCGCTGAGCACCTCGATCGCGCCGTCGATCCAGGGGGTGCCGGTGCGGTAGCAGGCGCGGTTGATCGCCAGCCGGGCCTCGCGATTGTCCAGTGCGCCGAGCACCACGTCGGCCCAGCGGAACAGCCCCAGGCCGATGTCGTGCACGACGTTGGCCGACAGCGGACGGACCCGCAGCAGCGGGTAGATTTCTCTGGCGCCACGGGCAGCCGCTTCCACCTTGGGCTGTCCCTCGTCCGACTCGCGAAAAAGCACCGAACGGGAGAGGTTCGAGCGCTCGACCAGGTCGAAGTCGATCAAGACGACCTGCTGGAAACCCAGCAGCGCGAGGTTCTTGAGGATCTCGTTGCCGAGCGCACCGGCACCGACCACCAGGACGCGCGCGCGCTCCAGCCGTTCCTGGCTCCACCAGCTGATCAGCTCGAAGCGGGAGAACCGCCCATCCTGCGACCGCTCGGCATCATCGGCGGTCGGTTGCTTCACACTGCCTGCCAGTTGCCGGCGGTGATCTCGGGTTGCAAACGCAGGATGTCTCCTTCGCGGACCTCGGCCTGGCCGAGGCTCTGCGTATCGAGCAGTTGACGGCCGGTCTGCTTGTGATGGAACTTGTAGCTCATCACCTGTCCGTCAGGGCTGTGGGTCGGCAGGCTCATCTTCTCCACCAGCACCACCAGTATCCGGTTGACCGGTGCGTCGTCCGGCAATTCCACCTGGCGTTTGTTGCTGCCCGTGGCGTCCCAGACCTCGACGCTGATCATGCCCATCGGCGACCTCCCGTCATCATGCCGGCTGCTCGAGACGCCGCAGCAATTCGCGAATGAAGACCTCGTACTTGGTCTGACCCTGCTGGTTCTTGAACTCCAGTACGACGTCGTGCAATACGAGGTAGGTCTGTTCCTGATCGCGCAGGACGGCCAGTATCTCGACATATCGAACCGTGCGTTTGTGGCTCAGCCCCTCGGCGCGATTGTAAATCAGCGCGCTGTCGGTGAGCGTCAGCACGTAGCTCTTCAGAAAGCCGGACTGCTTGAGCTTGATCTTGGTCCTGGATCTCATCCGTCACCCCATCATCGTGCCGACCAGCGAAAGCAGCAGCAGGATCCCAAATACCAGCGCGTTGAGGATGATGCCCAGCGTTCCGATCCAGGTGTTGGTCGCCCCGCCGGACTCCCGACCGCCGAAGCCCAGAAACAGGCCGCCCGCGCTGCAGGCGAGAACGCCGATGCCGAGAACCGAACCGATTGCCTCGGCTTCCTTTGGCGTGGCCGTGGATGCTGCGGCCATCAGTACGATCATCAGTACCAGCGCCAGCACGGACAGCAGCACCGAACCGACCGACTTGGTCAGGTCGCCCTGGGCCTCGGGCGATGAGAGCGGGCCGTTGATGCAGGTCGGGCAATACTCGCGCCCTCCATCCGTGAAGGTGCAGAGGTCGCAGATCCGCTTGCGGCAGTCGCGGCAAGTATTGACCGCCCAGTTGTCCGAGTGGTTGACGCACTTGACCTTGGAGGCCGAGACGATCTCCCGTTTGACCGGACGGACGTAGAGGCAGGTGAACTCAGTGTCACAGGTCGCGCAGTGAGCCCGCTGCTTGCCGGGTTGCACCACCGCCTCCGCGAGACAGGTCGGGCAGAGGAGTCGACGGGGCACCTCAGGCGCGAGCACCGGCGCCGGAGCCGGAACCGGGTGCTGATCGCCGCAGTGCGGACAGACGAAGCTCTTGCCGGCCCAGTCGGGCGTCAGTACCAGCTCCGTCCCGGTCTCGGGGCAGGCGAAGCGGATTTCCATCCGCTCAGCGGCTGCCGACGCGAGCGATCAGGCCGATCACCCAGAAGAGCAGGTCGACCACACCGATGACCATCGCGGCCGTGGCCTTGCCGTCGCCGGTCAGGTTCGGATTTGCGGCGATCATCTTCTTCGCTTTGGACGCCTTGGCAATCGCCATCGGGCCCAGGATGATCCCGAAACAGAACAACCCGAGGATGGCGTATTTCAGCGCTTCGTTCGCTTCGGCACAAGGCCGCTGCCTTTGCCTCGGGGATCGGCCGCTGTCGGAGGCTGCCATCGACTTGCAGCCGGCGCAATAGTACTTGCCGCGGATCTCGACAACGCAGCTCGAACAGAAGGACTCTGCGCAACCCTCGCAGCTTCCCAGTGCCATAGCATCGGGGTGATTGATACATTCTGCCATGTGAGTCTCCCTAAGATCTCTCGTGGTTGAATGTGAACTAGCCAGCTCTCCCGCACCCAATGTATGAGAACGGTTTGAGACATGCCAATCAGAAATTCTTGCCGGAACTGCAGCGAGTGGATTTCAGGCGAGCATGTCGGCGGGCGCGACTTCGATCTGCTGCCAGATTTCCGGCGGGATCTCGGTGGCTGCGATCTTGCCCTCGACGAAGGTGACGTAGACGGCACTGAGTGAACCACGCGCCAGCTCGACCGGGGTCTCGTCGATGGTGCGGAAGACGAACTGATAGCGCAGGCCCTTGCTGCGCTTCTCGGCCACCAGAAGCTGGACATCGAACTCCTGGTCGAACCACAGCGGCGCCTTGTACTCGCAGCTGGCCTGGGCGCGGGGCCAGCCGGTTTCGGGGCCGCCCGAGAGCACGTTGAAGCCCAGCGTGCGGTAGAAGTCGTGCTCGGTCGTTTCCATGTAGACGAAGAAGCGACTGAAGTGGACCAGCCCGGCGAGATCGGTGTCGGCGAAGGCGACGCGGCGGCGAACGGTGAATTCGTAGGGCATCGGCAATCAGCGCGTCAACGCGCCAGGGGGCCGCCGTAGGCCAGTGGCTGCGGCAGGCTGGCGAAGGCCTCGCAGCCGGCCCAGAGCTTGCTGAAGTCACGAAACAGATTGCCGATCAGGCAATCGGTCAGGTCGTGGCGCAGCTCGGGGAACTTGCCGAGCATCTGGCCGAAGCTGAACTGCTCGTC
>CAZMLI010000252.1:0-7258 GCA_964566865.1 uncultured Planctomycetota bacterium
GTCAAGCAGAAGATCGCCTACATCCTGACCAATACCAAGGCGGCGATCTTCGACGTCACGCCGCCGGTCACGCTGCGCCTGTTCCGCGGCATGCCGTTCGAATACCTGGGCAAGGTCGAGCGCACCAAGAAGGTCTACTACAAGGTCCGCTTTCTCAACGGTGAGACGCTCTACATCAAGGGCGCGCACACCGCGCTCAAGCTGATGGTGGTCAAGCTGCCGAGTTACAAGACCCAGCGCGAGATCTACAAGAAGATGGCCGAGCTGGACCGGCGGGCGGAGGCAGCGGCCAAGAAGCGCGCCTCGGGCATGGCGGAGGGCAGCTCGGAGTTCTTCAAGCGCAAGTTCCTGCGGGAGTATTACGCGATGATGGTCGGTCGTTACAGGCTGACCAACGGGACCTGGCTGAAAATCAAGGCCCAGGGCGACGCGGGCTGGCCCAAGTACAAGAAGAAGAAAAAGAAGAAGACCGAGAAGAAGAAGTAGTCGTCGTCCGAGCCTGAAGCCGGCCGACCCGAACTAGTTGTTCTTGGCCTCTCTGGCCTTCTTTTCCTGCAGTTCGACCCAGCTGCGAACCGTGCCGATACCGCTCATACCCTTGGGAGGTGCGTAGCCGATCACCTCCTTGAAGTACTTGCGCATCCGCAGGCGCACGAACTTGCGCGGGTCGCTCATCAGGCGCAGCATCAGCCGATAGACCGCGAGGTTCTTCTTCGCGTGTCCCATCTCGAACGCCTTGCGCGCCGCCGCTTCACCCTCATCGTAGGCCTTCTTGGGCCCATCCGAGGTTCGCGGCTTGGGCACACCGCCACCGAGCGGGTTGAGCTCGTTGGCCGCGAGGTAGGAGCGAATCTCGTTGACCTTGGCGCTGTTGACAGAGGTGCTGCTCCCCATCGACCCGCCGGCCGCCCACATCGCGGCCTGGAGCAGCGCGAAGGGCTTCTTCCCGATCCCGGCATGCGCTTGTTGAAACTGGTCGGAAAGGGTTCTCCAGTGGGCACCCTGGGAGGGCTGCGCGAGCTTGAAGATGCGCTTGCTCTGGTTCGGCCCACCGCCGATCAGCAGATAACTGAACCGTGTTCCCTGCGCATCGAACAGCTCGAAGCGCTGCGGGCCCTGTCCGGCGACCTCGCCGAAAAAGTAGCCGCTGGTACTGCCGAAATCGCAGGACACCATGCCGCGCTTGATCTCGGGAAACAGGTCCAGCTTCAGATTGATCGCGTTCATGAAGTTCCGCATCCCGCCCGGCCCCTGAAAATAGGAGTAGTCGGCGGGTGTCAGATTGAGGATATGCGCGATCAGCTTCTTGTCGGCGCCAAGACCGACGAACGGCTCCAGCATCGAATCCGGGACCTGCCCGTTCAGGTACTGGAACAGCGCATCATGCTTGTAGAGCTCACAGATGACCATCCAGCCCTTGAAGACCAGGATCACCCGCTCCTCGGCCTTGATCCCACTGCCCCGGCGCTCCCAGTTGACATAGATCGGTCCCTCCAGCGGGACCCTGATCCGGATCGGCCCGAGCGGAAGCCAGGCGTGCGTCTTGGGCATTGGCGGCTCGGCGTAGGGGAAGCCGCCCCGCTCTGGCTTCAGCGAGGCCTCCTGCCGCGCCTTGATCTTCGGCAGATCGATCACGCCATAGGCAATCGAGCGGCCCCAGAAGAGCATCATCATCAGCAACAGGCCGGCTGGGATGCCGAAGCGAATCCCGATCTTCTTCCAGTCGACGTCCTTGATCTCACCGACCCATTCGCCGACGCTCTCGGCCTTGAGCACGGTGACCGCCTCGGGCACTTCCCCGTCGGCTACGGCCGTGGCCGCGCTCCCTCCGGCCGGCTCCTTCTTGCCCACCAGGGACTTCTTGGCCGGCACCCGGGTCGGTGACTTGGGCTTGGATATCCCTCCGTCGTCCCATCCGGGCAGATCCTCGTCCTGCTCGACGTTGGGCTTGCTCTGCGACTGCGACTTCGACTTGGTCTTCTTCTGCGCCTTGCCCTTCGACTGGCGGCGGCTCTTGGCGGCCTGCTTCTTCTTCTCGAGCGCCGATTTGCGAGATTGTTTCTCGTCCGCGAGCTGCTTCTTCTCTTCTGCCAGCTCCTCGCGTTCCTCCTCGAGCTCTTGCTCGGCCGCCATGCGGGCCCGTTCGTCCTTCAGCCGCTCCTTCTCCTTGGAGAGCTCCGCCCGTTCATCTTCCAGCTTGTTCCGCTGCTCTTTTCGGCGCCGGCCGGTCGGGCTCTGCTTTTTCTTCTTCTTGGCCCCGGTCGCCTGCGCCTCGGCCTGCTTCGCCTCGCGCTCCTTGTACTTGGCGAACTCCGCGGCCTGGTTCTCGATGACCTGACTGTCGTCGAAAGAGGGAATCGCGCTCTTCTTGCGCACGATTCGCTTGGTCGTCCCGGTATCGGGAGGCCCGGCAGCCGGCTTCTTCTTTTTCTTCTTCTTGAGCTTGGCCCCACAGGACGGGCACTCTTTGACGCCCTTCGGCAGGTCAGCCTTGCACTTTGGACACGGTACGGCCACTGCTCGACATCCTTGAACGGATCAAGTTATGGAAGGGTGCAATTTACTACAAATTCCGGCTCTGCTCCACACAAAGGGTATCCCGACAATCGACAAATCCGAGCCGGATCTGCCCATTCGGTCCACCCAGGGGTCTGGCTCGCTCCGGCGGCAACACGACCCGCGTCGACTCGCCCGCCGCCAGGACGACCGGTTGGATCCAGTTGATATGCGGCGCGTCGGCATCGTGAAACAAGTATACCGCACCGCGCAACGGATGCTTTCTGCTGTGGCTCACCCGCACTTCTCCCGCCTCGTGGCGAAACTGGACCACCCGACTCGGCGGACTCACGCGGGACGCCAGCCGCACTTTTTCTCGCGGCGGGGCGGTCAGCGCCAGGCGATCCCGGACCTGCAGCGCGTCGGCGCCTTGGGCCCGATAATGATAAGAGAGCTGCTTCTCGATCGCGCTGGACGACATCCAGTTGGCCCGCAGCAGCACCACGAAGTTGGCCGGCACGCCATAAAACGGCGTCGGGTGGTTGGTGATATCGACCGGAATCCAGAGCCCACGATGGTGCAACTCGGCCACCGCGTGCAGCTCCTGGCTGCCGACCGCACAGCCGAGGGTCACCCGCGCCGGAATCCCGCAGGCCCGCATCAAGGCCACGTATAGCGCGGCGATCTCGGTGCAATCCCCTTCGCCCCGCTGAAGCCCGGCCAGCGCGCCATACTCGGCCCGCTGCAACTCGTAGCGAATGCGCTGCTTGACCTCGCCGTAGATCGCCGCGGAAGTCTGCGCCACGGTCTCGCCCCGCAGCCGATCGGCCAGCTGGCGGATCTCTGGATGGTCCGACTCGATCGCGGTCTCGGGCTGCAAGTAGCGTGGGTCGACCGCAGGTTCGGCGAGTGCCGGATCGCGTAGCGCCTGAGCATCGACCGAAAACCCGCGTACCTCGAGCTGGGCCTCGTAGCCGAAGGTCAACGGGGCGGCCAGATCGAGCGGCCCCAGCCGCAGCCACTCGTTGCCGACCAGATCGCTGATCCGGGGTGCGGGCTGGCTGGATTCCAGCTCCCGCAGGCGCTGATGCAGCGCCACTGTGGGAGGCAGCGAGAGGTACAGTTCCAGTTCTCGCACCGCGGCGGGACCGGGCGCGATGCGCACCGACTGGTGCAAGTGGACCCGATCGGCCCGCCGGTCTCCGGGAAGCAGCGCGAACTCACGCACGGCCTGGATCCCGCCATGCTCGAGCAAGATCCGGTAGCGCCCCGGGATCGCATCCTCGCTGAAGGCGAAGACGAATCCGCCCGGGCCGGCGCCTGGAATGCCCTCCTCGTGACACAGACGGAACAGCGGATCGATCAGTCGGACCCGCGTGCCACGACGGGCGACCCGAGCCACCTGGATACCCAGCGTGGCGCCCGCTGCGAGCTGATGGGAGATCTCGGTCGTTCCGCCGCCCGGCTCGACCCGATACAGACGGATCGGTTCAGTCACGACCCAGTTGCGCCAGAAACGCGGCTTCATCCAGGATCGCGACGCCCAACTTCTCGGCCTTGGCCAGCTTGGAACCGGCCTTCTCTCCCGCAATCAACAGGTCCGTCTTCTTCGACACCGACCCGCTGACCTTGCCGCCCGCTGCCACGACCGCCTGCTTCGCCGCATCGCGCGACATCGAACTCAGCGTGCCGGTGATGACCACCTTCTTGCCGACAAACGGTCCCTCCGTCGGCACCGGCGCTCTGGCCTGCCGGGTGGAGGCGAGCTTGACGCCGGCCTGCTCCAGACGCTGGACTAGCTGGCGGAAGTCATCCTGCGCGAACGCCTCGCCAATCGTCTGCGCCATGATCGGCCCCACCCCGTCGATCGCTTCGAGCTGTTCGGGCGTGGCCTCCGCCAGCGCCCAGACATCGGCGAATTCCTCCGCGAGCAGCCCCGCGACGATACCGCCGACATTACCGATGCTGAGTCCCGAGAGCACACGGGCCATTCCGCGCGCCTTGGATGCCTCCAGCCCGGCCAGCATATTGAGCGCGCTCTTGCTGCCCATGCGCTCGAGTCCGATCAACTGCTCGTGCGTCAGCGCATACAGATCGGCGACATCCCGCACCAGGTTGGCCTCCACCAGCTGCGAGATGGTCTTGTCGCCGAGCCCCTCGATGTCCATGCAGCCGCGGCTGGCGAAGCTCTCGATGCGCGAACGCAGCTTGCCGACGCAGTCGTTCGAGTCGCAGCGAACGTAGATCTCCTCCTGCAGCACCGGACCGCCGCAGACCGGGCACTGCTCCGGCGGCAGGATCGGCTCGCGCATCTCGCCCGGGCCCGGGCCGACCACCTTGACCACCTGTGGGATGATCTCGCCCGCCTTCTCGACCAGCACCCGGTCTCCGAGATGGATCTCCTTGCGCGCCACCTCCTTGAAGTTGTGCAGCGTGGCCTTGACCACCGTGGTGCCGGCCAGATGAACCGGATCGAAGTGCGCCACCGGCGAGATGCGGCCCCCCTTGCCCACCTGCAAGCTGACCGAACGCAGCACGGTCGTCGCTTGCTCGGCCGGAAACTTGTAGGCGATCATCCAGCGCGGCGACTTCGAGCGCGCGCCCAGATGCGTCTGCAACGCGTGCGAGTCGACCCGGATCACCAGCCCGTCGATGGCGTAATCGAGCGCCGGGCGCTCGGCCTGGTATTGCTCGCAGGCGGCCACCACCTGCTCGATCGTCGGACACTGCCGGGCCAGCTCGCTGGTCGAAAGCCCGGCCTCGCGAAACAGCGCCATCGCCTGCTGATGGGTCTCGGCCGGCAGGCCGGTCCGGTCCCCCGCCGAGTGGGCGACGAACATCATCCGCCGCCGGGCCGCCTGCTTCGGATCCAGCAGCTTGAGACTGCCCGAGGTCGAATTGCGCGGATTGGCAAACAGCTCCTGTCCGTCAGCCAGCCGCTGCGCGTTGATGCGCTCGAACTCGGCCAGCGGGATGTAGGCCTCGCCACGCACCTCGACGAACGGCAGACGGGCCAGCTTGCCGGCCAGCGTCAGCGGGACATTGCGCATCGTGCGCACATTGTGTGTCACGTCGTCACCCTGCTTGCCGTTGCCGCGCGTCACCGCCCGCACCAGCCGCCCATGCTCGTACCACAACGACAGCGCAACACCATCGACCTTGGCGTCCAGGTAGTAGTGCAGCTCCGTGCTCTCGTCGTCCAGTTGCCGGCGCAGCCGCTCCTCGAACTCGCGCACCTCCTCGATCGAGTAGGTATTGTCGATCGACAGCATCGGCACGCGATGCGTCACGGTGCTGAAACCCTCTATCGGTTCGTCGCCGGTGCGCTGCGTCGGCGAGTCGGGCGAGGCGGCCTCCGGATAGCGTGTCTCGAGCTCGATCAGCTCCCGGTGCAGCTTGTCATACTCGGTGTCGCTGATCGTCGGATTGCTCTCGACGTAGTACCGCCGATTGTGGCCCTCGAGTTGCTCGATCAACTGAGCCATGCGAGCCAGGTCGGCGTCGCGGCTCATCGGGCCGTCGCCTTGACGGCGTACTTGAACAGCTCCTGGATCCGCTGGTGATAGAAAGCCGGCTCGTCCTCCTCGACCATCCGGAACATGCGCGCCGCGCCGACCGCGTCGCCTTCGGCGCGCAGGAACAGTCCGAGGAAGTACTTGTCTCCGGCCCAGTGCATCTTGGGATCCACCGCCTCCTTCATCGCCTGCTCCATCTGCTTGCGCGCCTCGGCGAACGCGCCCTGGTGATAGAGGATCTGCCCCAGCAGCCCGGTCGACTCGGCCTTCCAGCGGTCCTGCCCGCCGTGGGTCTGGAAGTGCGCTTGACGCGCCAGCAGCAGCAGCCTCGCCTCCTCGTGCCGCTGATTGACATACAGCGCGTAGGCGTGGAAGGCGACGATCTCCTGATCGTCCGGTGAAATGCGGGCCGCCCGCTGGATCGCCTCGAGCCCCGCGGCGTGTGCCTCCGAGTCGATGTTGTTCTCGTAGGCCCTCCGGTACCACCAGACCTTGAACCGTCCGACGAGCCCGCCCGTGGCTGCTGCCCTGGGCGACTCCGCCTGCTCGGGCTGCTCCACCTTCTCGGGCTGCTCCACCTTCTCGGGCTGCTCGGCCGGCTCGGACGCCACCGGCGCATAATCCTTCAAGAACAGCTGCTTCTCCAGGTGCAGCGCCAGCCGTTTCTGGAAGTCGAAGTTCTCCGGAATGCCCGCCTCGGTCAACGCCTTCACACCCTCGTCGACCTGGCCCGCCTGGATTTTTCCAAGATGCCGGTAGGCACGGATCAGCGCGTTGTCGGGTGCCGCCTCCGCCGCGGTCGCCAGCGCGGTCTCCGCCGCCTCGGGCTGCCCGGCCTCGAGCAGCAAGATGCCCTTGTAGAGCCCCAGGATCGCCGGTTCCTTGAAGCAGTCCGCACCCTCTTCGAGCACGGCCAGGCCAGCCTGCGGCTCCCCGGCTGCCGCGCAGGCCAGCGCCAGATGGATGCGCAGGCCGTGATCGTTCGGCGCAGCCGCCAGCGCCCGTTCGAACAGTTCACGCGACTCGGCCTGCATCCCGCCGTCCAGCAGCTTCTGTCCGGCCGACAAACGGCGGCCGGCGATGATCCGCCTGAGTAATCCCATGTCGAGGATTCTACTGGCAGCCCAGGTCCGTCGCAAATAGCCCGGAATATTCATGATATCGCCTCAAGTCGTCGCATCGCAAGCAGCGCTAGCTGCTTGGGGTGAGTCGACGATTTGCGGGAGTGATTTTTCGCCGGCCTGGCT
>CAZMLI010000253.1:0-7238 GCA_964566865.1 uncultured Planctomycetota bacterium
TCGACGAGATCGAGGGCACCGACATCGACGAGCCACAAGACCTGCTGAGAGCCCGCGCGATCGTCGCCGTCGGCCGCAATCCCCAGCCGGCGCCGCTGCCCAGAGAGCAGCCCGTCGGATGATCAGCCTGCGACTGGCCGGCATCGAGGTCCGATCGCAGGAGATCGCGTCGACTGACTTTCAGCTAGTACTCGATGCCGCCGCGGCCGCGCTGCCGGATGCGCAGGGCACGCTGCTGCTGATCGACCAGCGCTTCCCCCGACTGCGGCGGGAGAGCATCGCCGCCGCGGAGCAACTGCACGAACTGGCCCAGGGACAGCCGGTGATCAGCCTGCGCCGCGTCGCGGGGCATCCCTGGCGCGCCTTCGATCTGCGCGACCCCCAGTCGCCGGTGCACCTGCTGCCCGGGGCACTGGCGCGCGGCCACCGTCAGGACCTACCCCCCGCGTTCGAAGCAGTCAGCGCGGTGATCGTGATCCACGGCGAGCAACTCGCTGACCACCGCGCGTTGTTCAGTGCCGGCGATTTCCGCGGATTGCGACTCGCAAGCGCTGAGTCGATTCGGCTGGATGGCCCGATCGAGCGAGAGATGGCCCGCCTGCTGACCTCGGCCTGACGAGATCAGCGCTACTTGCGCAGGTGGTCGATCGTGCGCTGGATTCCGACTGCCAGATCGACCGCTGCGCGCCAGCCGGTTTCTTGCTGAAGGCGGCTGGAATCGAGCACGTTATTCGGCACGTCGAAGCCGCGGTCGGGCGTGTGCTGCAGCTGAAGCTGGCCGCCTAGCGCGTCGCGCAAGGCGCTGACGATCTCCAGGACGGAGACGCCGGCTCCGCTGGAGATGTTGAATGTCTGACAGTCGCCGTCGTATTCGAGCAACGCCAGCGTGGCGCTGACCATGTCGTCGATGTAGAGGTAGTCCCGGATGCTCTCGCCGCTGCCCCAGATCTCGAGGGTCTGTCCCGCCAGCGCGCGACGGGCCATCACGCCGATCACGCCCTGGCCGATCGTGGTGCGCTGCCCTGGGCCATAGACGTTCGATGGCCGCACAACGCAGTGCCGCACCCCTGCGATGCCCGCGTACATCGCCACGTATTTCTCGCTGGCCAGCTTGGTGATGCCGTAGGAGCTGACCGGATTGGTCGGATGATCCTCGCTGATCGGGGTCTCTTGCGGAACGCCGTAGACGGTGCCGCCGGACGAGACGTAGAGCAGGCTCTGGATGTCCGTCTCGGGCAGTCGGACCAACCAGCGGGCGGCCGCCGCGACGTTGCTCACCACATCCTGGCCAGGATCCTGCATCGAAGAACCCGGCACGGTGGTATGGATCAGGTCGATCACCAGCTCGCTGCCGGCGATGGCGGCGAGCACGTCACCGGCGCGGGTCACGTCGCCCTGGTGGACGGTCAACCGATGCTCGATATCAGCCACCAGTGCGCGCGAGGAGTGGAACTTGCCAAAGGTGCGCACGTCGGCTCCCGCTGCCACCAGCGCCCGGCAGATGTGGCTGCCGATGAAGCCCAGCCCACCCAGCACACAGATTTTCTTCCCGCTCACGGCAGCTCTTTTCAGCCAGGCGCGACTTGCGCGAAGTCGGTCGGGCTGCTCACGGGGGCCTGGGTTCCTTCGTAGAATGGCAGCAGAACACGCATCACGTCCTGCTCGCTCCAGTGAGACTCCATGAATTGCCGCGACTGCCGGCCGACTTCGACACGGCGTTCCGGAGACTCGATCAGCTCGACCAGCCGCGCCTCGAGCGTTTGCCGGTCCCGGGCCACGACCCACGGCAGTTGATCGGTGCCGCTGAAAGCGCACATCTGCTCGATGTTGAACGGGTCCAGGCCCGCGATGACCGGAACGCCCTGCGCCAGCGATTCGAGCGAGCTGATGCCGAAGTGACCGCGCATGTGGTCGAAGACGATGTGACAGCGACGCTTGGCCCGCAGGCACTCGGCCCAGGACATCCCCTCGAGCAGTTGAAACTGGACCTGATCCTGAAAGCGCGCCTTCAAGGCGCGGCTGACTTCGAGGAACTCGTCGGTGTGCTTGTCGTACTTGCGCGTGGGAGCCTGGCAGATCCGCACCGGACCGCTGGCCAGGAAGTCGTCCGGACGCGGCTGGAAACGCGGGTCGGTCAGCGGAACCAGATTGGGCATCCAGGTCGCTTCCGGGATCTGCCGGCGCAGGTCCGGGGTGCTGACGAGCACCGTGCTGTTCTGGGCCAGGTAGCGCTCGCGATAGCGTTCCGCGTTGAGCAAGAACTCCGGATGGCCGTGGTGATGGTAGATCACCGTCTTGCCCTCGAGGTAATCCCGCACGGCAAATGGCCCGAGCATCCGGTGCTCATCGAACAGCACGTGAAAGTGGATCACGTCGGCATTGATCAGCAGCGCCTCGACCTCGGAGAAATCCTCGTCCGGGATGCTCGAGAGATGGATGTCGGTGTCGTAGTCCATCACGTACTTGACCTGCGTCGTGATCAGCCGGCAACGATGCGGGGTGTAACGATTCACCGCATGGGTGAAGGCGATCGCCATGCCCGCGGGGTCGTTATCGGTGATCATCAAGATGTTCAAGCTCATCCGATTGTCCTCATTTCAGCTGACAAGACTCTGTCTGCGCACGTCGTCCTGTGTTTCGCTCGACGCTTCGTTGGGAAAGAACTCCGACAGGCGGCTCAACGCGGTGCGGAAGCCCGCGCCGCCATGCTGATGGCCGCGCCAGATCTCGGGTATCCAGCTGCCTCGAAAGGGTGACAGCTCCTGCATCACCGCGGCAAAGTCGATCTCCCCTTCGCCGATCTGCAATCCCTCGCCGTCGGTTCCACAGGCGTCGGAGATGTGCAGGTGAGAGACCAGGTGCTTCACTCGTCTGGCGTAGTCGGTCAGCGACTGCCCCACCGCCGCGCAGTGTAGCTGCGCGTGTGACAGGTCCAGACAGAGCCGGTATTCGTAGGTCTCGCAGAAATGCGCCACCTCCTCGACGTCGGCGAAGAAGTGCGTATACCACTTCCCGCCGAAGTACCAGGGGTAGGGCGGCAGGTTCTCCGGCAGGACCTCCATGCCATCCATGCAGGCTTCCTCGAGTGAGCGCGCGAAGCGCTCGGCGTATCCCGTCGCACCGTTCTCGCGGTGCGTGCTCGCGCCGCCCGGATGTACGATCACCCGCGGGACGCCCTGGAAGAAGGGCGCCATCTGCCGCACGCGGTCCCCCACCTTGCGCAGGACCGCGACCGCGCGCTTGCGCAGGTTCTCGTCCGGGGAGACCAGGTCCATCAGCTGTCCCTGATGGTACTCGGGCGCATGCACCACCAGTTCCTGTCGGAACGAGCGACGCGGGAAGGGCCGATCCATGTCCTCCTGTGTCAGGTGGAACTCGTAGACCGGCGGATCCAGGTCCTCCAGCTGATGCAGATCGCTGGGCCGCACGACGATGCCCCACCGACCCAGCCCCGCATGCGGGATGAAAGCTTGCTGAGCCTGCTGCAGGTCAGCATCGGTCAGCGGGGCGTCCGCGGCGACCGCCCGCATCAGTGTCTGTCCCAGCACCTCGTCGATCCGCTGGGGCGAGATGCCGCGCGCGGGGCTCTTGACCACCAGCATCTCGGCCGCCAGCACCTCGCCGCGAGCGAGCTCGCGCGCCGCGACCAGGCACTTGCCGAGCACCTCGCGGTTGATCATCTCTCCCTGGCGGATCGTCTTGGCGCGGCTTCCCAGCGCCGATTCCACGTTGCGCACCTCGGTCATCAGCGTCGCGAGCTCGTCCGGCAGCAGGCTGGCGCGATGGTCCGGTCCCTCCATCTCGCGGTCCAGGGTCAGGTGTTTCTCGAGGATGCAGGCGCCGCGCGCCACCGCCGCCAGCGAGACCGCCAGCCCCAGCTCGTGACCACTGTAGCCCACCGGCACGCCGAATTCAGCCAGCCGGTCCATCGCGCGCAGATTGATGTCGCCCACGTGCGCCGGATAGGTCGAGACGCAGTGCAGCAAGCTGAAGGTTGCCCCCCGTGACTTGAGCAACGCCACCGTGCGCGCGATCTCCTCGTCCCGGCTCATGCCCGTCGAGAGAATCAGCGGCAGGCGGTACTGACAGAGCGCCTCGATCAACGGCAGATTGGTCAGGTCGGCGCTGGCCACCTTGAAGGCGTTGACCCGCAAGCGGCGCACGACCTCCACGCTCGGCAGATCGAACGGGGTGCAGAGAAACTCGAGCCCCGCATCGCGCACCATCTGCGCCAGCTCGGCCAGCACCTCCTCCGGCAGCTCGACCCGTTTGAGGATCGGCACCAGGTACTGGTACGGCTGCTCGTAGTCACCCGTATTGTCCAGCACGTCCTGGCAATACAGGTCGCTGAGCGAGCGCTTCTGAAACTTGACCGCGTCCACGCCGGTGGCGATCGCCTGCCGAACCAGTTCGCGGGCCAGCTCGGGATCGCCGTTGTGGTTGACACTGATCTCCGCGATCACGAAGGCCGGACAACCGGTCCCGACGCGTCGCTTGCCGATGCTGAAACTTCCCTGTTCGATCATCACAACCTCTTGATGAGGATACCGCGCGCCTGCAGCGCGCTCAGTTCTTGATAGATGGCGTCCCGGTGGCCGTGCGAAGAGATCAGCACGGCGTCAAATTCCAGGTGTTCGAGGGCCGACGGTGCCAGCACCGTCAGCTCGCCGAACGGCCGCCCATGTTTGAGTGGATCATTGTCGACGACCGCCACGATCACGACCGCTGTGGCGCGCGCAGCTTGATAGACGACTTCCCCCGTCTCCGCTGCGCCGAAGAGCGCCAGCCGGCCCAGCCCTTCCGCGTGATAGGCCCGCAAACGGCACTCGAACTCCTGTTTGGCGGCGCCGTAGAGCCGGATGATCTCCGCCGAGAAGCCCACCAGATGCCCCAACGAAACCTGTTGCCCCACCTCGGTCAGGTGATAGGCCATCGTGCGGTTGGTCAGGCCGTCGACCCGGACCCAGCCGTGGGCCACGAACTCTCGCAGATACTGGTTGGTCATCGCCGCCGACACGCCTGCGCGGCGGCCGAGTTCCTGCTGGCTGTTCTGCTCGCCGTCCTCCGAGATCGCCAGCAGCAAACGCAACTCGCGCATCGAGGGCGTCGGCTTGAGGAACTGCAGCGACTGGCACTCGATCATCGGGATTCTCCAGCAGCGACCACCGCGGGGCTGGCGAGCCGTTCGAGGGCACGCTCCAGATCGCCGCTGAGCAAGCCGACCGCATCGCGCGCCGAGGAAAGGAAGCGATGCATGCGTGTCGCCTCCCGCACCAGGCGCTCCGGGTCCGCGGTGATGACGGGCAGGCTGCCAGGTTCGACCATGAAGTCGATGTAGGCCCGGGTCATGTCGAACTCGAGCAACTGCATCGTCTCGGGACGGTCCAGAATCTGGCCGATCAAGGCCTGAACCTCTGACGTCACCGGGGGCAGCGGCGATGGATCCGCGCCCTCGAGCTGTTCCAGACCACTGAGCGCATCCCGATAGAGCCCACCGAGCTCCGCCAGCTGGCCGAGCAGCCCGCGAATCGCCCGCGCGATGCGGCCCGGCGCGACGACGTCGCCCACCGGCTCGAGCAGAGACGAGAATGTTGTTTTCTTCGGGGCATTCCGTGGCAGAAAACGGGCGATCACCTCCCGCAATTTCATCACGTCGGTCCCGCGAATCCGCGCGCCACCCTCGGTCGCATCGATCACCCGTTGCGGGGTGGCAGCAACCTCGACCTCGAAGCGCGTCTGGAACGACTCGAAGTTGGTCAGCGTCTTCACCTTGTGCCCGAAGATGTCGTCGATCTCGCGGGTCATCACGCCGGTCTCGTGGAGATACTGCTTGACCGAGCCGCCCCAGGTCTTGGCGCTGCCCTGGACGTGCGTGCGGCCGGACGGAAAGGCGAGGTCCAGTCCGAGAAAGACAATCGGGTCACAGCCCATGTAGCGCAACAAGAAGAAGGTCGTGTGCGCCACCGTCACACCCTTCGGGATCTCGCCCTTGCAGCCGATCACTTGCTGAGTCCAGCGCGGCAGGTTGGCGCCGATGTCGCAGGCCAGATGTGGGCCGACGAACGAGGCGGGCACCTGAGGACAGACCTCCTGATCGAAAAACAGACACAGATCACCCAGATCCCGCCCGCCGGTCAGCTTGACCGAAACCGGATGCGGATCGATCGCCACCACGACGTCCGGCTGCACGCCAGCGCCCACCAGCGGCCAGAGGGCCGTGTCCACCGACGCGATCACGCAGCGATCGTGCAGTCCCGCCAGCTGTTGCAGGTTCTTGCCCAACGAAGGACCCGCGGCGACGCAAAACCCGGGCACTCCGCGATAGACATCCTTCAGCGGCGAGATCGGGTGGGCCAGCGCGACGGCCTCGATGTTGGCCACCGCGTTGGCTTGAAACAGTCGACCGTGTTCCATCTGCGTCGAGAGGTCGACGATGGTGAAGGTCTGGGCCCGCTTGATCTGATCGGCCGCCTCGTCGAAGTAGGGCCGGTTCAGCCGCAGGGATGGAGAGTGCTCCACCATCAGGGCATGGGCCGCAAAGAAGGCGCGATAGATCGTCGAGAACTTGTGAAACAAGAGCCCCAGATCCAGGCCGATGTTGAAGTCGAAGTGCGGGTCGAGGATCACCGGGCTCAGATCGTGTGTCAGGAAAGCCTCGAAGACCATCCTCGGATCCGGTTCGAGCACCAGCACGAAGTGGTCTGGCTTGACCCGCCGCTTCATCTCGAGCAGATGGTAGCCCAGCCCCATACCCTTGATCACCAGGGTTTCGGCCACCTCGAACAGCATGCCGCTGACGATCCGTTCGGCTTCGCGTTGCGGGTCGTACTTGCTGGCCAGCAGCACGGCCTCCCCGGTCGGGTCGAGCGCGGTGATGGTCTCGCCACCCGATCGCGTGGCATGGCGCACGGCGCCGGGCAACGGCCCCGCATCCTGGACCATGCGCGCCAGCACCCGGTCACGCCTGGCCAGCGCCTTCAGGTTCGCCCGAAAGAACTTGTTCTTCTTCATCGACTGGCCAACCGTTCGGCAGGTAAATGGTCAGCCGACAAAAAAATTGCCTCCGTCTGCAGACAGGGATCCTCCAGCAGTTCGATCCACTGCGCGGCGGATCGGCGAAATGCGTTTCTGGCGGTGCGCTGACGCGCGCCCTCGTCCTTACCGCATCGCACCATCTCTGGCAAGCACTCCTCTGCCAGCAGGCTGAATGCCGGTTCGATGGCCTTCAGCTTGTCCAG
>CAZMLI010000254.1:0-7213 GCA_964566865.1 uncultured Planctomycetota bacterium
CCGAGGAGCCGGTCCCACCGGGCAAGCTCTGCGAGGTCCCGCGCGAACTGGAGTTGATCTGCCTGCATGCGATGCAGAAGGAGCCGGAGATGCGCTACGCCTCCGGCAGCGAGTTCGCGGCGGAGATTGCTCGTTATCTGGCCGGCCAGCCGATCCTGACGCGTGCGTCGAGGCTGGGGCGGTTGCGCCGGAGCGTCGCGCGTCACCCCTGGATCGTCACGACCGTGGTCCTGCTGAGCCTGGCCGTCTGGCAGGTCGGACGTCTACGCAGGCCTGCGCGCGTCGCCAAACCTGAGCTGATGCAGCGCAACCAGAGACGGCCCGAGCGCCAGCTGAACATCCAGGGACGACAGAACTTCGAGGCTCGGCTCAAGCCACTGCGACAGCAGGTGGAGCAAGCGCGCGCCGCGTTCTACGCGCCGGAGGTCGACATCCAGTCCACCGTGCGCAGGCTGCGTGAGGTGCGGGCACAGTTGCAGCAACTGGCCGAGGATCCGCAGTACGGGCAGACCACGGAGCTCTGGACCCTGATCGGCATGAGCTGCTACTTCATCGGCGACGCGGATCGCGCGACCGAGGCGCTGCGGGATCTGCAGGCCGCGTTGCGGCATGCACCTGCCGGCTGGCCCAGCCTCCCGCTGGCCAGGCAGCAGCTCGAGGTGCTTCGCGCCGAGCTGGGACAGCAAAAGCGTTGAAAAGCGCTCCGCAAATGAGGTGAGATCCTCCATCGTGCAGGTTATCCTGCGGGCGATGCAGCGTTTCTCATCAAAGCTACCGGGCATTCTGCTGGCGGGCTGGATCACGCTCGCTGCGATGTCCGGCGGGTTCAGCGGGCTGGTCGTCTGTATTGGCGAAGACGGCCATGTCGAACTGGAGGTGGCACGCAACGGCCAGTGCTCGGACTCGGCCCGCTCGCAGCAGGCGATCGAACGCCTGGAGCACTGCGGCCCCTGCCTGGACCTGCTGTGGCCTTGCTGGTCCGCGGTCAGTGAGGGTGCGCTCAGCGGACGGGCCCTCGAGCCTGAAGCTGACAGACCGCTGGCCGGTTCAGCCAACAGGCTGACGCGAGACCTTGCTGCGCCGGGCTTCGGACACAGCCCGCGGATCAGTCCCACGCGCCCTCGCCCCGAGCTTCGGGGCCATGTTGTTCTCCGGCTATAGCAGCGGCCACGCCCGCTTCGTAGTCACGCGTGCGCCGGCTCGCCGTCGGACGCACTTGATCCACTGGAGAGAACATGACCCGGACAATATGCCTGCTGGCTTTGACGGTCTTGATCGGTTGTGCACAGACCGTCGACAGCCATGACGAGAGTCCTCGGGCGGAGCCCGAACGCCCCGCGCGCCAGCGCCCGGCTGAAGTGCTCGAGCCCAAGGGCGAACTTGCGCTGACGGAGGTGATTCGTCTGACCTTGACGCAACACCCCGCGCTGGTTCCGCTGGGGCTGGAACGCCGAGCCCGGAATGCACTCCGTCTTCAAGCGAGCTTGCTGCCAAACCCGGAGCTGGAGTTCGAGGTGGAGGAGTTCGGAGGCCGCAGCGAGCTGCGCGGGTTCGACGGCGCGGAGTATTCGCTGATCGCCTCGCAGCGGATCGAGCTGGGTGGAAAGCGCGCCAGGCGCACCCGGCTGGCGTCGCGCCATCGGGATCTGGCCGACTGGGAGCTGCGTTCGAAGCGATTGGACCTGATTCGCCAGGCGACCCTGGCCTTCGTTCGCGTGCTCGAGTTACAGGACCGAGTGGCGCTCGACCAGGAGTTTCTCTCGCTGGCGCAGAAGGTGGCGAAGGCTGCCGACGCCAGGCTCAGAGCAGGCAAGGCCTCGAGCGTGGAACAACAGCGCACGCAGCTGGCGCTGGAGACCAGCAAGCTGCAGCTCGCCAGTTCGCAAGCGTTGTTGCTCGGCGCGCGGTCCCGGCTGGCGACGAGCTGGGGTCGTACCACCGCGCGGTTCGAGCGGGCCAGCGGCAGCCTGCAACAGCTGACGAGCGTTCCGCCGCTGGGCGGCCTGGTCGCGAGGCTCGCCGGCAGCGCCGACCTGCGTCGCTGGGGGGGAGAGATCTCGAAGCGGGAAGCCGCTCTCTCGCTGGAGCGCGCCATGCGCGTGCCGGACCTGACCGTTGCCGGAGGGGCCAGGTATTTTCGAGAGCTGGACGAGACCGCGTTCGTGCTGGGGGTCTCCCTGCCATTGCCGCTGTTCGACAGAAATCAGGGGGGCATCCGGGAGGCACGCACACGGCTGGCCCAGACCGAGGCCCGGCAGGCAGCGGCGGAGAGTCGTGCGCAGGCCGCCCTGCTCGCGGCTTACCAGGAACTGTCCGCCGCCCACGCCAGCGCAACGGCGCTGAAGAATCAGATCCTGCCGCGGGCGCAGGCCTTGTTTGCCGCGGCCCGGGCGGGCTATCGGCAGGGCAAGTTCCGCTTGTTCGAGGTGCTCGATGCGCAGCGCGCGTTGTTCGAGGCGCGGGGACGTCACCTGGCCTCGCTTTCTTCCTACCACAAGGCCGCCGTGGATCTGGAGCGCGCGGTGGGCGGGCCGCTGAGTGAATCGCACTGGCGCGCCGCAGGCCGCAAGATCCGGAGGACACGATGAGAAACAAACTGGTGGGGCTGGCGATCCTGGTGAGTCTGCTGGGACTGGGTGGCTGGATCTTTCGAGCGCAGCTGACCGAGGCGCTGCATCACCTCGGGGAGCAAGGCGACGCGCACGGTCACGCGGATCATGAGGATCATGCGGGCCATGACGACCATTCGGAAGCGGGCCATCAGGGGCACGACGAGCACGAAGGGGAGCAACTGGTTCGTCTGTCTCGCGAGGCGCTGCAGGAGCTGGGCATCAAGCTCGCGAAGGCCGAACCGGGCGAGCTCGCGCAGCATGTCGACCTGCCAGGGGAGGTTCGCACGAACCCGGACCGGACCGTGCACGTCGTGCCGCGGGTCGACGGTGTGGCGGTCGAGGTACGCAGTACGCTGGGCCTCAGCGTGAAGGCCGGCGACGTGCTGGCCGTGCTGGAGAGCGCCCGGCTGGGTGAGGCCAAGATCGAATTCCTGGGCCTGAAACAGAAACTGGAACTGGCCCAGCTGGACCTCACGCGAGAAAAGACGGTCCATCAATCGACCGAACGAATGATCGAGTTGCTGAAGAAGTCACCCACGCTCGAGGCGTTGCAAGAACAGAGCGCCGGCCAGGACATGGGGGCCTACCGCAGTCAGTTGATCTCGGCCTACGCCAAGCTCCGGCTGATGCAGGACCTGTACCAGCAAGAACAGAAATTGCTCCAGCAGAAGGTCACCAGCCGGGCGGAGTATCTCAAGGCGGAGAGCGCTTACAAGGAAGCGAAGGCGCACTATACGACCACGCTCGACCAGGTGGCCTTCACGCTCAAGCGTCAGCACCTGGAGAAAGAGCGCACCCGGCAGCTCGCCGAGTCCAACCTGCAAGCGGCCCATCGACGGTTGCGTTTCCTGGGCGTGACGGAGCAGCAGGTGCTGGGACTGAGCCAGGCCGACATCAAGAAGCAGACGCTCTCGCGGATCGAGCTGCGCGCGCCGATTGCGGGGGTCGTGATCCAGAAGCACATCGCGCGCGGAGAGGTGGTCAAGTCGGACCAGGATGTGTTCGTGATCGCCAACCTGAGCTCGGTCTGGATCAATCTGAGTGTCTATCTGAAGGACCTGCCGCGGGTCAAGCTCCAGCAGCCGGTGCGGATCAGTGCGCGGGGTGCCCGGTCCGGTGTGATGGCCCGCATCGATTACCTGTCAGCCATCGTGGACGAGAAGACGCGCACCGCGACGGCACGTGTGGTGCTGCCGAACAAGCACGGAAACTGGCGCCCGGGACTGTTCGTCGATGCGCGGGTCACCGTCGCGACGCACCGGGTGCTGCTGCGCGTCGCGCGCTCAGCACTGCAGACCGTCGACAACCAGTCCTGCCTGTTCGTCGAGCAGCAGCCTGGGGTCTTCGAGCTGCGCAAGGTGAAGACCGGCCGGCGCAGCGAGACCCATGTGGAGATTCTGCAGGGGCTGCGCAAGGGAGAACGATACGTCGAACGCGGCGCCTTCACCTTGAAGGCGCAGCTCGCGAAGGGCAGCTTTGGCGACGGGCACAACCACTAGGGGGCGTAGAAGATGCGAGCATTGATCGACTTTGTCCTGGGCAGCCGGCTGCTGATGATCGTGATGGGTCTGCTGGTGGTGGGTGGCGGGATCTACAGTTATCGGCAGCTCCCGGTCGACGCTTTTCCGGATGTCACGCCGACCCTGGTTCAGGTGTTCGTCGAGACCGAAGGGCTGGCCCCGGAGGAGGTGGAGAAGTTCGTCACCTATCCGATCGAGGTGGCGATGAACGGGCTGCCACGGCTGAAGGAGATCCGCTCGGTCTCCAACTTCGGCCTCTGCGTGGTGAACGTCTACTTCGAGGACGGCACGGATGTCTACTTCGCCAGGCAACTGGTCAACGAACGGCTGCAGCTGGCCCAGGAGCAGATTCCGGAGGGCTTCGGCGATCCCGAGATGGGGCCGATCGCGACCGGGCTGGGGCAGATCCTGTTTTACGTGGTGGAGGACGAGACGGGCGAACGCAGCCCCGAGCAGATTCGCGAGATCCAGGACTGGCTGATCAAGTACAACCTGCAGACGGTCCCGGGCATCACCGAGGTGCTCTCGCTGGGCGGTGAGGTCAAGCAGTTCCAGATCCAGGTCCGGCCGCGCGACCTGCTGCGATACGGCCTGACGTTGCACGAGGTGGTCGAGACGATCCGCAAGAACAACTCGAACGCCGGCGCACAGTTCATCGTCAAGAACTCCGAGGAGTTCATCGTGCGCTCGGTCGGCCTGGCGCGGCAGATCGAGGACCTCGAGCGGATCGTGGTCAAGACCGTCGACGGCACGCCGATCTACCTCTCCCAGCTGGCCGAGATTCAGATCGGCGGCGAGGTCCGCCGCGGTCTGGCGACGATGGACGGCAAGGGGGAGGTGGTGGCCGGCATGGTGCTGAAGCTGATCGGCACCAATACCTCGACCGTCATCGCGCGGACCAAGAAACGGCTGAAGGAGATCAACAAGCGCTTGCCACCGGGCATTCATGTCCGCGCTTACTACGACCAGGCCACCTTGGTCGCCAAGTGCATTCGCACGGTGACCGAGTCGCTGTATTACGGCATCGCGCTGGTCGCGCTTGTATTGCTGCTGTTCATGGGCGGGCTGCGGCCCAGCCTGGTCGTTGCGGCCTCGATTCCGTTTTGTATCTTCTTCGCCTTCATCCTGATGAAGCTGCTGGGAATCTCGGCCAATCTGATGTCGCTGGGTGGGCTGGCGATCGCGATCGGGATGATGGTCGATGGCACGATCGTGATCGTCGAGAACGTCGACCGGCGGCTGCGCAGCTGCGGCCCTGAGGAGTCGAAGCTGCGCGTGGTGGCCAGCGGTTGCGTCGAGGTCGCTCGCCCGATCACCTACGCAATCCTGATCATCATCGTCGTCTTCTTGCCACTGTTCACACTGCAGGGCGTCGAGGGCAAGACCTTCAGGCCGCTGGCCTACACCGTCTCGCTGGCGATGGTCGGCTCGCTGATCTTCGCCATCTTGCTGGCACCTGTCGCCGCGTCGCTGGTGATGCGGCGTCCGAGGGGTTCGGGGCAAGCGCAGGGTGGCGACCTGCTGGTGCGCTTGTTGTTGGTCCCCTACAAACCGCTGGTGGGGCTGTTCGTCCGCCGGCGCTGGCTGGCGGTCATGCTGGCGCTGGGGATGCTCGGTATCGGTGCGCTGATCTTTCCACGACTGGGCTCGGAGTTCGTTCCACGCCTCGACGAGGGCGACCTGCTGGTGCGCGCGACGATGGCGCCGTCGATCTCGCTCGAGGAAGCACGCGAGACGATCACCCGTTTCGAGAAGCGGCTGATGGCCCGGTTCCCCGAGGTGTCGCGCGTGGTCTCGAGAGTCGGACGGGGAGAGATCGGCGCGCACGCGGATCCGGTCAATAATGCCGAGTGTTTCGTCGCGCTCAAGCCGCGGTCCGAGTGGACCTCGGCCAGGACGCCGAAGGAACTCTACGCCAAGATGAGCAAGGAGTTCGCGGACTTCCCGGGCGTCCAGTTCAACTTCACCCAGCCGATTGCCGCCGCGGTGGACGAGCTGCTGACGGGGACCAAGGCCGAGCTGGCCGTCAAGCTGTTCGGCCCCGAGATGGATGTGCTGCAGGAAAAGTCAGCCGAGCTGGAGCAGGTCATCCGCTCGATTCAAGGCGCCAGCGACATCCAGCGGGATCAGCTGAGCGGTACCCCGCAGCTACAGATCCGCATCGACCGAGCGGCGATCGCGCGCTACGGGATCAACGTGGAGGACGTGCAGGGAATCATCCGCTCGGCCGTCGGCGGAGAAAAGGCCGGTCAGATTTTCGAGGGCATTCGCCGCTTCGACATCGTGGTGCGTTACGTCCCGCAGAGCCGCTCGAATGCGCAACGCATCGGCGAGATCCTGATCCCCGGCCCTGGAGACCTGCGCGTGCCGCTGTCCGAGCTGGCGCAGATCGAGGAGCTGGTCGGGCCGCGGCAGATCACCCGCCAGAACAACCAGCGCTTCGTCACCGTCCAGTGCAACGTCCGGGGGCGCGACATCGGCAGCTTCGTGCAAGACGCACAGGCGGAGATCGACCGCAAGATCAAGCTGCCCGTCGGTTACTTCATCACCTGGGGCGGCCAGTTCGAGCTGCAGCGCGAGGCCAACAGACGGCTGACGCTGGTGATTCCGCTGACGTTGCTGATCGTTGCCCTGCTGCTGTTCAGCAGCTTCAACTCACTGAAGAACTGCTTGCTGATCATGCTCAACATCCCGCTGGCGCTGGTGGGTGGGGTGGTGGCGCTCTGGCTGACCAACCAGAACCTCTCCGTGCCGAGCTCCGTCGGATTCATCGCCTTGTTCGGCATCGCGCTGGAGAACGGCATGGTGCTGGTGACCTATCTCAACCAGCTGGTGGCCAGTGGCCAGCCGCTGGATCGGGCCTCGATCGAGGGCGCCTGTCTGCGCTTGCGCCCGGTGCTGATGACCGCGCTGACCACCGCGCTCGGGCTGATCCCGCTGCTGCTTTCCAGCGGCACGGGCAGTGAGGTTCAGCGCCCGCTGGCCACGGTCGTCATCGGCGGCCTGGTCACCTCGACGCTGTTGACGTTGCTGGTCATCCCGGCGATCTACAAGTGGTTCGCGGAGAGTGCGGACTAGACA
>CAZMLI010000255.1:0-7203 GCA_964566865.1 uncultured Planctomycetota bacterium
AACGAGTACCCGATCGAAGAAGCGCAGATCCTGGCAAAAGGGCGCGACGCCTGGGACATGGCGCTGAACACGGTCAACATCGGCAAATACAATCTCGGTTGGGCCTCGATCGGCATGTGCACCCATGCGTTCTACGAGGCGATCAATCACGCGGGCAACCGTGTGCTCTACGGCAAACAGGTGACGGACTTTCCCCACGTCAAGCAGCTGTTCGTGGATGCCTACTGTCGGCTGGTCGCGATGAAGGTCTTCGCGCTGCGCACCGCGGACTATATCCGTACCGCGTCGATCGATGATCGCCGTTACCTGCTGTACACGCCGATGGTCAAGATGAAGGTGACCACCCAGGGCGAGCGGGTGATCGACCACTTGTGGGACGTCATCGCCGCCAAGGGCTTCGAGAAGGACATGTACTTCGAAATGGCCGCCCGGGACATTCGTGCGTTGCCGAAACTCGAAGGCACCGTCGCGGTGAACATGGCCTTGATCATCAAGTTCATGCGCAACTACTTCTTCAATCCCGGGAGCTTCCCGGAGATCCCCGAGGTGGATGCCGTACGCAACGATGACTTCCTCTTTCAGCAGGGTCCGACCAAGGGGCTCGGCGCGATCCAGTTCCACGACTACAACCTGGCCTACGACAGCCTGGATCTGCCCAACGTCAACTTGCTGCGGCAGCAGATCGGCCTGCTGAAGGGCTTTCTGATGGCCTCCGCCGCCGACGTCGAAGCGAGCGCCAGGCAGGCCCAGGATCTCGACTTCCTGCTGGCCCTCGGAGAGTTGTTCACCACCGTGGCCTACGGTCAGCTGATCATCGAGTATCGAAACCTCCACCCTGAAGCGATGGGCGACGACCTGGTCGACCTGATCTTCGACCTGCTGGTGCGCGACTTCTCGGCCTACGCGCTGCAAATCTACTCCAAGGCCAGCAGCACCCCGACCCAGATGGAGGCCGCGATGAAGATGATCCGCAAGCCGCTGCGAGACGAGGCACAGTATCAGCGGGTCTGGACCGGCGAGGTGCTCGCCCTGAAAGATCAGTACGTGATGAACGAGATGTCGTGACCGATCAGGCCGGCTGATTGAGGATTCCGAGGATCTCGCTGTAGAGCGACAGCCTGGCCCGCTCCCACATCCTGCGCGCGGTGCGCTCGCTGAGCTCCATCACCTTGCCCGCTTCGGACCAGGTCATCCCCGAGAAGAAGTGGTGCTGAATGAGCTCTGCCCAGTCGGGCTTGGCTTCGCTCATCTTCTCCAGAGCCAGCGCGAGGGCTTGCGCCTGGTCGGGCTTTTGCTGGAGCGAGCGGGAGAGGTTCACCAGGTCGAGGTCCTCGACCTGCAACGGACGCCCGACATGCCCGATGGACTTCCTCTTTTTACCGTGGTCGATCAGGGCTCGTCGCATGGCCAGGTACATGGCCCCGAAGAAGTAGCGCCGGTTCTTCCAGACAATCTCCTGGGGTTCCTGGCCCTTGGCAATCACCCGGCGCATGGCTGACAGGACCAGGCCGGTAGCGCAGAGGGACTGTGCATTGCTCTCCTGAGACAGCAGGTTGCGAGCGGCGCCCTTCAGCTCATCGAGGAAATCAGGGACATCCTCCCAGGTGATCGTGTCAGACACCGCCTCATTATAGCCATTTCAGCCTCCGCCAGTGCCCCAAGATTCACAGCAGGCGGTCCTGCGCAGATTTTTCTGACCGTTTCGAGCTCGTTTTCTCGCCATGGGTAGTGACGGGAAGAATGTGAGCTCGCAGCCAGGAAGGAAAACCGCCATGAGTTTGACACTTGGACAGCTGGACAACGACCCCGAGGCCTTCTTCAGGATCCTTGCCGTTCGTCTGTTCGTGTCGCTCCAGCTCACCTGGCGCAACCCGGACAACGTGCGTGAAGCCGTGCAAGAGACTTGCCTGCGTCTACTGCGGCACCGCGACTCGCTACACGATGAGACCAGTCTCTTCAGCTGGGCCAATCGGGTGGCCCGCAACCTGCTCATCGACGCCAAGCTGAGATCTGACCGGGTCTGCACGCTGGCCGCGGAACCCTATCTGCCCGCGGTGGTCAGCCACCGAACCCACCACGATCTGGAGGCGCTCTCGAACGCGCTGAATCAGCTCCGGACATGCGACCGAGACCTGCTCTATCTGTCTTACGTCAGCGGGCTGAGCGCGGATGAAGTGGCGCAGTTGCACGGCTGCAAGGCCATCGCCGCGCGTCAGCGACTGTGTCGAGCTCGACAAGCGCTGAAGCAGTTGATCGAAGCTCGCGAAGCGGGCATGGCAGCCTGCTGCTAGCAACCTGTCCCGCTAACCCGCACCGCCGATGGTCCGACCTGTTTCGGCCTGTTCCAATCGTATTGCGAGTAAAGCCTCGAACAGCTCGGGATCCTCGAAGGCCCCTTGCGCCTGCGCCGCGCTGACCAGGTCTTGCTCGGGCGGTGCCATCAGGCTGGCCACGCAGCTGGCCAGTTGCCTGGCTGCTTCCGGCTGTTCACTCACCCTGGGCAGGCCCAGGCTGATCTGCGACAGCGCTTCATCGTCGATGTTCCCGGCCAGCCAGCCGCGCACGCACCGAAGACCCGTCTCCAGACCGCCGCGAACAGACGGTTCGACCTCTGGCAGACGGCTCTCGGCAATGTCACAAAGCACCTGGTACATCAGTGGGCCGGGGAGCAAATCGAGAACTCGATGAAACAGGTCGTCCCGCTCGCGCAGCAGCAGCTGACCCAGCGGGTATCCTCTCTCGAGAAGCCAGGAGCTGAAGGCTGAGCGTGCTCCCCTGAGCGCACCACCGAGCAGCGTGAGCCCCTGGGCGTCCAGCAGGCCGAGCTGCCGATTGACCGCCTGCGCGTAGCTCTGGACCAGGTCGTTGAGTACATGGAAATACAGGCGGTGACTCGGAGTCGGCCAGCGTCTGTCCAGGGCCGGTCCATCCTCAGCAGACAGCAGGTCGTCGAGCATCCGCAGCGTTGTCGAGTCGCTCCGGGCGAGCGGATCGGAGGACCAGTCCGGATAGACTCGCTGCAGCAGGCTGTAGCCGAAGCTAGAACCGTATTGTCCGACCAGAGAGATGAGCGGGAGCAGGCCGTCCTCCTGGATATCGGCTGCCCAGCGCAGGTGCCTGCCCCGGCGCATATCCTGCCGCATTCCGGCTGGCAAGATCGGCCGCCCGAAGGCTCTGCTGGAATCCAGCTGACACCCGCTGTAGACCTGACTCAGCCCTTCGAGGGCGTCACGGGCTCGCACTGGCTCTTCCCCGGCATGCGCACAGTACCCCAGCTCCCCGACGAACTGGATCAACATCATCAGATCAACCCGAGACAAGCCCCGACACCAGCGGGCGTGCCTGTGCAAGGCAAGCGAGGCGACCTGGGTTTGCGAGAAGGCTGGACCATCTGGATCGGGTGTACTCTCGATGTCCAGCCCCGTAGGCGCCGACAGCTGAAACTGGATCGTGCTCGATCCGCAGTCGAGCGTTTGACGATGGCTCAACGCGAATTCGGAGCGTTGGAGAGCCCCTCCGCAGTGCAGGTAGATCACCCGCCAGCGTTCATGGTGATACAAGATCTCGAGGTGTCGTGAATGAACAGACGGTTCGGGCAGCCAGAGCCCAGAACCTGGCTCGCTGCCAATAATCGTCGACTTCGATTTCGATAGAGTCCTCTCGCTACCGACCGACGGTCCATCCAGCACCACCAATTTCGCGTTCCTCAGCGGGCACCCTCCTCTAGACATGCCGATTGCTTTGATCCCATTAGATATACTGATCAAGCGCGGTATTGTGACAGAAGGCCCTCGACCCCTCATTGCTCGCTGCCCTGGCCGGCAGCGGGCTCCACTCTGACTGGAACTCGCCATGCTACGAACGTCACTCAGCAGCTTGCTGCTCTGCCTCATCTGGCTGACCCCCGGTTGCAAAAGCTTCAAGACGATCGACGAGATCGCGATGGCGCCCAAGGGCAAGGTGTCACTCAGGGAGTTTCGCCAGTTGCTGGCGAACTTCGGCGCGCGGTTCTCCCTGGTGGTCGCAGACACGACCAGCCAGGTCGGCCGCGAATCGAACAGCAGCAACATCGGGCGCAAGGCGCTGCTGCTGAAGATGCGCACGATTCCGCTGATCAACGACGCGATCTACTCCGAGAACGCATTCGAGGCGGGACTGACGGCATGGCGCATCTGCGCCCAGTTGCGCTACCACTTCAGCGAGGGCAAGGGCGCGCAGGCCTTCGGGGAGCAGCAGGACCAGATCATCGAGATGGCGACCCAGCTCGAGCAAGACATCATCGCGATCATCCGGCGCGCGGCCACCGAGGAGGAGATGGACAAGGCGCGGGCCCAGATGAACCAGTGGGTGCGAGCCAACCCCCTTCCAGGCGAGCTCGCGCTGGGCAGGAGCCATGGGGGTGTGAGCAAGTCCGGGGACCAGATCGATTTCATCTCGCAGATCTTCAAAGCGCCGCTGGCGCCGCTCAAGGCGCTCGAGGGTCTGAGCGAGGTGGCGACGGCCGTACACGAGATTTCGGTCACAGGCCGACTGGCCACGGAAACGGTTCAGCACCTGCCGACCCAGTTGCGCTGGAACAGCGAGCTGCTGCTGTACGAGATCGAGGAGCAGCCCAGCGTGCGCAGCGCGCTCAAGAGTATGCGCGAAGTTTCCGCCAGCGCCGCCTCGATCGCTGCGACGGCCAAGGATCTGCTGCCAAGGCTGCGCAAGACCATCGACGAGGTGGTCGGCGACCTGGAGCAGCGGCGTCCGATCGTGACGGAGACCCTGGCCGATGTGCGCAAGACCATCGGCAAGGCCCAGAAAATCGCCGACAGCACCAGCAAAACCGTCGAGCAAGTCAAGTCGACGATCAGCGACGTGGACCAGACGATCAAGGACGCCAAGCCGACGCTGGAGGTGGCCAGGAGCACGGCGAACAGCGTCGGTCAGGCTGGACAGGCCTGGACCGCGACCGTCAAGGCAGTCGGTGGCTTGCTCGAGCAGCAGAAGCCCGCGACCCCACCGAGCACCCCGGCGCATCCGTTCGACATCCGCGAATACGGCCAGAGCGCGGACAGCCTGGCCAACGCGGCAGTCAAGGCTCGCGAGCTGGTTCTCACATCGCGCGAGCTGATCGAGTCAGCGAAGGTCACCGACAGAATCGAGCAGGTGGACAGGACGACCAAAGGCCTGATCGATCACATCGCCTGGCGCCTGGGGCAGCTGATCGCCTTCTGGCTGGCCTTGCTCCTGCTCTACAAGGCGCTGGTCGGTCGCCTGTTCAAGACCACGCGTGAGGTTGCTGACGTTTGAATCCGGGGGCTACTTCTTCGGTTCGGCGCTCAGCCTGGATGCAGCTTCCTGTGGCTTCATCATCATCCGCTTCATGTCCTGACACAGCATGAACTCGCTGGTCGACTCCGCGCCGAAGATCATCAGCGGCCCGGTCAACTCGGGATTCATCGCGCGAGAGATCCGACACTGGAAGGTGATGTCGTCTCCGACAACGAAGCGATGCTGCCGACCCGCGATCTCTATCGAGCCATTCTTGGTGGCGCGGTAGATCGTGGGAAAGGGGCTGACATACCAGTGTCCGACGCTGACCACCGACCCGTTCTTCTGCAGGGTTCTGATCTCGCGCAGGTAATCCAGTTCGTGGCGCTCCCACGGCCCGCCCTGCATGACTTCCTCGCGCAGGTCCTTTTCCAGGGCCGCCCTGGGATAGATGCTGCGGGCGGCTCGATCAGTGAACAGCCAAGGGTCTTTCGGGTCGAGCGGACGGTCGCGCTCGACCTCCGCGGACAGCTCAGGCGCGTCGCCGCGCTGCCCGGCGTTCTTGCAGCCGGCCAGCGCGAGGATCATTATCGCGACGAACAATCCCGGCAACAACCGACGGCCAGGGTCAGCGATCATCGACAGTAACCATAACCCGAGTAGCCACCGTACCCATAGGAACGCCTGCCGTAGGAGCGATAGCCGGAATAGCCACCGTAACCCCGGTAAGACCGAGAAGAACGCCCGTAGGAGCGATAGGGAGAGGAGCGATAACCCGAGTAACCACCATAGCTGCCATGGCCACGATAGCTGGAGTAGCCCCGATAGGCGGAGTGACCACCAAAGCTGGAGCGGGAGTGACCACCAAAGCTGGAGCGGGAGTGACCACCAAAGCTGGAGCGGGAGTGACCCCGAGAACTGGAGTGACCGCCGACCGCCGCGTGAATCCCGAGCGTGACCACGGGATCCTGCGAATGCGCGCCGCGACGATAACGCAACTCGGGCGCGCGGTGCCGATAGACCCGCGATGGCGTACGGCGCTTGTATTCGGGCACAGCCCGCCTGTCCTCGGCTCTCGCCGCCAGTCCCAGCGACAGCCCCGTCAACAGTACCATGATCTGCGTTGCTCTATTCATGGCTGTCTATATCGCAAGCGCCATGCCATGCGGCCCTGCTCGCCAGTGCCTACCTGGGCACAGACTCGCAGCCATCCGGCGCATTACGCGACAGATCGGTCGACCGAAATCGTGGCGGCAGGCGCCCCGCCGCGAACCTCAGCCAAACAAAAAAAGCCGGGAGGTGGATACCGGTTCCACCCCTCGGCCAATCCTTCGGTGATTCCTGGCTACGTTCTGGACTGCGGACTACTACAGGATGGGATTCTTGAAGTAGGCGTCATTGTCGCCTTCGTCCGGATTCCCGCTGTCGTCGCCGTCAGACTTGCCGCTCTGGTCCGAGCTTCCGCCGCCGCCGCCGCCATTGTCCTTGCCACCACCGCCGCCGCCACCGGTGTCGCCGCCACCGTTACCGCCGCCGCCGAGGCCGTCGCCGCCACCGCCGCCACCACCACCGGTGTCGCCGTCACCACCGCCACCGCTGCCGTCACCACCAGGGGGCGAGTACTGATCGCCGAAGTCGGGATCGTCGCTCGGGTCAATGTTGTCGTTGCCATCCGATGGGCCGATTTCGTCATCTAACTGATGCCAAATTCCGGGAGGCGGTCACGTTGCGCCCTGTGGCGTCAGCAGCGTCAGTGCCGCTGCGGCTGTGACAAGAATCAGATAGAAGGCCGTTCTCATGGTTCCAACTCCTAGGCAAGTCGTGGTTGTATGGACTGGTCCTTTCCTCAGCAACAGGAGTGCCAGACTCCTGCAAAAACCGATGTCTCGCTCAGCAAACGAGTTAGGAATCGACCATCCGATCTGCGCGACCGTTCGGTATACCCTT
>CAZMLI010000256.1:0-7198 GCA_964566865.1 uncultured Planctomycetota bacterium
TGCGAATCCATGAGGCCTTGACGATGATACGCTGGAGCTTCTGAGAGATCGGCATATCCAGATGCTACCCCGGATTCCGGTCAGAGCAACGACGCGACGGCCGTCAGCACCTCAGCCACTTCGATGCGCTCGAGGCAGACCAGCTGCGTCTCCGGCGGATTGGGGCAGCGCTTCTTGAAGCAGGGCGCGCAGTCGACCGGGTGCAGCAGCAACCGGGTGCGCCGCTCCAGATAGGGCCCCGTGCGCGCCGGCTCGCTCGAGCCGAACAACGCCACCAGCCGGGTCCCCAGCGCGTTGGCGATGTGCATCGGCCCCGAGTCGCCGCTGACCAGCAGCTCCGCCCGACGCAGCAGCGCGACCAGTCCCCGCAGATCGAACTGCCCGCAGGCGACGAGCGTGCGCGCGCTGCGGATCTCCGCCTCCACCTGCGCGGCGCGCTCACGATCGCCCGGCCCGCCGCTGAGCACCACCGGCCAGCCATGCGCCTCGGCAATCCCGTCGGCCAGCGCCGCGAAACGCGACGTCATCCAGCGGTTGGTCTGCTTGCCGGCCGAGATGTTCAGCACCGCGAACGGGCCCTCGACAAAGGCGTCGACGGCCGCCTCCGCGGCATCGTCCTGCGGTAGGACGAACTCCTCGGGGCCGGCCTTCTCGGGCCTTGCGCCCGCGAAAGCGGCCGACATCAGCGAGAGATATCGATCGACGGCGTGCTGCTCGGCTGTGGGGTAGTCGAAGCGCTCGGTATAGAGCAAACGCGCCCCCTCCCGGGCGCCCGCGTAGCCCACCCGCCGCGGGATGCGCGCCATACGCGGGCTCCAGGCGCTCTTCAGCAGCCCCTGGAAGTCCAGGCTGACATCGTACTTATGACTTTTGAGCTGCGATACGAGCCCCGCAGCCATCCGCATCCGGTCCTTGAACCCCCCACAGGCCCGGCGCCGGACGACGATCAACTCGTCCAGCTCCGGATGCCCCTCGAGAATGCTGCTGCAGCGATCCTCGACCAGCCAGGAGATATGTGCATCTGGATGATCCTGGCGAAGACGATGCAGTACAGGTAGAGTGAGTACGCAGTCCCCGATGGCTGATAGCTTTACGATCAGAATTCGCACGGCTGCGAAACCCTAGCAGAGCCCGCCAAGGCTGTCCAGCCCGCCTTGACAGGGCTTCAGGCACTGCTAGAATCCGCACCTCTTCCCAACCCTGTTTGCCGTTCCTCGAGGAGATATTCCATGCCCGTCTTCAGGATCATTGCCCTCCTGATCTGTTTACTGCCGCTCGCGGCTCCCCTGCACGCGGACACCATGGCCGATCGTTTGCCGCGTGACACCGTGATGCTGATCAGCGCCCCCGACCTTTCCCGCTCCTGGGAACAATTCAAGAAGAGCTCGCTGCACGACATCTGGCAGGAGCCGTCCGTCAAGGCTCTGGTCGAGAAGCTGGAGAAGCTGTTCGAGAAGGAAGCGGGCAAGGCGGACGGCCTGAAGAAGATGCGCGAGGAGTTCAAGAACAAGGTCGGGATCGAGCTCGACGACCTGTACAAGATCCTCTTCAAGGGCGAGTTTTCGCTCGCGCTGATCGACTTCGAGATCAAGGAGGAAGGGCCGCCGACTTTCGACGTGCTGCTGACGCTCGACATCGACAAGGAAGGCGACAGCTTCGAGAAGTTGCTGCGCTTCGCTGTCGACATGGCGATCAAGGAAGGCGGCCTCAAGAAAGAGACCCTCAAGATCGGCGAGGACAAGGTCCAGATCCTCTCGACCCCCGACGCCCCGTTCAAGTTGCACCTGGCGACCAAGAACGGCCGCTTCTTCCTGGCCACCGACGTCAAGACGATCAAGATCGCGTTGACCAGCGGTCGGTCCGACGGCGAGAAGCTGTCCAGCAACCCGCAGTACATCGCCGCGCGCAAGGGCATCGACGCCAAGCAGGAGATCGCCCACTTCTACGTCAATCTGGAAGCGATCTGGAAGCGGACCGACAAGCAGCTCCCGCCCGAGGCCAAGAGCATGATGGAAAAGCTCGGCGTCTTCGGCATCAAGGCGCTCTCCGCCGGCACCCAGTTCGACGGCAAGGCGATCCGGGACCACTTCTACCTGGCGATGCCGGGCGCACGTGTCGGCATCCAGCAGCTGTTCACCTATCCCAAGACCGACCTCAAGGGACTCAAGTACGCGCCGGCCGACGTCGGCAGCTTCAGCGTCGCGGGCATTTCCTGGAACAAGATCTACACCGAGGCGCTGCGGGTCTTCAAGACGATCGACGAGCAGGAGTTCAAGAACTTCGAGGTCGAGAAGAAGCGGATCGAAGAGCAGCTGGGCATGAAGATCGACGACATCATCGCTTCGCTCGGCACCCAGGTCACGAGCTTCACCCGCAAGCCGAGCGGCGACGCCAGCAAGAAGACCAAGCCGGCCGACTTCTTCAGTGACCTGTTCCGCGCGACCTACATCATCGGCCTCAAGGACGAGAAGACCGCCGAGGCAGGCATCAAGGCGCTGATGAAGATGATGGAACTGAAGGATCGCACGGAGGAGCACCACGGCTGGACGATCCACCTGATCGATCTGCCACAGGAGGCCGACGCCCCGTTCAAGAACGCCGGCTGGGCGATCAAGGATGGCAACTTGTTCCTGGGGATGCCGGGCAGCAACCTGAAGCAACTGGCCAAGGAGCAGGCATCCGGCTCGACCGGACTGGCCGCGTCCGAGGTCTTCAAGGCCGAGATGGCGCGCTACCCGGAGGGCTTTTCCAGCTTTAGCTACGTCGACCTGGCCGCCTACCTGCGCGCGATCTACGCCAGCGCCACGCCCTTCATCAAGGAGACACTCGAGAAGAGCAAGTCGCCGATCCAGTTCAAGGATCTGCCTGACATCGAGGTGATCGCCAAGCACCTGACACCGATGACGGGCGCCAACTACTCGGACGCCGACGGCATGCGCGTGGTCTATCGGTCGCCAATGGGCGGCATGAGCAGCATGTTCATCATCGGCGCGGGCGCCGCCATCGCAATTCCCGCCTTCAGCTCGGCGCAAGATACCGCCAAGCAGGCAGCCTGCCTGAAGAAGCTGAAGGAGATCGGCAAGGCCTCGGCGCTGTTCAAGGCCGACACCGGCAAGTACCCCGAGGGACTGCCCGAGCTGGTCAACGGCGAGAAGAAGTACCTCGAAGGCGAGCCGTTCAAGTGCCCGTCGGATCAGTTTCCGCAGCGCGAGGGTAAGATCGAGACCAGCTTCGTCTTCATCTACTCCAACAAGCTGGGCGACAAGGACGGGACCAAGACCATCCTCTGCTACGACAAGAGCCCGCAGCACAACGGCAATACACGCAACGTGCTGTTTCTCGACGGGACGGTGCAGAACATGTCCGATTTCGAGTTCCGCGAGCTGTTCAAGGTGCAGAAGGCACGACTCAAGAAACAGGGCATTCAGGTCTTCATCGGCTGGGGCAAGCTCAAATAACCCAACGCACCGCCTGCCCGAGCCGTATATGACCCTCACAGCGAACCTCACCCAAAAAGGAGTCCCTGCCATGACGAAATGGCTGATTACCACCAGCCTGGCCGCCGCGGCCTGTTGTATGCCGCTATTCGCCCAGGACGTGTCCCCCGAGCGCGTCAAGAAGCTCAACGAGATGGCCGACAGCATTCAAGGCAACGTCGAAAGCCTGCGTGGGCTGAAATTCAAGAGCAAGGTGCCCAAGGGCATCCAGACCCGCAAGCAGCTGCGCAAGACGATGGAGAAGGAATTCGCGCGCTCGCTGCCCAAGCACAAGATCCGCGCCTACGAAGCCACCCTCGCCACCATCGGCTTGATCCCCAAGGGCACCGACCTCGAGAAGCTGATGCTCGACGTCTACTCGCAGGGCGTCGGCGGATTCTACGATCCGCGGACCAAGCGGCTCTACCTGATCGCCAATCCGGTGAACGACCCGAACGAAGATCCGATGATGAAGATGCAGCGGATGATGTTCAAGCGGATGGGCATGTCCCAGGAAAAGATGGTGATGGCGCACGAGCTGACCCACGCGCTGCAGGACCAGAACTTCGACCTGCTGCAGCTCGACCTGGACAAGCTCAAGAACGACGACCGGCTGGCCGCGATCAAGTGCCTGATCGAGGGCGACGCGTCGATCGTGCAGTATGACTTCTTGTTGAAGCCGATGGGTCAGGACCACCGGATGCTGATGCGCATGGGCGGGATGTCCGGCGGCAGCACCAAGACCGGTTCCAAGGCGCTGAACAACGCCCCGACCTACATCAAGACCTCGATGATCGCGCCCTACACCACCGGGCTGAAGTTCGTCGCCGCGATCAAGGCCAAGGGCGGCTGGGCAGCGATCAACAAGATGTACACCGATCCGCCCGCCTCGACCGAGCAGATCCTGCACCCGGAGAAGTACCTGGATCGGGATCAGCCGACACGCGTCAGCCTGCGCGGCTTCAACCGTCTGCTCAAGCGCGGCGGTTTTCGCAAGCTCGGTGAGGACACCCTCGGCGAGCTGTACATGAGCGTGCTGCTCGGCGACAAGCTCGGCGACCAGGCCGTGGCCAAGACCGCCTCCGCTGGTTGGGACGGCGATCGCTACGGTGTCTATCGCAACAAGCAGGGCCGCACCATGCTGGTGCTCTACACCACGTTCGACACCGTGAAGGACGCCAAGGAGTTCTACAGCGCCTATCGCAAGGTGCAGCGCGGCAAGAAGCTGGACGCCAGCTGGATCAAGCGTGACGGCAAGAACGTCTACGCGCTCGAGAATCAGCCGGCAGACCTGCAGCAAGCGCTGATCGCGCAGTTCTCCAAGACCCGCACCTGGGAAGAGACCGGCGGCATGCCGAAGGTCCCCACCCTCAAGAGCGTGACGCCCAAGCCGATCACGCCGCGGACCACCGACGAGAGCGTCAAGCCCCGCAAGCCCGCGGCGCCGTTCGGCTACAGCGTGCCCGAAGGCTGGACCGCCCGCGCCAACGACGATCGCCAGTACCCGATCACCCTGACCTCCGCCAGTGGTGGCGAGATCAAGATCGGTATCCTGCGCAGTCGGATGTCGGCCGCCAAGGTCGGCAAGCTGTTCAAGGGCATGCTGCCCGAGAAGATCGGTAAGTACGAAGAGGTCCGGTCGGGCGATCTGCCCCGCGAAGGCAAGAACGGCTACTTCCACAGCTTCAAGGGCAGCAAGTCCGGCGCACGGGGCCTGCACCAGTACGTGCAGATCATCATCCCGGGCCGCGGCAAGCTCTACAGCATCATGTTCTCCACGCCGGCACGCTCGGCGAAGAAGGACAAGCCTGCCCTGCGTAAGTTCATCGACAGCTTCCGCGCGCGGTAACCCCCGAAGCAGGACTGATACACCAGACAAACGCGGTCGGATGACTCCGGCCGCGTTTGTTACTTTGGCAAACGGGGCGCCGCGCCGTCCGTATACTATGCCTTAGGTCGATTGAATTTACGTTGATACGCCACCCCCCAGGGAGACCCAACCATGTCCCGTTTCTGCCTAGTCCTGGCCATGCTGCTGCTGAGCCTGACCGCACACGCCAACGAACGCCCGGCGACCGTGCTGCTGATCACCTCCGACACCCTGCGCGACGCCTGGAAGCCCTGGGCCGCCTGGAAAACACGCCAGGGCAAGCCCACGGTGATCTACACCGTCGAAGAGATCGCCAAGACCTACAACGGCAAGGACATCCAGGCCAAGATCCGTGCCTGTGTGCTGGCTCATATCGAACTGCGCGCCACACGCTGGATCGTACTCGGCGGTGACAGCCAGCCGGGTGCAAAGGGACACGTACCGCACCGCGCGACCCCGCACAGAGCCCTCCGGCGACCCGGACGGCAGTTCGTCGGCCCGGACAAGATCGAGGTTGGCGGCGGCAACATTCCGACCGACCTGTATTACATTTCGCCGCGCGGCAAGGACTGGGACGCCAACGACGACGGGATCTACGGCGCCTGGCCGGCCGACAAGGACGCGATCGCCTACACCCACCCGAGCGGTGCTTGCATCGCGCGCATTCCGCTGAAGACCGTGGCCGACGTGCAGGCCTACACCGCCAAGGTGATCGGCTACGAATCGCGCTACCCGACGCAGGGCTTCGCCAAGAAGTTCATGTACACCAACACCGTGCGCCAGTCGGAGCCCAAGGTGCGCAAGAGCTGGGACGCGAACATCTCCAAGGCCTGGAAGGGCGGCGAGGCGCTGCGCTTCTTCTATCGCAGCTCCCCCTGGGATACCCAGGACAGCAAGTACGCGCTGAAGGAAGGCAACTGGGTCGAGAAGCTCAACCAGAAGACCGCCTCCAAGATGCACATGCACGGCCACGGCATGCCCACCTTCTGGGTCCTCGAAGGTCCCGAAGGCCGCAGCATGGTCAGCAAGAAGACCATCGAGAAGCTGAACAACAAGGACGGCTACGTGATCGTGACCACCGTCAGCTGCTTCACCGGGCAGTTCGACACGGTCGGCGACCCCTGCATCGCCGAGAGCATGCTGCGCGCCAAGGACAAGGGGGCGATCATCATGCTCGCCCCCTCGCGCTCCGGCATCCCGGTCTTCCACAACCCCCGCACCGACTTCATGCTGATGATGACCCAGGGCAAGATGGACGGCACCACCGAGTCCTTCACCCGCTTCTGGATGAACGGCCTGACGCAGCAGTCAGACGGTGGCTACCTGACCGCCGGCGAGGCCTGGGCGCGCACCAAGAAGGACATGACCCGCCACGCCGTCAAGACCGAGGGCTACCACATGGTCCAGTGCGAACTGAACCTGCTCGGCGACCCGACGCTCGACCTGCGCGCCAAGGATCCGATCACCCCGCAGGTCGAAGCCGAGGCCATGATCGCCAAGGGCGCACAGACCTACGAGGTCCAGACGACCGCCGGCCTGACGGTCTGCCTCTGGAAGGGCAGCGAGATCTACCTGGTGCAGAAAGCTGACGCGAACGGCCTGGCGAAGTTCGAGATCTCGCCCAAGTCCGGCGGCAAGCTGCTGCTGACCGTCAGCGGCGCCAACGCCAACAGCGTCACGCGCGATGTGATCGTCCTGAACAACTAGCCAGCGCTGGATCGACCAACTGAACTTATTCCCGCGGAGCCGGTGTACGGAGATACAATGTAGCCGCGGGCGATTAGCTCAGTTGGTTTAGAGCGCCTGGTTTACACCCAGGATGTCGGGGGTTCGAGTCCCTCATCGCCCACCA
>CAZMLI010000257.1:0-3938 GCA_964566865.1 uncultured Planctomycetota bacterium
AGCCGTATAGTGTGCGAGTAGCCCTCACTCGCGCGCGCTCTTATTGTCTTGCGCCGAACAGGAATTCGAGGTGTTGGGTCTGCCTTGACAGGGAGGGGCCTCACGCGGGAGGTATGTAATTGGCTCTGGATCGAAGGTGCTGGTGCTTGAGCTGCAGTCAGACGTGGTTGGTGAGGATCGTTGCCCGAGAAGATAACGGCAAGCAATACTGAAAGTCCCGTAACGACTACCACCACTGACCGCCTACCTAACATTGCCCGCCATGATCGCCCACAATATCAGGTTGCCCACACCTCAGGCAAGGCGGGGCTACGATCAGGCAGTAAACAGCTCGAGCTGACACGGTTCCTGGGCAGCCGATCGCAGGCTGCCCGCCGTCGACTCAGACGATCGGCCAGAGGAACTTGACGATGAGCGCGATCATCAGCGGCCCTACCATCAGCCAAGCGAATAGACCGAGATAGCAAGTGAAGGCGCTGAACCCGCCTTCTCTAGCGTCGCGTCGATCCCGCAGACCCCGGATGAAGAGCAGCAGAGGCAGGACGTTGAAGAGCCACAGCAGGTAAACGCAGAGGTACCAGCTGACGATCCGGCCTGTCTCGGCTGGCAGATCGTTGGAAACCTGGCCCTGCTGGCCCAGTTCCGGGAAGACCCCTTCGAACGGAGCGATCATGACTCCGAGGGCGATGAGGGAGAGGAAGATGTTCCCGACAAGCCGGGTACTCTCCCGATCGCTTGTCTTCACCGCGAGCAGGGCCATGATCGGCGGGAGTAGGAAGAGCAGAAGCACGTCCGAATCGAGGCCGCTGGCCAGGAACAGGCGACCAACGACGATCAGGAACGTGATGCCGGCCTGATAATCGGACCAGGAGACGAACTGCCAGGCCTTGTCCCAGTGCCCGCGGGTCTTCTCCTCGGAGCTCTCGCCCGGGCTGTTCCCTTCGCCTGACCGTTCAGTCTGGCCATCTTCAAGCGTCACTGCTCATCCTCATCCCACTAGTTCATCACACGCTACCGGGCGCCACGTCTTGTCGTGCTCTGTGGGCAAGCCGCGGCGCGGCTTTCGGCAGTTGCGTGTCCAGAACGAGCTAGGCTCGAAGGCTGCTGAACAGCGCCTGAATATCTTCCTGCAGGTCGCTCGCTTCTTCCAGAATCAGCGGCACGTCGCTCTCCTTCAACTGCAGCGTCTGGAGCAGCTGGGGCGGGAGTTTTGTGTTCCAGGGGTAGTTGGGGATCACGCCCAGACTCAGCTCGTGGCAGAGGTAATTTGCCAGCTGCAGCAGGGCGTTGAACTTGCCCCCTTCGCCCTCGAATATGCCGTCGGCGTCGTGGTGGGAAGCGATGCCATCGGAGAGCAGCGGAGGGAGCTTCCACTTCTGCATCATCCGCTGACCGGCCTCCGCATGGTCGATGCCGGCCACCTGTTTCTCGGCGGCGGTGATCGTTCCGCCGAGGTTACCCTTGATCCACTCGAGGAACTCATCCTTGTTCTTGTACAGCACGGGCGAAATGACGATCTTGCCGATGTCGTGCAGCAGACCGGCGACGAAGGCTTCCTCCGAATATTCCAGGCCCAGCTTGAAGGTCTTCGACGCGAGGTGCCGGGCGATGCCGGCGCAGGCGATCGAGTGCATCCAGAGCCCGCCTTTGCTGTAGCCGTAGAGCCCCAGTTGACGGTCCAGCAGCTTGCTGGTCGAGGCTGCCATCACCACGCTCTTGAGCGTCTTGTAGCCCAGCACGACGACCGAGCGGCTGATCGTCGTGACCGGGTTCGGCAGGCCGAAGTAGGCCGAGTTGACCAGCTTGAGCAGCTTGGCCGTCAGCGCCTGGTCCTTCTTGATGTGCTCCTCGAAATCGCTGGCGCAGCTATCCGGATCGTTGGCCAGCTTCATCACATCCCAGACGACTGCGGGCAGCGAGGGCAGCTGATCGATGCTGGCCAGGATCCCCTGGACCCGACGTTCCCGGGCTACGACCGCCGGCACCTTGGCTGCTGGGGCCTTGCCTGCTGGGGCCTTGGCTGCGCTGGCGGGAGCGGTCGCCTTCGGCGGAGCTGCTGGGGCCTTCTTCTTCAGCAGGTGATCCAGGTTCACGCGTTTCTTCGGTGCGTCGGCCATTGAGAGCAGGTTATCAGATGTTGGGGGTCTCGGCTACTTCAGCGCCTCGGCCAGTGTTCCCGGCAGATCGCAGAAGGCGAAGTGTGTCTTGCCGGTGAAGCGGCTGTTATTGCGGTAGCGCTGCTTGCCGTCCTGTGTGGCATAGGTGTCGCGGCCGCCGCCGGCGTCGATGAACAGGCTCCAGCTGGTGCCGCCGTGGTAGCTGTTGCCGCCGGCGCGTGCGGGCTGGACGCGGCTGTAATGGTCCCGGCCGCCGAGGTCGTAGAACAGGCTGATCGCATTGTGTGCCGAAGCGCCCTGGGAGAACCCGCCGCCCTGGTAGGTGTCGTTGCCGCCTTCTTCCAGGAACAGCGTGACGCACTGGTCCCAGGCCAGTCCGGTATTGACCGCGTTGCGCGTGGTGTAATGGTCGTCGCCGCCCTCCTCGATGAAGGTGCCGACGGCCTGATGCGCCGACCAGCCTTGACCGTAGCGACTGGCGATGTAGCGGTCGTCACCCTTGCCCGCATCGTAGAGGATGCCCCAGGCGAAGTAGTAGCCGCCGCCCTGGCTGAAGTTGCCGGCCTGGTAATGGTCGCGGCCAGCCCCGTCGACCAGTAGCCCGATGCCGCCCGAGGCGTCGAGGCGAAAGCCCAGGCCGCAGCCTTGCGACCAGGCATCGAAGACGCCGGGCGTGCCGTAGCCGGTCGGGCGTTGCCCCTTGGCGTAGTAGCGGTCGTCGCCGCTGACGTCGTGGAGTAGCCCGACGCCGTGGGCCAGCCCCACGCCCTGGGAGTAGAGCTGCGCGTCGTAGCGGTCGTTGCCCGCCTTGTCGATCAGCGCGCCGACGCCCCACAGGCCGACCCCCTGATGCAGCTTCAGCCCACGGTAGCGGTCGTGGCCTGCGTCGTCGATCAGCAGGCCGACGCCGAAGTATCCGACACCCTGGGTGAAGGAGGTGCCGATGTAACTGTCGTCGCCCGAGCGGTCGACCAGGATGCCGATGCCCATCACGCCGCAGCCCTGGGTGAAGCGGCGGTGGCTCTCGTAGGCGTCGTTGCCGGCGAGGTCGACGATCACCGACACCGGTATCTTGCCCGGGATCGAGGCGGCGGTATTGTTGGTGTAGAGGTCGTCGCCGCCGAGGTCGATGATCACCGCGGCGTCCTGCTGGCGGTACCAGTTTCGGCGCGCGCCGCCGATCAGGATCAGCCCCCACTTCGTTTGCTTGCGCGCCACGATCGCGCGCTCGAGCGCGCCCTTGGGCCAGTCGACGCGCGCCAGGACGCGACGGACTTTGCCCGGCCGATAGAGCCAGGACAGGCTGTCGACGGCCTGCTGCAGTGCCTGGTAGTCCAGCTTGGTCGCCAGTTTGAGGATGCGCAGGACCTTCTTGCGTCGCGCCTTGTCCTTGTCGCTGAACAGATAGATGCCGTCGTCGAAGGCGTCGAGCAGCTGGCCCAGATTGGCTGCCAGGAAGGTGCGGTCCGCGGCGGTCATGCCGGCAAAGGCCTTATCGACCCAGGCGGCGGCACGCCCCAGCGTGCGTTCGATCAGCGCCAGCAGCTGATCCGGGGTCAGTCTTTTCTGGCTGCTGGTCTCTGACGTGACGGCGGGCTGCTTGCCGGTCAGCAGGCCGAAGGCGGCGCGGGTGGCCTGCTCGGCCAGGAACGGTCCGGGCCGGCGGATGTCGCGCACCAGCGCCTTGGTCACGTCGCGCAGGCGGAACGGGTCGCGATGCACGTAGCGCACCAGCTCCATTCGATGACCATCGTTGCCCGCCTCGACCTGCTTCAGCCGACGCAGCAGATCCTCGTAGTCCTTGCGGGAGCCGGAGGCCTG
>CAZMLI010000257.1:4038-7190 GCA_964566865.1 uncultured Planctomycetota bacterium
CGCAACTTGTCGCCGCTGAATCTGTGGGCCAGAGTCTTTTTGAACAAGGCCTGCAGCCCGCTCTTCGGTCCGGCGAAGGGCTTGCCGTCGACCGAGTAGATCACGTCTCCCTCTCTCAACCCGGCCTTGTGACCGGGACTCTCGCCCCAGACACGGGTGACTCGCAGGCCCAGGCCGGCGGGGTTGGCCTGGGTTCGCTCCAGGCCGTCCACGCCGTCGAAGCTGATCCCGATCCAACCTTTTGGGCGGGGTCGATCGGCGTCCGCTGAGGGGCCGAGGAGCAGGCAGAACAGGGCTGCGGTGACGATGAAGATTGGCATGCGGGCGAGTATAGCGCTCCGACTCGCCTGCGTGAGTAGCCGTTATCGGTGGATGTGGACCATCACTACCCAGGTGGGTAATCGATGCTCGGTGGGCAAGTTGGGGGAACATCGTGCAAGCAGTTTATTGAAAAGGACTTACGGAACTTGCCTCGGATGGCATGGCAACTGCATTTCGAAGTCTGTGCGTATCCTCAGAATTCAGCTCGGAGGTTAGATGAGAACAAAACACTGGCTGGTTGTTGGGCTCTCCATTGTCTGTCTGCTTGCGTTGCTGCGTCCGGACGAGGACCGTTCGGAGGACGATCGGCTGGATCGCCCGGCGATCGAGCAAGCCGCGGCGCTGCCTGAGCGCTCGACCTCTCTGCCGTCAGGTCCGGGCCAGCTGCGTCCACCTCTGCCGCCGGCGGGGCTGAACCCGGAGCAGCTCCGTGCAGCTTCGCAGCCAGCCCGAAAGGACATGCAGGCGCTGCTGGCCGCGATCAAGTCGGCGACCACCCCCGAGGCGCTGCGCTGGTCGGTCTACGAACTGATCAACCGCGCCGGCGGGATCGATGCGCAGGCGACCAGCGTGCTGCTGGAGCTGCTGCGCCAGGCCAAGGGGCCGGACCTGCTGGCCACACTGCTCTGGGGTCTGGGCCGCAGCCAGGAGGCCGGCGTCGCGGCCGCGTTGACGGAGTACGCGAAGCTCGCACCGCTGGAGCCCGTCCAGCAGGCTGCGGTCAGCGCCCTCGGCTCGCTGGCCACGGCCGAAGCCGGCACGGGGCTGGCCGAGCTGCTGTCCAGCCACGATGAGCCCGGGACACGCGCGCTGGCAGCGGCCACCCTGGGCCTGTCCCGCGCCGGCGACCTGCTGGCGATCGCGGCGCTGGGCCGTTCGGCGCTGTCCGACACCAGCCCGATGGTCCGCAGCAAGGCGATCGACGGCCTGGCCACCTCGCGCGGCAAGGCCGTCCGTTCGGCGCTGGCCCGCATCGCAAGGCAGGGCGTGACGCAGGGTGAGCGGCTGCGGGCCGGCGATCTGCTGGCCCGGAAGACGCAGCTCTCGCGCGTCTCTGCTGAACAGGCCGCACGATTGCTGGCGGAGCCGGTTGTTCGACCGCGTGTTCCGATCAAGCCGGCGCACTAGCTCAAGTTCATTCAATTCCATGATTCTGATTTCGATGAGAGGTATTCGATGAAGCATTATTTTCTGTTGTTCCTCGCAGCCTGTCTGGTGCTGGGCCTGAGCGGGAACGCGACCGCCTACGAACATTACGTACGGACGGGTTATCCCGAAGCACGGCTGGGCGATCCGCTCAACCGCTGGGGGACCCGTCGCAGCGACGCCTCCGCAGCCGTGTCGCTGCGGATGAACCTGATCCGCGTCGACGACTACGACGGCAATACCCAGGCGGAAGCGGCCAGCGAGCTGTCGTCCGCCGACATCAGCCGGTTCTCGAGCCTGATCAATCGGGCGGCCGGGTTCTGGAACAACGTGCCGAGTTCCTGGGTCTCGACGCAGCTCTCGGGCACGGAGCGGACCTCGACCTTCATTCGCATTCGCAGCTATCTGCTGCTGACTCTGGTGCGGACCAACCGCTGGGCCGGCGTGTCCTACAACGCTGTCTGGAGCGGGCAGCTGTCGCCGGCAGGCATCGGCATCAACTACGATTACTTTCGCCGCTACTCCGACGCCCAGGTGCTGCAGACCATCGTGCACGAGATCGGGCATTCGCTGGGCCTGGCCCACTCCACGCTGGATCGCAACCTGACGCGCAATAGCCGTTTTGACAATACCGACTCGCTCGGCGCTTTCATGTCCTACAGCCGCTCGAGTGCGCAATCCATGCTGCATGCTGACGAGGTCGCCGGCATCTCCAATCTCTACGGCAACGCTTCGGCGAGCACCACCCTGGGCTCGGTCTCGGGCGAGCTGGTCGACGCCAGTGGGCAGGCGATCTTCGGCGGCAATGTGTTCGCGGTCAACAGCGACAACATGGCGCAGGTGGCGCGGCTGTCGGGTCATACCGACTTCGTCAGCCTTTCGAGTCGGCACGGCAAGTTCAGCCTGACCGGCTTGAGGCCGGGCACCTATACGATCGTCGCCGCGCCGGTCGACGATCCGACCTATCGCATTGGTCGCCTGCCGCGACTGCCCAACCACAACTACCTGACGCGCGGTTTCTCAGCGGCCATTCGCGGTGAAGTCGTCGTGCGCGCCGGGCAGGTGGTCGATCTGGGACGTCTGGTCTCGGGCCAGCAGACGGGCGAGAAGCCGTCCAGCGGCACCCGCGTCAGCTGGCCCGCCTTTCCGGGCGCCACCAGCTACAGCGTCCTGCTCTGGAGCCGGACCCTGAGGAAGGTCGTCCGCGTCAAGTCGACGAAGACCTTCCTGCGCCATGCGCTGGCCGATGGCAGCTACATGCTCTACGTCCGCAGCAACAACGGCGGGCTGGTCGAGTACCGTCGCTTGACGGTGACCGACGGCAAGATCCCGGAGCGCACCCAGAATCTGCGCTGGAAGCCGGTCGCCGGCGCCAGCTGGTACTACGTTCTGATCAACGATGCCACGACGGGTCGCATCGTCGGTCTGCGCATGCGCGCGGTCGCCAACTACGGCAAGCTGCACTATCCGGACGGGCGTTACAAGGTCAGGATTTATGCCCGGACCTCGAGCTGGCGTCTGGTCCAGAACACCATTCTGCGCACCGGCGCAGCGGCCACCACGCCGCCGACGCTGGCCGCACCCGCCAGCATCAAGGGTCGCAACGATCGTTCGATCTGGTTTCGCGTCAGAGGTGTCGATCCCTACGGTGGGCCGGTCAAGCTCACGGCCAAGGGGCTGCCCTC
>CAZMLI010000258.1:0-5745 GCA_964566865.1 uncultured Planctomycetota bacterium
GAGGCCGAGACCTTGTTCCAGATCTGCTGGATCTCGTCTTCCAGCGAGATCAGCACCAGCACCAGCCCGATCGCGCACACGGCAACGATGATGACGTTCTCCGTCATGCTCTGGCCTGGAGTCTGACGTTGGACAGGCTGCTGAAAAGGTGCCATCAAGACCTCGCTTCGCGGCTCCACCTTCGCCCAGCAGGCGAGTGGTTACAAAGTAACCGGGCCGCTGACTAGGATTGGATCCTAGTCCCCGCGTCGGTGGTGGTCAAGCCATTGCCGCAGCTGCGGAAAGCTGAAAGGCGATTGCGGCCCCTTGCGCACAGGCTATAATCGCCCCCAACATCTGGTACAGGAGATCAGGAATGAAATATCGGGCTCTGCTGTTGACCATCACTCTGCTCGCGGCCTGCATCTTGCCGGTCGCGTGCGTCGACACTCGCAATCAGGATATCCCTGAAACCGATGTCGAGCGGGACACCGGAGAGAAGGATCGTCGCGGATTCAAGATCTTTTCCGGCGGCGCTTCTGCTGGCGCGATCCTGCAGACCGGGACCCGTTTCGTCAGCCGCTCGGACGGCCAGTACGAGGTCTACAGCGAAAAGGGCGGCATGATGGGCTTCATCGTCGGCCATTCGGGTGAGGTCTACGACTTCCGCGGGCATAACCAGACCACGCGCAAGGTCGACACCGTCGACGTGACCACGCTTGCGGGACTCGCTCGTGCAGCCGAAGAGATCCTTCAACTGCCTGCCGGCGTACGGGTGATGAGCGCCTCCGCCGCTGCTCTCCAGAAAAGCATCAAGGGCACGAACAAGAACTAATCAGCGTCAGTACTCGTCTGTCCGTTCGTCACGAACTACCTCGGGAATCGTCAATGACGCGCTACATCTTCGTCACCGGTGGCGTGGTCTCTAGCCTCGGCAAGGGCCTCACCACTGCCGCCATCGGGCTCCTGCTGGAGAGCCGTGGCTTCAACATACGGATCCAGAAACTGGATCCCTACATCAACGTCGACCCTGGCACGATGAGCCCGTTCCAGCATGGCGAGGTCTACGTCACGCATGACGGGGCGGAAGCGGACCTGGATCTGGGGCACTACGAGCGCTTCACCAGCGCCGAGATCGGCCGGCACTCCAACTTCACCACGGGCAGCATCTACAACTCGGTGATCAGCAAGGAGCGCAGGGGCGACTATCTGGGGCAGACCGTGCAGGTCGTGCCCCACATCACCAATGAGATCAAGGAGGCGATCGAACGGGTGGCCGGCGAGGATGTCGACGTGGTCATCTCGGAGGTCGGCGGCACGGTCGGCGACATCGAGAGCCTGCCGTTTCTCGAAGCGATCCGCCAGTTCGGTTTCGACAAGGGCAAGGAGAACGTGCTCTACATCCACCTCACGCTGCTGCCCTACCTGCGGGCCAGCGGAGAGATCAAGACCAAGCCGACGCAGCACTCGGTCGGCTCGCTGCGTCAGATCGGCATTCAACCGGACATCCTCGTCTGCCGCACCGAACAACACGTCTCGGACGAGGCGCGCCAGAAGATCGCCTTGTTCTGCAACGTCGCCCCCAATTGCGTGATCGAGGAGGCCGATGTCGACCACTCGATCTACGAGTTGCCGGTCGTGCTACGCGACCATGGACTCGACGACCTGGTCGTCTCCAAGCTCGGCCTGCCGGCGGGCAAGAGCGACCTGACCGAGTGGGAAAAGATGCTGGAGGGTTTGATCCACCCGAGCCAGGAGATCAAGATCGCGGTGGTCGGCAAGTACATCGAACTGCACGACGCCTACAAGTCGATCTACGAGAGCCTGACCCATGGCGGCATCGAGAATGACTGCCGGATCACGCTGGTCAAGGTCAAGGCGCGCGACGTCGAGAAGGAGGGCGCGGCGGCGCTGCTCGAGGGCGTGCATGGCATCCTGGTCCCCGGCGGCTTCGGCGAACGCGGCCTGAAGGGCAAGGCCCTCGCGGTGACCTACGCGCGTGAACAGCGCATCCCCTTCCTCGGGATCTGCCTCGGCATGCAGGTGGCCGTCATCGAGTTTGCGCGCAACGTGCTCGAACTGGCGGAGGCCAACTCGACCGAGTTCGATGAGATGTCACCGGCGCCGGTCATCTGCCTGATGGAAGAGCAGAAGGCGATCCAGGGCCTCGGCGGCACGATGCGCCTGGGCGCCTTTCCCTGCGAGCTGATCGAGGGCAGCCTGGCTCACGAGGCCTACCCCAGCCCGCAGGTCGAGGAGCGGCATCGCCACCGGTTCGAGTTCAACAACGACTACCGGGACAAATTCGAAGCCGCAGGCATGCGAGTCGCGGGCGTACACCCACAGATCGGGCTGGTCGAGATCATCGAACTGGCCGACCATCCCTGGTTCGTCGGCGTGCAGTTCCATCCCGAGTTCCAGTCCAAACCGACCCAGGCCCACCCGCTGTTCCGCAACTTCATCAGCGCGGCACTGGCCTACCAGTCCCCACTCAAGCCAGTCGAAACGCCCCAGGTCAGTGGATGAGCAAGCTCACGACGAAGGAAATCGCGGCCCGAATCACCGAACTGCCGACGCTGCCGCAGGTGGCCACCCGGCTGGTGGAGATCATCCAGGATCCGACCTCCAGCGCCGAGGATGTGACGGCGGTGATGACGCAGGATCCGCCGCTGGCGATGAAGATCCTCAAGCTGGTCAACTCGGCCTACTTCGCGCTGCCCAACAAGGTGACCAACCTGAACCAGGCCGTCGCCCTGCTCGGCTTCTCGATGATCAAGGGCATGGCGCTGTCGGTCACGATCGTGCGTATCTTCCAGGGCGACTCCTCCGACTTCATGGACGAGCGGCTGCGCTTCTGGCAGCACTCGATGACCGTCGCGACCGTCTCGCGTGACCTGTACGAGAAGAATCCGGGCCAGATCGACGGCGAGTCGGCCTTCGTGCTCGGCTTGCTGCACGACATCGGCAAGATCGTGCTCGACAACTTCGCCAACGACGCCTGGCGCGACATCGTCTTCAACATGAAGACCGAGGGCATGAGTTTTCGCGAGGGTGAGCAGGAGGTCCTGGTCGAGGGCCATGCCCACCTGGGCGCCTGGCTGACCCGGGAGTGGCGCCTGCCCGATGACGTCAGCATGTACATCGAGAACCACCATGACACCGAGAAGATGTACGAGGCGGGACTCGGCCAGTTCCACCTGGCCAACATGCTCTGCCGCCGCATCGCCGAGGAAAAGGACCTCTCCGAGGACGAGGACATCGAGCAGTGCCGCGTGCATCTGGGCCTCTCCACCAACGACCTGTTCGAGACGATCGTCGCGGTGACCGAGGAGCTGGATAAGACCAAGAAGTTCATCAGCGCGATGGGCTCCACATAGGCCAGTCGCCGCACCGGGCCCAGATGGAAAACTACCGCCTGATTCTGCTGCCCGGTGAGACGCAGGATCTGACCGGCTGCGCGATCACGCTGGCCCTACAACTAGCCTCGCGTGACGCGCAGGTGACGCTGATCGACCTGAGAACGGGCCCCGGCGAGCGCCCCTTCGATCCGGCCGAGCTGCCGCCACGCGCCTGGTCGAAACAGACATCCGACGACCGGCCCCTGCCCGAGGACTGGCCCGACCTGTTGCACGAGCCCGCAGGCTGGCTGATCTCGGGACTGGAAAACCGCCAGGCCTGCCTGCAGGCCTTCGATCAGCATCCCGGTCACCGCCTGCATGACGCCAGCGGCTGGTTCGATCCCGAGAGGTCGCTGCCCGAGGCAACCGGCGAAGCGGGATCGATCGAGCTGGGCGAGATCCACTGGCCAGCCCGGCTGAGGCTGACCGGTCTGATCCGCTGCAGCTGCGAGAGCCCGTCCTGTGGCGCGCAGGAGCAGATCGCGCGCGGGCAGCTCGAGCCGATCCTGCGCGCGCTGCCCGTCGAAACCGAACTGGAACTCGATGCCTGTTCGTTCTTCACCGAGGACGGAATGGCGCTGGCGCGCTGGCTGCGGGAAACAGCACCGACCCTGCGCTGGCGCCTGCGCTGCGGCGTCGACCTGAACGCGGAGCAGGCCGCACAGCTGCCGGCGCTCGGATGCGTCGGACTGACGCTGTTGACGCCGACGCCGGCAGCGCAAGTCTTCGCCGCTCAGGCCCCGGCGGCCGATCCGCAGCGGCTCGCGGCGCAGGTCCGTCAACTGGCCGATGCGCTTCCGCTGGACCTGATCTACCAGGTCGGCGCGCCCCAGGACACTCCGCAGACCCAGCACGCGGCAATCCGCCAGCTGCGAGCGATGCAACCCGCGCTGCGCAGCTTTCGCGCGCGCCCGCTGGCTCCACAGAACGAGCGGCGCTTTCGCGAGCGCATCGAGCCCGGGGTCGACTGGGCAGCGCGCGGCCCACACGGCTGGTCCTGTGGACACGTCAATCACAGCTGGCGCGCAAAACTGGCGCGCGAGTACCAGCTCGTGGCCGAAGCCCTGGGCCTGACGCTCTCGCAACGACTTCCGCTGGCCCGCGAGTTCGTGCGCTATTCCGAACAGATCGTGCGGCGCCTGCTCAGCTCGCCTGCGAGCAGCCTGCCCTTCGTCGAGCAGCATCTCCCGCTGGTCGGTGTGCTGCAGGGGCAGCGGGCGCTGCGCGGTCCACGAATGCTCGAGATCGATCTGACCAACGACTGCAACAACACCTGCGTCGGCTGCTGGTGCCACTCGCTGATGATGGGCGCCGATCGCTTCAGCGGCCAGAAGAAGAAGCAGTTCCTGGCGACGGAGGTCCTGCTCGAGCTGCTCGACGACGCGGCAGCCAGCGGGACGCAAGCGGTGCAACTGGCCGGCAGCGGCGAGCCGTTCATGCATCCGGACATCATCGACGTGTTGACCCACGCCAAGCAGCTCGGACTCGAGGTCACGGTGGTCACCAACGTGAACTTCATCACCCGCGACTGGGCCGACAAGTTGATCGAGAGCGGCGTCGACTACATCACCGCATCGGTCTGGGCCGGCACGCCCGAGATGTATGTGCGGACCCATCCGAATCAAACCCAGAAGAGCTTCGAACGCATCCGCGAGGTGCTGACCTACCTCAGCCAGCGTAAACGTGCGCTGGGCAAGCAGCACCCGCAGGTCAAGATGTACCACGTCATCTCGCAGATCAACTGCCGCGAGATCGCGCCGATGGTCGACTTCGCCGTCGAGACCGGCTGCGAACAAGTCGAGTTCACGCTGACCGACATCGTCGCCGGCAAGTCCGACTGCCTGGCCCTCAGCCCGCTCGACCGGGCGGCCGTGCTGCTGCAGTTCAAGGAGCTCTCCCTGCGCGCCGTCGACCCGACGCGCACGGCCGCACGCGGCACCGCCGTCTACGACGCGCTCGACCAGGGGACCGAGGTCAAGCAGTTCGGCAAGTTCGAGCAGGACACGCATTCCGACTTCAGCTGGGGAGATTCGCTGCTTGAGACGATGATCTGCCCGGCCGGTTGCGAGGGCAGCCTGCCCGTCGACAACTTCTGCGACAAGACCGAGACGCGCTACCACTACTTCTGGTCCGTCTGGGACTGTCACCGCTGCGAACGATTCGAAGGCTGCCCGATCGACAAGACCCATCTGGCATTGACCAAGCAGTTCACCGAACTGACCGGCTTCGGCAGCTTCTACCGGCGGCTGCAGAGCCAGCAGGCCGGGCCTGCGGGCGGCGTACAATATGAGACGGCGCTGGTCGACAAGATCCCCTGCACGGTGGGCTGGACCTACTCGCGCGTGCGCGTCTCGGGCGATGTGATCCC
>CAZMLI010000258.1:5845-7187 GCA_964566865.1 uncultured Planctomycetota bacterium
GGCGAGCGTCCCATGGGATGCTCGCCCTTGCTTGATTGCAAACGGACTGCGGTCTTGCCCTACTTCTTGAAGACCTTGTCCTCCACGCCCTTGTTGATCTTGTAGCCCTGCAGGTTGAACTCGATGAGCTGGCCACCCACCTTCTGCACCATCTTCTTCGGCACCCAGTACTTCTCCTCGAGCTGCTGCCACTCGACCGTGACGTCGATGGCCATGCCGCCGGCGCTCACTTTCATCCCGGCCAGCAATAGCTTGCCGTTCTTCTCGATGAAGGTCGGGGTCATCGCGTTGGTGGCGCCATTGGACTCCGCCTTGCCGGCAATCAGCTTGTAGTTCTCGTCGAAGGTCAGGACCTGCTTGGTGTAGCTGAACTTCTTCTTCGGCGCATTCTTGTTCGGAATGACGGTGACGATGTGCTTGCCATCCTTCAGTTCCAGCTTGAACGTGCAGTGCTTCTTCTGCTCCTGCAGCTCCTTGACCGGGTTGGTCACGCCGAAGAAATTGTCGAGCAGCTGCGCGATCTTGCCGATCAGGTTCTTCAGCGCGGGAATCTGGGCAAACGGATCACCGCCCGCGCCACCTTCGATCTTCAACACGCTCTGGGCCTCGCCGAGCTCGACCTTCTGCTCGTCGGTCCCGGTGCCCGAGATCGGCGCGACCTTCTTCTTCGGCACCTTGAAGTAGTAGACCAGCTTGGCGCCCTGCAAGAACATCGCAAACGGGGCTGCGTCGAGCTCGACCCGGCAATCGGTGATCCCACTGTCCTTCGTGGTGTACAGCCGAGCCTGTGCCTTCTTCAGGATCTCTTCGACCTTGGCGTTTACTTCAGCCTGATTCTCGTTCTTCTCCTCGTCCTGCGCGAAAGCAGTGAACGACAGACTCAACAGGAGCCCCACTATTACAAATCGCCTCATCGGTAGTCCTTTCGTCATCGCTGGCTTCAGCTGTAATGGAGGTTCTTGTACGGGCGTCTGTAGCGCGCGTTTGCCCTACAGCGGCATGTTGCCGTGCTTTTTCGGCGGGTTGCTGTCCCGTTTGTTGGCCAGGGCCCGGAGCGAACGAATCAGCCGCATGCGCGTCTGCGAGGGGCGGATCACGTCGTCGATGAAACCCCGCTCCGCCGCCACGAACGGGCTGCAAAAGCGCTCCTTGTATTCTTCGACCAGGCGCAGGCGCTCGGCTTCGGGATCATCGGCGCTAGCGATCTCCTTGCGGAAGATGATGTTGACCGCCCCATCCGCCCCCATCACCGCGATCTCGGCCGTCGGCCAGGCGAAGTTCATGTCACCGCGAAGGTGCGTGGAGTTCATCACGTCGTTGGCCCCGCCGTAGGCCTGGCGGG
>CAZMLI010000259.1:0-7176 GCA_964566865.1 uncultured Planctomycetota bacterium
AGGCCAGCGCCATCCTCGGATTCAGACGGATCGCCTGGTCATAGTCGCGCAGCGCCTCCGTTGTCTTTTTCAGCCGTGCCAGCGCGCCGCCGCGGGCGAATAGTGCCCAGGCATAATGCGGCCGGATTTTCAGCGCGCGGGTCAGGTCATCGACCCGTGCCTGTTTGCGATGGACCCAGCTCGCGGCCATCCAGAACTCCTCGCGGCCCATTGCGTTGGGGAAACGTAAGCGCCCCTCGCGGCAGAGCCGGAGTGCCGTTTCGGTCTTGCCCTGCGCCAGCGCCAGGTAGGTGCGCGCGATATGCTGCTCGATCGATCCGGATCCGTCCCAGGCGGCGGGCGGGCGGATGTGCGCGATCGCCTTGGCCGCGGCGCGGTCGACATGTCCGGCCCCGCCGCCGATCGCGAGCCAGCGTACCGCCATCGCGCGTTCGATGTAGATCCGTCCCAGGTAGTGGTTGGCCCAGCCGTCCTGCGGGTCGATCGCGACCGCGCGCAGCAGGCTCTTTTTCGCCAGGCGCGTATTGCCGAGGAAGTACCAGCCCATGCCCTGCAGGGTCCAGGGTTCTGAGTCATCGCTTGCGGGATGCTGCGCGACGAGATTCAGCGCGCGCGTCAGTGGCTCGGTCTGCGCAGACAGATCGACGTCCGCCACGTACAGCGAGCTCTTGAACTCGAGGATGCGTGCCCGGAGCGCTTGCAGGCCGGGGGCCCTGCGAGATTGCGATTGCTCGGCCTTGCGCAAACGTTCGAGTGTGCGCTCGCGCGCCTCGGCATCCTGCACACGCTGTTTCAGCCAGGCGCGGGAGCGCGTGCGCGAGACGTATTGCCCCGCGAGGCTGCCGCCGCCGATCAGCAGCGCGCAGAGCAGCAGGCCGACCGCCAGCACTGCCCCGCGGTTGCGCAGTCGGGCGGTCAACCGGCTGAACGTCGTCAGTCCCTGGGCCTGAACTGGTTCGCCGGCCAGCCAACGCGCCAGCTCGTCGGCCAGCTCGGCTGCGCTCTGGTAGCGGGCTTGAGGCTGCTTGCGCATGGCCTTGTGGCTGACAAGTATCAACGGCGCCGGTATCTCGGGATCGGTCAGTGTGGCTGGATTGACTGCCAGAATCATGTCGAAGACCTCTCCCGGCGACGATCCGGAGAACGGTCGATCTTCGGACAGCATCTGATGTAGCATCACCCCGAGCGCCCAGACATCGGTCCGCTGATCGATCAGGTCGTGCTTGCCGAGCACCTGTTCGGGCGACATGTAAAACGGTGTGCCGAGCACCTGTCCGGTATGGGTCAGCTGGGTCGCGGCGTCCTGGATTCCCGCCAGTCCGAAGTCGGTCACGACCGGGTGCCCGTCCGGCGCGATCAGCACGTTGTCGGGTTTGAGATCGCGATGGATGATCTGTGCCTGGTGCGCATGCTCGACCGCCCGCGCCACCCGTTCGAGAATCTGGATCCGCTCGCGCAACTCCAGGTCGGGCATGGCCTCATGCAGGGTGGGCCCGTCGATGTAGTCCATCGAGATGAAGTGCCTCGGCTCTCCGTCCTCGTGGTACTGGCCAAACTCGTGGATCACGATGATGCCAGGGTGAGACAGTCTGGCCGTCACGACCCCTTCGCGTTGCAGCCGCTGAACATGTTCCGCTGGCATACGCGGTCGCAGAACTTTCAGCGCGACGATCCGGTCGAGTTGCGGATCCCGGGCCTTGTAGACCACCCCGATACCGCCGCGTCCCAGCTCGCCGAGGATCTCGTATCGTCCCAGTCTGTCCGCGGGCGCGGATACTTCGTAGGGCGCGTCCGGCGCAGTCGGCGCCTTGAGCGCTTGCTCCTCGCGCAGCTCGTGCTCTAGCTGGCGCACCAGGCCCTCCAGCCTGGACGGCGTGACTAGCTGTTCGAGCAGTACGAACTGCGACAAGCGCGGCGCTGTGCGGTTAGCCTCGCAGGCCTCGATCTGCTGCTGCAGAAAGTCGTCGAGTACTGTGGGCTCGACCAGTCGCTCCTGTAGCAACATTTGCCGCAGCCGAACATCGTACTGTTCCCAGGGGATCTCGTGGAACATCGGAACAGCCAGTCTACAGATTAACGCAGGTTGTTGGGCGCTCCGACTAGTAGATCGCCCAGCTGGCGATGGTCCGGAAGCCGAACTTCTCGTACAGCTCGCGCGCGCCGGGTGAGAGCTTGGGAATGGTCAGCACCTCGAGTCGGGCGACCTCGTCGCGCTGCAGGTCGCGGATCAGCGCCGCCTGCAGGCGCCCGCCCACACCCTGGCCGCGGCGCTTTTCCTGCACCTTGAGTTCGTAGATGGCCCACTTCGGCTCTGCCAGCTGGGCCATCGGGTAGCTGACGAGCGTGCCGGCCACCTTGCCGTCGATCAGGTAGGCGTGGGTCCAGAAGCGGTGTCCTGTCTGGTACTCGACGCCGTCTTCCGGGTAGCCGCCGAGGGCGGGACAGTGGCTCAGGCAATGGGTCATGCTGTGGCCCGTGGATAGCTCGGTTCGCGGCCGGATCTGCGCCTGGGCGAGCTCCAGCTCGAGGCTGACTGCCTGATGCCGCACGTGGAAGCCCTGCTGTTCGAAGAACCCGCGGGAGGCCGTGTCTTCCCAGTCGATGCTGATGCCCTCGGTGGTGCCCCAGAGTGGCTGAAACGGCGCCAGCGCGTTGCCGTAGTAGGCGGAGATGCACTGTCCGTCGAGCACCACGCGATGGGGGCTCTGGAGGTAGCCCAGCACCGAGCGCAGCAGCGCCCCGCCGACGCCGGCGCGACGATGTTCGGGGTCGACGGCGATCAGCGCCACGTAGGCCTGGGGGCCGCCGGGCCAGCCGGGGTTGAGCGCGGCGGCTGCGGCCGCGCTGCGGTGACCGCCGTGGATCATGCCGATCACCTGCTCGTTCTCGACAGCCAGCCGCAAGCCTTCTGGTTCGAAGTGTTCGATGGCGGTCTGGACCTGCGTGACCCGCGTCTCGAACAGCGCCGCATCGATCGAGAAGAAGTTGCGACGGTCCGCGAAGGTGCGGTTCCAGAAGGCGACGATGGCGGGCAGCCACGCCGGCTCGTAGCTGGCGATGCGGTACTGCTTCACCGCCGGACCATAACATGTTTCCTTGAAAAAGTGGGCCGATCAAGCTAACGATAGAGTGATATGGGTGATCTCTCCTCCAGCGCGATGAGTCTGGCCTCCACGGCCAGCGCGATCGATGCGTTCGAGGTCGCGCTGAACACGCGGACCAGCACGCTGAAGAAGGCGTTGGACTACCAGGGCGAGGCGGTGATGCAGTTGCTGTTGTCGATGGACCTCGGGCAGAACATCAACCTGCTGGCCTGAACGTCGTATGTCGCTGATTTCCATGGCAGAGGGGATGTTCCGCCGCTCGCTGAACAAGCGCGGACATCACAGCCGCTGGCATGAGAGCTCGCTGGGCGCCTTGCACTTCTTTGACTTTCGCGGTGATGGGGCGCTGCCGCCGCTGGTGCTGCTGCACGGGATCGGATCCAGCGCGCTGCCCTACCGGCTGCTCTTTGCGGCGCTCCGTCCACAGATGCGTCGCATCCTCTGTCCCGACGCGCCGGGGCACGGCCTGAGCGCCGATCCAGCTGAACCGCTGGATGCCGATCTGCTGTTCCGGGGGATCTGCGAGCTGCTCGACGCCGAGCTCGACGAGCCGGCGATCATCTTCGGCAACTCGCTCGGCGGCGCGCTGGCCTTGCGCTATGGGCTCACGCGGCCGGAGCGGGTTCGCGGGCTGGTGCTCAGCTCTCCGGCGGGGGCGGCGATGAGCGCGGCGGAGATCGCGTCGCTGGTCGAGACGTTTCGCTTCGACAGCCGCAAGGCCGGGCGGCGATTCTTCAACAACCTGCATCACCGTCCGCAGCGCATCTCCTGGCTGGTGGCCGGTGAGGTGCTGCGCATATTCAACCGCCCGTCGATCGTGCAACTGCTCGATGCGCTCGGGCCGGACGATCTGTTCAGCCCCGAACAACTGGCGCAACTCTCGGTGCCGACGCTGCTGCTCTGGGGCGACTCCGAGAAGATCCTGCCCGCCTCGAGCCTGGCCTGGTATCAGCAGCACTGCCCGCCGTCGATGACGATCGAGCAGCCGGAAGGCTTTGGGCACTGTCCCTACCTCGACTGCCCGCAGGCGGTGGTCGATCGCATCCTGCAGTTTGCCGAGGCGCTCGAAAGGAATCCAAAATGAAAGTCATCGCCGATCTTTGCCTGGTACCGATCGGGGTGGGCGTATCGGTCTCGTCCTACATCGCAGCCTGCGCCAAGATCCTCGACGAGGCGGGCCTGGAGACGCGGCTGCACGCCTATGGGACCAACATCGAGGGCGAGTGGGATGTGGTCTTCGCCGCGATCAAGCGCTGCCACGAATCGGTTCACGCGCTCGGCGCGCCGCGCATCAGCAGCACGCTGAAATTCGGTACGCGCACCGATCGCGAGCAGTCGATGGCGGACAAGGTCCGCAGTGTTCAGGACAAACTTTGAACCCTGACTGACCCGGCGGCGTAGGTAGGGGGCAACCTGACCAGAGGGAGTCGCCGTGTCCGCCAAGAGCTCGTTCGCACTGCTGTTTGTCATCGGTCTGATCTGCTCGATCTGTCTCGTGTCGGGGATGCTCGGGCTGCCGCGCGCGCCCCAGATACCGTCGCCTGGCGAGGCGCAGCAGTCACTGCTGTTCTCGACTTCGGAGCAGGCGCGGGCTTTCATCCTGGCCCGGATGCGAGCACATCCGCTGGATGGCGAGGTGGAGCCGGTGCAGGATGAGCGGGTCGAGGGGCCGGATTACGAGGAGATCGGCGACCCCTACACGATGACCTACCTGCGGATGCGGGTGAGCCTGCACGGCAAGCGGGAGCACTACTTTCTCAGCCATACGCCCGAACGTGAGCTGGCGCTGGCCCGGGCCTTCGCGCTGCATGGATTTCTGCGCGAGGCGCTCTCGCACTATCATACGCTGACCAGCTTTCATCGGGACACAGCGGCCGGCAAGGCGGCGGCGAAGGAGCTGCCTGCCACGCTGCGGGCGAGCGTCGTCGGTCTGGTGCCGATCGGCGCGATCGTTTATCGGGACGCCAAGGGCAAGCGGTTGGTCGCTGGCCAGCCCGGGCCGCGTGGGCTGCTCGAGCTGGCCCAGAGTCAGCGCGCCCTCTACCTGCGCGTGCTCGACCGGATCCAGCAACCGACCCTCTCTCCCGTCGATGCGCCGAGCGATCCGGTCACGCCGATTGGCGCGATCGACACGGATGGTCAGATCGTCATGGCGCAAGGCAAGGCCCGTTCCAGCGAGCGGCTGCCGGGCGCGCTGTACTATCGACTGCCCGCCGGATCCGCGACGCTGTTCGAGGCGGAGCATCAGGCCAAGCTGGATCTGCTGCGCACGATCGAGAGTACCTGGGGCCGGTCCGGCCAGGGGCCCCAGTCGAGCTGGCGCAAGCTGGCGGCGGCCTACCTCTACATGGCGCAGCCCAGTGATTTCCTGCGGATTCTAAGCCTGCTCGGAGTGCCGCTGCCGGAGCCGGAGTCCGATGCCGCACGCAGCGTCGCGGGGCATCCGCTCCAGCTCAACGCTCTCTGGGCCCGGCGCAAGGCGGCGTTGCAGCAGATGACGGTGACGCTGGACTCCCGCGCGACCGACGCGACGACGCTGCCGCTGCACGTGCAGACTCAGGGGGTCGAGCAGCTGCGGTTCGAGTTCTATCGCATCAGCACGCCTGTGCCGAAGGACGAGAAGGCGTTGACGAACTGGTTTGCCAGCATCAACCAGCGTCGCCCGGGTCGTGCGCCCGATTACCTGCTCCAGCCGACGCTGCGCAAGGGCCGCTGGAGCGGGCGATTGCCGCTGAAAGCTGCGGGCAGCTATCAGGTGCTGGTGCACGGCGGGACGTTGACTGCCAGTCTCGTTGTGGCCCGGGTCTCGGCCCGATTCGAACTGCTGGCATTCCCGCGCGAGAGCGTGCTGCGTGGATCGAGCGCGGGCTTTCATGTCTCGAGCGGTGGCAAGCCGCTCGGTGCGACGGCTGCGGACGGCATACTCAGCGTTGGCGGGGTGCCGTTGAACGGGTTCAAGTGCGCGGCGCATCTCGGCTGCTGCCGTTCCTGCAAGTCTTGCGCGCACCATCACGCGCGCGACGCCGACCGGCCAGGCCTGTCGGCGGGTGATTCGATCTTCGTCGCCGGTCATGGGCAGTTCTTTCGGGCCAGCGCGCGGTTCGACTCTGCGCCGCTACGAAAAATCAAGCTGACGGGCAGGGTTCCGATGCTGCTGGTCTACACCGATCGCCCGGTTTACAAGGCGGGGGACACGATGCGTTTCCGCGGCATCGTGCGTGTCCCGCGCGCCTCGCTCAAGGCCGCCGACACCAGCCGGCTGCTGCCGGGGTCGCGGCAAACGGTTCAGCTCGCGATCAAGCAGGCCGGCAAGACGCTGTTCCAGCGGGCCTACGTGACGGGTGAGTACGGCACCTTCAACGGTGCATTCGACCTGCCGTTGACTGCCTTCCGCGAGGAGTACACCTTGACCGTGCAGTCGGGCGGCGTGACGCAGACCCAGAAGTTCGAGGTGCTCGATTATCGCAAGAGCGACTACGCCGTGATCCTGACGCCCGTCGATGGCGGGTTGCGCGTCGAGGCCGGTTATGTCTGGGGCGAACCGGTCGCCGGGGCGCGGGTCGAAGTGCGCGTCGACGGAAAGCAGCTGGCGCCGACCACGAGGTTGCTGAAGCTGCGCGATGGTCAGCAGGTAGCGGTTCGGCTGATGCGCGGCGCCGAGCAGTTAGCGTTCAAGCGACTGCGATATCGCGCGACCGGGCAGACGCCCGTGGCGCGTCGTAGCGTGCGACCCATACCGAGCAAGGCCGCGAGTCCGACCCGCGGCGTTTTAGTGCCGGTGCCCGAGGCGGTTCGTCTTCCGCCCACGTTCCGGGTGACGGCCGACCAGGCGGTCTATCAGCGCGGCGAGACGATTCGTCTGCGCATCGAAGGACCCTGGAAAGATGCGCGCGCGACAGTGCTGCTCGGCGACGAACAGCTCTACGATCACAGCACCGTGCGGATGCGCGACGGCCTGGCGACAGTCATGTTCAAGGTGCGTGCGATCCATGACCCGGGCGTGACGGTCTTCGTACTCTGCGGCGGAAAGATGGCGCGCACGCAGATCCAGACCCGCAGCCAGCGCATGCCG
>CAZMLI010000260.1:0-7175 GCA_964566865.1 uncultured Planctomycetota bacterium
CGTCAACGTACCTGGTGCTGCGTGCTTCGTGCTGGTCAACGTCAACGTACCTGGTGTTTGTGCTGTCGTGCTCGGCGACCTTCTCGACAGGGGAAGACTTTGAGGGCTAGTAGTACAGATTACTCAGACTGTGGCCGAGTCGCGTCTTGCCGAGGCTAACGCAACCCCATCAGGCTCAGCACTTCTTGCCGTGAGGAGAGGTTCTTGCGGAAGGTGCCCAGCATCGCGCTGGTGACCACCGAACTGCCGGGTTTCTTGACGCCGCGAATCGTCATGCAGGTATGGGTCGCCTCCATCACGACGGCCACCCCCTTGGGCGCGAGACCCTCCATCAGCAGGTTGGCCACCTGGGTGGTCAGCTGCTCCTGGATCTGTGGGCGATGGGAGAAGGCCTCGACAATCCGGGCCATCTTGGAGATGCCGAGCACCTTGCCGTTGGGCATGTAGCCGATGTGGGCTTTACCGAAGAACGGCATCAGATGGTGTTCGCAGATCGAGTTGAACGGGATGTCGCGCACCAGCACGATCTCGTCGTAGTCGGGCGCCTCGAAGGTCTTCAGATGTTGTCGCGGATCGACTTCCATCCCGCCGAAGATCTCGCAGTACATCGCGGCCATCCGCTTGGGCGTCTCGCGCAAACCGTCCCGCTGGGGGTCCTCGCCAATCGCCTCGAGCAGCAGCAGCACCGCCTGCTGGATTTTATCCCGGTCCACGTTCGTTATTCGTCTCCGGCGTGAACGTACTGCCCCGTCCCGAGCAAACGAACCAGGGCATCCACGGCTTCCGGATCAAACTGCGTATTCGCCGACTCCTGGATCGCCGCCAGCGCTTTCTCGGGCGTCGTGCCGACCCGATAGCTGCGGGTCGTCACCAGCGCGTCATAGGCGTCGGCGACGGCGATGATGCGCGCGCCGAGCGGGATCTCATGGCCGACGATCTGGTAGGGGTAGCCCTTGCCGTCGAACCGCTCGTGCTCGTACTTGATCATGTCGATGATCTCCTGGAAGCCCTCCAGCGGAGCCAGGATCTTCTCGGCAATCAGGGGGTGGGTCTTGATGTGCTCGAACTCCTCCTCGGTCAGTTCCCCCGGCTTGTTGAGCACGTTATCGCGGATGCCGATCTTGCCGATGTCGTGAAACAGCGCCGCCAGCTTGATGTGCTCGACCAGCTTTCCGTTGAGCCCCAGCTCATTGGCAATGCCGACGGACATCTCGGCAACCCGCTTGGAGTGACCCTCCGTATAGTCGTGCTTGGCCTCGAGCGCGCCCTCGAGCGCTTCGATGGTGGCCAGGAACTGGCGCTTCAACTCCTCCTTCTTCTCCCAGACCTCCTTGGTCCGGCTGAGCACCCGATCTTCCAGCGTCATCTCGTAAACCCGAGTGCGCAGACGGTTCAGTCGATTCTTGCAGGCCAGCTCGATCCGCAGGTGCATGATCTCGGGCGAGATCGGTTCGATGACGAAATCGCAAATTCCGCCGCGCAGCGCATCCGGGATGCGATCGACCTGCTCGGGCTGACAGATCAGCAAGCACTCCATGTCCTCGCAGACCCCTTGCAGCATCTCCGTCAACTCGGGGGAGTAGAGCCGGGCGTCGATCAGCACTGCCTCGGCTGGCTCGAGCCGAAGCTCGGTCAAGGCGCCGGTCACCGAATCACTGGAACGGACGGAATGTCCGTACTGTTCCAGCGCGGAAATGTCCAGACCGCCCTCTATGCTGATCACAAAGAGATGCGCCATTGGTTTTCATTGTATCCAGACAAATATGGGGTGTAAAGTCTCGCGCGGCATGACGAAGACCCACAGGACCCTATGCAATCGCGATTGTCCGGACGCCTGCCAGATCATCGCGACGGTCGAGAACGGCCGCGTGACGCGACTACAGGGAGACCCCGATCACCCTGTCACCCGCGGCTTTCTGTGTTACCGGACCAGCAACTTCCTGCCACTGCAATACGGTAAAAGCCGGCTGACCCGCCCGCTACTGCGCAAGGACGGCGAACTGCAGCCCGTCAGCTGGGACGAGGCGCTCGACACGGCAGCCGAGCGCCTGCTCGAGATCCGTCAGTCCTCCGGCCCCGAGGCCATCTTCCACTACCGCAGCGGCGGCACGATGGGCATGCTGGCGCCGCTGTCCGACTACTTCTTCGAGCAGTTCGGCCCGGTCACGATCAAGCGCGGCGACATCTGCTCGGGCGCGGGCGAGGCCGCCCAGGAACTGGACTTCGGCTGCTGCGAGAGCCATGACCTGTTCGACCTGAACAACGCTCGGAATATCCTGCTCTGGGGCAAGAACGTCTTCGTCTCGAGCGTGCACAGCATCCCGGTGCTGAAGCAATCTGGTGCCGGACTGGTGCTGATCGACCCGGTGCATCACAAGACCGCCAGCATCTGCGAGCGCTACATCCAACCGCGACCGGCCGGCGACTTTGCCCTGGCGCTGGCCGTGGCCAGCCTGCTGTTCGAGCACGGCTGGACCGATCCCGAGGCCGCCCGCTACTGCGACCACCTGGACGAGTTCCGCGCGCTGGCGCAGAGCCGCAGCACCGCGGACTGGTGCGCGCAGGCCGGCGTGTCCAGCGAAGAAGCCCTCGACCTGGCCCGTCGCCTGGGGCCGGACGGACCGACGGCGATTCTGGTCGGCTGGGGCATGGCCCGGCGCAGCGGCGGTGGTGCGATCGTGCGCGCGCTGGACGCGCTGGGCGCGATCTCGGGCAACCTCGGACGGCCGGGCGGCGGCGTCTCGTACTACTTTCAGCGCGGCGGCGCATTCGACCGATCCTTCATCCGAGGCCGGGCGGTCGCCCCCCGCACGGTCTGCGAGCCGTTGTTCGGGCCCGAACTGCTGCGCATCGACGATCCGCCGATCCGGGCGGTCTGGATCACCGCGGGAAACCCCGTCGCGATGCTGCCCGAGACGGAGACGGTCGTTCGCGCGCTGCGCTCGCGTGAATTCGTCGTCGTCGTCGACAGCTTCATCACCGATACCACGCGGCAGGCGGATCTCGTGCTGCCGACCACCACCCTGCTCGAAGCGGACGACCTGCTCGGCGCCTATGGCCACCACTGGATCGGCGTGGCGACGCCGGTCGTGCCGCCGCCGCCGGAGGTCAAGAGCGACCTGCAGATCCTGCAGGGCCTGGCCAGTCGCGTCGGGCTGTCGGCGCAGATGGCCGGAGACGCACGCGACTGGAAGCAGCGCATGATCGCCCCCAAGCTCGGCCCGCACGGGATCAGCCTCGAGACGCTCGAGGCCGCGCCGATGCGCAACCCGCTGCCCGCCAAGGTACTGTTCGCCGACCGGGTCTTCCCGACAGCCAGCGGCCGGGTCAACCTGATCCATCAGGCGCCCGAGGCCTCCCCCCAACCGAGCGCGGACTATCCGCTGATGCTGCTCTCGCTCTCGACCGATCGGGCCCAGGCCTCGCAGTGGAGCGCCACGCTCGACGGACCAGCAATCGCCACGGTGCATCCGGATGCCACGCCAGAGCTCGCTGACGGCGACCTGGCACAAATGCAGTCTCCCGTCGGTTCGATGACCGTGCGCATCAAGCACGACACGCGACAGCGCACGGACATCGCCCTGGTGCCCAAGGGTGGCCATCGCCAGGATGGACGCTGCGCCAACAGCTTGATCCAGGCCCGCATCACCGACATCGGCGAAGGCGGCGCTTTGTACGACGAGTTTGTCCGGATCGTCCCGCTGTAGGTAGGCTATACTCAGGGGTCCCAGAGGTTTCCAGCTACTCACAGGAGGTTCGGATGACACGCATGCGCTTCGCCTTGATTGCCCTGCTCCTCCTGCCGCTCGCAGCCTGCGTGGAGTACGAAGACGTGATCGAGTTCAAGGCCGACGGGTCGGGCAGCATGACCATCAACTACAACGTCGACCTGCAAACGATGCAGACGATGGAGATGATGATGGGTGGGTTCCTCAAGGGAAAGGACGACAAGAAGAAGTTCAGCATTCCCGTCTCCTTCAAGAAAGAGGACATCGAGAAGCAGTTCAAGGCCGAGGGCGTCAAGATCGAGACGCTGAAGATCAGCGACAAGAAGAAGGGCGAGAAGACCTTCCGCTACGTCGAGATCGTCATCAGTTTCACCCACGCCGACAAACTCAAGGCGATCAAGTACTTCAAGCAACAGCCGATCGTCTTCAGCAAGGTCACCAAGGACGGGCGTACCACCTTCAGCTTCGAGCGCACCGTGGGAATCGACATTCACAAGCTGCCGCTGGGCAAGAAGAAGGACAACCAGAAGCGGCCGGACCGTCACGCGATCGAGGGCATCTTCACGTTCATCGAGCCCGTTCTCGAGGGCAAGACATTCAAGACCAGCGTCGTGCTGCCGCACCCGATCAGCAAGAGCAACTCAAAGGCGAAGGTCAAGCCGAAGCAGAAGAATCGCAGCAGCTGGTCCTTCCCGCTGAAGGGGCTGGCCAGGAAGCCGCAAAAGCTGACGGCCGAAGCGCTGGCACCCGTGGTGACCACCGAGAATTCAGCCCGAAAAGAAGAAGCGAAGAAGGACCAGAAGGACAAGAAGTAGTGGCCTGATGACCGACGTCTTCGAGAAAATCATCTCCCTCAGAAAGCAGGGCATTCCGGCCGCGCTGGCGACCGTGGTCGAGATCCGCGGCTCGGTGCCGGGCAGCGAGAGCCTGAAGATGCTGATCGACCGCGACGGCAAACGACTGGCCGGCACCGTCGGCGGCGGCTGCGTCGAGGCCGAAATCCTCGTCGCCGGACGAGAGGTGATCGACAACGAGCGCCCACAACTGCTCGAGTTCACCCTGACCGAGGAGGAGACCGGGGTCGACGGATTGATCTGCGGCGGCCGGTTGAAGGTCTTCATCGAGCCGATCGTCTCACCGATCTGCTACATCTTCGGCGCCGGCCACATCTCGCTGTCCACCTCGCAGGTGGCGAAGATCGCAGGATTCGGCACCGTCGTGATCGACGATCGCGAGGCCTTCGCCAATCGCGAGCGCTTCCCGCACGTCGACGCGGTGCACAGCGGTCCCTTCCTGGAGGTCGCCGCCGGCCTCTCGATCACACCCAACAGCTACCTGCTGATCGTCACCCGGGGTCACGCGTTCGATCGCGAGATCCTGCGCTGGGCGGTCTCGACGCCGGCCCGCTACATCGGCATGCTCGGCAGCCGGCGGAAGGTATTGACCACCTTCAAGTCACTGGTAGAAGAGGAAGGCGTCGAGCCGCGATTGTTCGAACGCGTTCGCGCCCCCGTCGGGCTGGATGTGTCAGCTGTGACCCACGAGGAAATCGCCGTGGCCATCGTGGCGGAGATGATCGAGGCCCGCCGTGAGGCCTATCGCAAACCCCGCCAGGGTCCACGCCGAGCCTACGAACTGCTGCGCGCCGATCTGGCCGTGGCCCACAAGGTGAACGCCCTTGACGAGTGACTGGTCGGAGAAGTTCTCGAACAAGCTGGAAGCCAAGCAGCAGGCTCGCCAAGCAGCGCGCCGTGACTTTCAGGCCTACAGCACCGCGGTCCGCGGCCTGTTCGACTGGGTCGAGAAGAAGGTCAAGGGCATCAGCGCGATCCAGGTCGATCGGCCGGTGATGGCCCGGAACAAGGATTTCGGCGCCGATGTCGCGGGACCGATCGACATGATCAAGTCGCTGAAGTTGAGCTGCGGCGCGCAGGTGGTCGAGCTGGTGCCCGAGGGCATCAATACGCCCTACGGCATGGGCCGGCTGCGCCTCCGCCACCGGGCCAAGCGGCTGAACGACTATCTGTTCCTCTACCTGATCTCGGACGCCGCGAGCGAACGCCCCTACCCCGAGAACCTGATCTGGGTCATCAACGACCAGGGTGACAACCAGCCCCCCGCCGAGTTCGGCCCGTTCGACGATGCGGTGCTCGAGAACCTGATCGAAGCCGCATTTCTGGAGTAAACAATGAAGGTCCTCGTGATTGGTGGCGGCGGGCGTGAGCACGCCCTCGCCTGGAAACTCTCCCGCAGTCCGCTGGTCACCCAGCTGTTCGCCGCGCCCGGCAACCCCGGAATCGGCGAGGTCGCCGAGTGTGTCGACATCGACGCGACCGACCTGGTGCGGCTAGCCAACTTTGCCCGCGACAACCAGATCGACCTGACCGTCGTCGGCCCCGAGGCGCCGCTGGTCGCCGGTATCGTGGACCACTTCAAGTCACTGGGCATGACCGTGTTCGGCCCATCCGCCAAGGCCGCGCTGCTCGAGGGCTCCAAGATCTTCACCAAGGAGCTGATGCGCAAGCACCGGATCCCGACCGCGCGCTTCAAGACCTTCGAGGCCTACGAAGCCGCCCTGGCCTACGTCAAGAACGAGCCCTTCCCGCTGGTGGTCAAGGCCGACGGCCTCGCCGCCGGCAAAGGCGTATTCGTCTGCGCCACAGTCGAAGAGGCCACCAGCGCGATCGCGCGCTTGATGCGCGACCGGACCTTCGGCGACGCCGGCGACCGCGTGCTGATCGAGGACTGCCTGATCGGGCAAGAGGCCTCGATCCTGGCCTTCACCGACGGCCGTAACATCGCCGCGCTGGAAACCAGCCAGGACCACAAGGCCCTGAATGAGGGCGACACCGGGCCCAATACCGGCGGTATGGGCGCCTACAGTCCCGCGCCGATCGTGACCGACGAGCTGTTCGGGGTGATCGAGCGCGAGGTGCTGGTCCCGACGATCCACGGCATGAATGTCGAGGACCGCGCCTACTCGGGCCTGCTCTATGCGGGCTTGATGATGACCGACTCCGGCCCCCAGGTGCTCGAGTACAACTGCCGCTTCGGCGATCCGGAGGCCCAGCCAATCCTGATGCGGCTCAAGAGCGACCTCGCGCCAATTCTGATGGCCACCGCCCAGAACCGACTGGACCAGGTCACGATCGAGTGGGATCCCCGGCCAGCGGTCTGCGTCGTGCTGGCCTCCGGCGGTTACCCGGGCAACTACGACAAGGGCTACGAGATCAGCGGCCTGGATCAGATCGACTGCGGCGACGACCTGCAGGTGTTCCATGCCGGCACCAAGATGCACGACGGCAAGCTCGTGACCAGCGGCGGCCGCGTGCTCGGCGTCTGCGCCCTGGGCGAGACGATCCGGCAAGCGCGCGATCGGGCCTACGCGGCGGTCGAGAAGATCCACTTCGAGAAATGCCACTACCGCAAGGACATCGCGGCCAAGGC
>CAZMLI010000261.1:0-7162 GCA_964566865.1 uncultured Planctomycetota bacterium
TAACTCGTTTGGCCGCAATGGCTGCGTGATTAAATCTTCCTGTTTCGAGAAGACTGGAGACGTTAGTAGTACAGATTACGCAGATTACTTGAATAGCTTGCGGATCGCCGGCGCTTCGCGGATTGCCGCATAAGGCTTGGTCTTCAGCAGACGCTGCAAGGTCATGGGCTTCACGCCGAGCTGCAGCATCTCCTGGAACAGCCCCGCAACCGCCTTGGCTTTCTTCCGGCCCGCCTGCAGGCGGCAGAGGGTGAGAAACGGCTCCAGTTCCAGATTCTGGTGGACCTGCAGGTAGGTGGCATGGCGGTAACAGGCAGTGCCGGCCTTGAACTGGTTGGCGCGCATCAGATAGCTGCCCGCTCGCAACATCGCCTTTGTCGGGTCGGCCTCGTTGTCGACTCCGGCCCAGGCACGGTGGGGATCGCGCAGCCAGCTGGCCACCAGCGCCTGTTCGGCCGCCGCAGCCTGGCGCCAGCGTCGGCCCGCCGCATGGTAGCGCGCCAGCACTTCGAACCCCTCGGGGCGGTCGAGGCCGAGCTTGCGCGCGGCCTTGATGGCGCGTTCGGCCTCCGCGGGTTTGTTGTTCTGCAGCGCGTAGCGGGCCAGCTCCCAGTAATAGGGCGCGTGGTCGGGACGCAGTTCCAGCGCACGGCGCAGCGCGTCGGCATAGAACCTGGAGGGCTGGACACCCTCGGGCAGCGGCAGGCGGCCCATTCTGGGCAAGCGGGCCAGCGACTCGGCGATCGCCAGGCGTTCGCTGGCCGGACGGCTGGCGATCTTCTGCCAGTATCCGGGTAGCTCGATGCGCCGCATGATCACGCAGACCGCCACGCAGTAGCTGCCGATGCGGCGCACCATCTCGTCCGGGTCGTGCGCGGTCAGCCTCAGCAGGGTCTTCTTGTCGGACTCGCTGAGCCGGACCATGTAGGTCAGACCTGCCATCGCCATGGCGCGGATGTAGGGGTGTTTGGCTTGCAGGTTGCGCTTGAGCGCCGGCAGGGCGAACAGCGGCAGGTATCGGGCCATCGCGAGCATGATGCCGCAGGTCATCAGCGGCTCCTGCTGGGACTCGAGCAGCCGCTGCAAGTACGGGATGACGCTGAAGTCTCGCTGGCGCAGCCGACGCATCAGCACCCAGAACGCCACGGAGCGCACGATCGTCGGCTGCTTCTGGTCGTCCAGCAACTGGCCGATATGCCGTAGCGCATCCTGGGTGAAGCAGGCCTCCTGCGCGTAGACCAGCTGAGAGACGGTGTATGGTTCACGCTCCTTGCGCACGGCCTCGAAGAGCAGCTCGGCCGCGCGCTGGTCCTTGAGGTAGCGGATCACCCGGCTGGCCTGGTCGCGCACTCTGCTGTCGCTGTCTTGCAACGCGCGACGATAGAACGGCATCAACGGCCAGTCCTCGATCTTGTCGACCTGGCGGTCCAGAGTGCCCAGGCCGACGACGCCGAGCTGACGGATCAATGGCTCCTTGTGCGTCTGTAGCGCCGCGAGCACCTTCAGCGCTCGGCGGTCCCTGGCCCGCAGCAGGGTCACTGCGGCGGCATAACGCAGGCGCGGTCGGGCATGGGTCAGGAAGGGTACGGCGCGCGCGTATTGCGCCGGCCCGAGGGACAGCAGGGCCAGCGCGGTCAGCATGCCCTTGCCCGACTCGAGGATCGGCGTCGGACGGAAGGTGGCGGCGATGCGTGACTCGCGCAGGACCCAGGCGGCGATCAGCGAGGTCTGCGGGTTCCGGCCGCGAGTGTAGGACTGCATCCGCTCGATCGCCTTCAGCGACAGCGGTCGCAGCAACGCGCGCGCGGCCCAGATGCGCAGCACCAGCTCCGCCGATGGGTCGCGGAAGATCTTGTGCAGCGTTCGCCCGCTGCCGCTGGCCTGGGTGTGCAGCCGGCTGCCGGCCGGGCCGTAGCGTCCGGCATTGTACCGCACCAGCAGATCTTCGACCTCGCCGCGGCGTGCGGCATGCTTCTGCCGGTCGATCTCGGCCAGCAGGTTGCGAATCGCGTCGGCTCGCGGGCCACTCTCGCGGGCCGCCTCGAGCAGGCGTGGGCGGACGGTCGGGCCGCCCCGCAGCAGCAGGGTCCGGGCCAGCTCCTGTTCCAGGCTGTCCGCGCTGCCCAATCGGCGGATCGCCAGGGCGATCTCCTGCTTGCTGGCCGGCCCCCGACGACGCGGCTGCGTTTGCTCGAGTGCGCTCTTGGCGGCGAGCAGCCGGCGCAACTCGAGCCGGAAGAGCGAGCGCAGGGCCTCTGGCTTCGGGGCGGACTTGAAGGTCTGCATCGTTGCATTGAGGTTGAGCATCCGTTCGACACGTCCCGACTCGATCATGCAGCGAATCAGCGACTCGAAGATCGAGAAGTCCTCGGCGTTGATGCTGTAGGACTGGACCAGGTCTTGCAACGCCGGGATGTACTCGCGCCGCTGGCGGTGCGCGTCGCCGCGCAGCCGGTAGGCGAGGTGATCGTAGGGATAGCGCTCGATCGAACGGGTCAGCATATCGACGGCCGCGGCCGGATCGCCGAGCGCCAGCGCAACCCGACCCTTCAGCCTCAAGTAACCCGCGCCCGCCTGTCCCACTTGCAGCCGCGCCATGGCGGCGCGGGCCTTGCCGCGCGCGAGGTCGAGCTGTGCGAGCTGCAGGTTGGCGCGGTTGCGCCAGCGCGGGTCGCGCAGCGCGATCAGCAGCGACCGACGCGCAGACTTCCGTCGGTCCAGCCTGCGCAGCGCGCGGCCGCGCCAGTAGGCCTGCTCTGCGGACTTTTCGGCGCGTTCGAGGCGCGCCAGCAGGGGCAGCGCGTCGATCGCGCGGTCTGTCAGGATCAGCGCGCGGGCGCGGCCGAGCAGCACGCGCGGGGCGTCGCCGGCTCGCATGAATGCCTCCAGCGACTCGAGTTGACGTCCGAGGCGGTGCGCCACCTCGCCCAGCGCTGCCTGGCAGGCAGCCGAGTTCGGGAATGCCGCCAGCTGCTTGCGGGCCGACTCGAGCTGTCCCAGTTGCACGAACGCCTGCGCCAGCGCCAGCGTGACGGCTGCGCTCGGTGGCCCGGCGCGGGCGGCTGCCTGGAGGTCGGGTATCGCGCGGCGCGCCAGGCCGCGGGCCAGGTAAATCTGGCCGCGCAAGAGGAAGGCCAGCTGTCCGGTCCGGCTGCCGAGCAGGCCGATTGCCTGGGCCGCCGCGGCCAGCGCGAGGTTGTGTTTGCCGGCGGCCAGCTTGGTCTGCGCGGTCCGCAGTAATTCGTCCGCCTGCCGACGCGCCAGTTGCTGCGCACGGGAAACATCCGCCTGCGCCTCCGCCGAGCGGCCAAGCTTCAACAGGGCCTTGGCCCGCAGGCGATAGAGCTTGCTGACCAGGCGGGAGTCCTTCGGCACGATCTTGATCGCGTGGTCCATTGTCCGGCGGGTCTGCTGGTAGTCCTTGCGTTCGAATGACAGGCGGGCCTGTAGATAGGCTTCCAGCGCACGCACCTCCGCGGGTGTCGGTCGACCGAGTTCGTTGTACAGCGCGAAGGACTGGACCAGCGTGTGGAGCGCGAGCGCGGGTTCGGCTTGCTGGGTCGCGCTGCGGGTCAGGATCTCTCTGATCCGGCTCTCCAGGCTGGCGCGATGCAGTAGCGCCTGCTTCTGCCTGGCGCTGGAGGCCTGCTCGCCGGCGCGTAGCTGGCGCAAGGCGAGCCAGCCGATCAGCGGCGAGATGCAGAGGGCGGTCGCCAGCGACCCGATCAGCAATTTTCTCTGGCGGCGGGCATGCCGGGTGATCGTCAGGATCAGCGAACTGCGACGCGCCTGGATCGACTGGCCTGTCAGAAATCGTTCGAGATCGGCGGCCATCTCCGTGATGTTCTGGTAGCGATGGGCCGGCGCCTTGGACATGGCCTTGAGGCAGATCGTCTCCAGGCTGAGCGGGATGCGCTCGTCATGCTTGCGCGGCGGGACCGGCGTCTCCTCGAGAATTTTGTAGAACAGAACTGCCTGCCCGCCGACGTGCGGCAGCTTGCGCGTCAGGCATTGGTAGAGCACGACGCCGAGCGCGTAAACATCGGTGCGCACGTCCACGACGCCATTCTCGTTGATCTGCTCGGGTGCCATGTAGAACGGCGTGCCCAGCAGCGCGCCCGACTGGGTCAGCGTCATCACGCTGCCCGAAATGAGCTTGGCCAGACCGAAGTCGGTCAGCATCGGGACGCCGTGCGTATCGATCAGGATGTTGGCCGGTTTCAGGTCTCGATGGATCACGTCCTGTGCGTGGGCCGCCTCGAGCGCGCGGGCGACGTCCAGCAGGATCTCGGCCGCCTGCCGGTGTGAGAATGTCTCGCGCAGATGCAGCTCGTCCAGCGAGGTGCCCTCGATGTAATTCATCGCGTAGTAACAGCGGCCGCGGTCCTGGCCGGAGCCGTGGATCTTGACGATGTTGGGGTGGACCAGCTTGCGCATCGACTCCACTTCGCGGTCGAAGCGCTCGATCTCGTCCTGCTTGGCCTGATCGCCGCTCTTGAGCACCTTGAGCGCGACGATCTGATCGGTCTGCTCGTCGCGCGCTCGATAGACGATCCCCATGCCGCCACGCGCGATCTCGTCCAGCGCCCGATAGCGGCCGTAGAGATCGAAGTTCGAGTGCAGCGGCGGGGCGTCGAGCGTGGCGCCCAATGATGGCGGGGGGTCGTGTTCGCTGGGCTCCCGGCCCGCGCGGGCCTCCTGCAGCAGGTAGACCAGGTCTGCCGCGGTCAGAATCCGCTGCTGGACCAGCAGTTGCTTGAGCGATGCGCCCGAGCCCGCTGCCCGCTGGTCTCGGGCCTGGTCAATCAATGCGATCACCTGCTCGCGGTATTCGGGTGCGTGATACAGCAAGTGTTCCGACAGCCGCCAGTCCTGCGCCGCCAGGCGCGCCTGCTCGAGATCCTGCGCGGCCAGGGCGCCGAACAGCTGTGTATTCTCGAACGGAGTCGAGCCGCGCTGCAGTTGATCCAGCAAGTGGCTGAGGCCGGCGTGAGTCTTGTCGGCTTCGGGCAGCGACTCGGAGGTGGCGGACCAGAGCGCGGCCCACCGATCGTCTTCGAGTTGCGTCTCGAGCCGGGCGAGAAAGGTCTCGGGGTTACCCAGCAGGCTGCAAGCCCGGGAAATCTCTTCCGCGTTCAGCAATCGCAGCCGTACGCCGCGAACCAGCAGTGAAATGGCGTTGTGCAGCCTTTCGGACATCTGACCATTACTGTAGCAGTCTGACCTGGCGGATGAAAACACTTGTGTCGCGGGAACTGGTCGGTGAGAATTTCGCCCCCATGAATTGCGACCTAGGGTTTCACGACCTCACCGACAAGCATGCGCTGATCACCGGCGCCTCACGCGGCATTGGCCGCGCCATAGCGGAGCTATTCGCCAAGGCGGGTGCCAACGTGGCGATTCACTACCACGAGCATCAGGAAGCGGCGCAGAAGGTGGCCCGCAAGGCCAAGTCTCTCGGACGGGAGGCGATCGTGCTGCGGGCGGATATGGGCTCGCCGCAGGACATCTGGCAGATGTTCGATGTCTACGACGCCGAGTTCGACGCGCTCGACCTGGTGGTCTGCAACGCGGGCATCTGGAAGCGCACCCCGATCGAGAGCATGTCCGAGGCGGACTTGCAGGAGATGTTCTCGGTGAACCTGGAGGGCGTGATCCACACCTGCCGGCTGGCGGTTCAGCGGATGATCAACCAGGGCACCGGGGGCTCGCTGGTATTGATCACCAGCGCCTCAGGTCAGCGGGGGGAGGCGTTCTACTCGCATTATGCGGCCACCAAGGGGGCGCTGATCGCGTTCACCAAGAGCCTGGCTGTCGAGCTGGCACCGCACAAGATCCGGGTCAACGCAATCGCGCCGGGCTGGATCCGCACCGACATGACCACCGATCATCTGGATGGCGTCGAGGGGCCGGAGATTCGCAAGAAGATCCCGCTGGGGGATGCCGGGTTGCCCGAGGATGTCGCGCGCCCCGCGCTGTTCCTGGTCAGCGAGATGGCGCGTTACATCACCGGCGAGGTGCTCAGCGTCAACGGCGGCTCCGTGCTCACCGGGTTCTAGGATTGCTGCGCTTCGCGATTCGCAATCTGCTGCGCAAGCGGGTTCGGACCCTGCTCTCGCTGGCCGGACTGGCCGTTGCGATCATCCTGGTCATCGGGCTGATCTCCTTTTCCGCTGGCGTCAAGGCGCTGGTCGCGTCCACGCTGCGGCAAGTCGAGGGGCTGATCGTCGTCTGGCGCGAAGCGCCGGATCCGGTGATCAGCACGATTCCCACCGAACGCGAGGCCGATCTGGCGCGACTGCCCGGCGTCAAGGTGGTGCAACCGGAGGTCTGGTTCGTGGCCGTGACCCACAACGGCAAGCTGCTGTTGCACCGCGGCCTGGACATCGGCGGGCTGGGGGTGCTGGGGCTGGATCCGGCCCGGACGATGCAGCTGCGGGACGGCGGCCTGTTTTTCAAGAACCTCAAGGCGGGTCGGTTTCTCGAACCCGGCGAGGATGACGCCTGCCTGATCTCGACGCTGGTGGCCCGAAAACTGAATCAGCCCCTGGGCTCCAAGGCGCGCTTCCATGGCAAGCCGTTTCGGGTGGTCGGGTTGTTCGAGACCGGCTCGTTGATCCTGGACCAGACCCTGGTGGTGACGCTCAAGCGCGCGCGCCAGATGCGCCGGCTCGACGCGCGTTTTGTCTCGAGCTTTTATCTCGAGCTGGACTCGCCCGGCGACCGCGATGCGCTGGCCGAACGGATCAACAAGGACTTTCCCGAACTGCGTGCCTTCACGCCCGAGACCATCAACGAAACAGTGGGCGGGGTCTTGCGCAAGATCGATCGACTGCTGCTGGTGATCACCGTGCTGCCGATCGTCGGCGCCGCGCTGGCGATCCTGAATACGATGTTGATGAGTTTCTCCGAGCGGATCGGCGAGTTCGGCATTCTCAAGGCCTGCGGCTGGCAAAAGCGAGACATCCTCGGCCTGGTCCTGCTGGAGTCGGTAATGCTGGGTCTGGGGGGTGGCCTGTTCGGCTGCGTTGTCGGAGGGCTGGCCACGAAGATGCTGGGTCTGTATCTGGCGGTGCAGCCCGTGACACCGGGCTGGCTCTACGCTGCCTGTATGGCGCTCTCGGCGCTGCTGGGCATGCTTGGCGGGGCCTACCCGGCATAT
>CAZMLI010000262.1:0-7139 GCA_964566865.1 uncultured Planctomycetota bacterium
CGCCAGCGCCATGACCCGCTACCGTTTCCTGAATCATGAAAGAATGCGCTTTAAATGCCCAGTCAGTTTCAAGAATTTTTTTTGCTTCTGTCGGGTTATCAGCAAATTGTACAGCAGCGCGACGCCACTGCCCTTCGTGAAGAAGCCAGGACTTTCCTGGTTTAAGTACGATTGGATAAGGCAGATCTTTTAGCTTGCAGGGCAAGTCATCAGGGGTATTTGCATACCAGGTACGAGGAATCGGGATATTGAGTGAATTAGCCATTTGCATCAATAAACACTTATTGGATAGGGATTCAACAGTATCTAAGTCAGGAAATGGAATTGTGGTGTCTGGAAACTCGGTCTGGTTCAGGAGCAGTAACGTAGTGGTTAGTTCCGTCATGGGCAATAAAATGTCGATATGCAACTCATTGACCAGCTTGCTCAGTACTTGAATGAATTGTTCAGGATGCAGATCTGGAGAAGGGTATATAAAATGTTGTTTGCTAAATTTAGAGGAACCAGCCAAAGTAGTCAGCGTTTCCTCAGCGGTGAATACCGGGATGTTTTGTTGACCTAGCGAGCGCGTGACGGCAAGGGCGCTACGTTGGTTTGCGTCTAAAACCAGGGCTTTTTTCATTGGAGCATAAAGCAGGTAGTGAGTTAATGGTTGCCGATTATAATTGTTTTTTAGCCATGGTTATACCCTGACCTTGTCCAATATGGAAGGAGCCTGAAAAGACCATTGTGTTTGTGAGCAGGAGATGAATGCAATTATCCTCTTATTGTTTAAGGGTATCTCTAAAAATAGAAGCGCAATAGATAGTTCTCAGCGGCGAATACCAGGATGTCTTCCATCTTCATATAGATTTTCAATTATAAAGTGATTCACGCATAGTGTCGATATGCAAAAACATAGGTGTCGGTTTCGGGTCTACCTTTTCCTGGAGAGCAATAAATCCATGTTCTATGTAGCATGTATATGCTTTCTCGTGCGCATTGAGAAACAAACCATAAATACCGATTTGCTCTGCTGCTATAATGGTTTTTTGTATCACGCTTTGTATTAGAAGCTTGCCTAAACCTCGCTTCTTATAATCTTTATCAACACCTAACATGATAAGGCGTGAGCATGGAATACGAGACGGTAAACTCCCGCCCGATAATTTATCTAACATATCTGCATTGATAGCATACGAGCTTAATGTATAGAAACCAATAAAACGATCATTATTATTTGTATCAAGTAATACAAAACATTGGCTTAAACTTTGCCGAACTTGTTTTTTAAGGCTGCTCGATACAAATTTATTTATTGTTTTGTTCTCACAATCAAATTGCTTCTGGTTAGTATAAGTTTTACCGGGGTCGTAGAGCTCTAGTACAAACTTTTCATTATCGCTCAAGCAAACTCTCCACAGACATTAATTCTTTCAATGCTTCAGTAGGTTTGGCTGGATTAGCAAGCACATTCATAAATCTGGCTTGCTCCTCACGAGACAAACTCAGCGATTGGTAATCGGTCAACACAGATTTAGCGTGTTCTTCGGCAGACGCTAATACAAATGATGTTAAATCCTGACCTGCTAGCGTCGCAGCAGTCTTTAACATCTGTTTCATATTATTTGTTGTTTTAAGCTCCATTCGAGCATTTTTTAATGCGACAGTACTCATAATCTTCACTCAATCTAATATTATACGGATATTGTACGTATAGTAGGCTTAGATGCCCATCATGTCAAATACTTGCGCTATATACGGATAATACCCGTATCATTGTTGAAAAAACACTAATACTGTTATAGCTTTTGGCTAACATTAAATTTGTGAAATTATCTCAGGGTTGTTGTTTTGCGGGCAGAATTTGCTATAAACAGAGTACGTTTTTCATTATTGTAATAATTTGTGTAAACTATGTGATTGCTACAATCAGAGCCTTAACAAAAAAACAGTTCGTTCGTGGATTTTGGTTATTAGCTCTATTCTAATTACTAAATCCTTTTGTAGAAACAGCATGTCAATAAGCAAGGACTCTCATAAAAAAAATCGTTGGTTTGTGGATAATTATGGTACTCGACGCGGAGCTTTGCTGACGTATGGTTATCGTTTTTTGTATTTTTTTGGCAAGTATCGTGCGTATCGTCAAATTAATTGGGATTCAGTAGACAGGCTTGTGTTTGTCTGTAAGGGTAATATTTGCAGAAGTGCGTATGCGGAAGCAGTTGCTAAATCTTTAGGTGTTGAATCTATTTCATGTGGAATTGACACTGTAACAGGAAAACCGGCAAATGAGATGGCGCTTAAAATAAGTGCAAAGAGAGGTTTTAATCTGAGCGGGCATAAAACCACTAAGATGCAGTTGTTACCATTAAAAAAAACTGATCTATTAATAGCTATGGAGCCATGGCAGGCTGAGTACTTAGTTGATAACTTGCCAATGGGGTGTAAATGCACGCTTTTGGGGCTTTGGGGTGTGCCAGCCATTCCACATGTTCACGACCCTTATGGTTCATCAGAAATTTATTTTGATAACTGTTTTAATTACATAGAAAAAACCGTATATGAGATTGCCAGCAAAGTCAGCGACAAAAGACATTAATATAGAAGATTTCTATGCAATCAAGGTGGGGTCTTTATGGCGCGGTCTTAAGCTGGAACATGCTACATTCTGGTGGCTTTGCCTCTATCTTGTGTTTGAATATATCAGACCGCAGACTCTCTATCCGGCGATTGATGTTTTGCCATGGGCGCTAATTTCTTTTTTTATGGCCTGTGTGACTGCGTTTTCGGATAAGAGTATCACTAAGGTTAGAAGTCCAGGTAATGGCCTTATTGTTGCCTTTTTTATCGTTATTTTATTATCCAGTATATTTGCATTTCAACCAGACATTTCCTGGAATAAAATTGATGTATTTATAAACTGGATCATCCTGTATTTTTTATTTATTTCGGTTGTAAATACCGAGAGAAGATTTCTCCTGTTTGTATTGCTCTTCTTTTTAGTCAATTTTAAAATGTCGCAGCATGGTTTTACCAGTTTTGTCGGTAGGGGTTTTGCTTATACCAGCTGGGGCGTAACGGGATCTCCCGGGTGGTTTCGCAATGCGGGTGATTTTGGAATTCAGATGCTTATATTTTTTCCATTAGCTATAGCTTTTATTCTTGCTCTGCAGGAGCACTGGGGGCGATATAAAAAGTTGCTTTTTTATATGTTACCGATAACAGCATTAGTCACAATTCTTGCTACCAGTTCGCGAGGTGCGCAGTTGGGCGTAGTGGCAGTTGTTCTGTGGTTTCTTATAAAGAGCAAGCATGCTTTTAAAGCTATAATTGGAGGACTTATCCTAAGTTTTGCTGTCTATGCCGTTCTTCCTGATGAAATGGTTGATGAGTATAAGGGTATGGGTGAGGATAGCACGTCAGAGGCAAGGCTGTCTTTGTGGGGTTTCGGTATGGAAGTAGTAAAGGAAAACCCTGTTCTTGGCATTGGTTATGAAAACTGGTTAACATACTGCCGGTTTGTAAATCCGCACGGAGTTGGTAAAAAGAGTTACTGTGTTGATACGCATAATACCTATGTTGAGGCCGCATCTGAACTGGGGGTTACGGGATTTTTAATATTTATTTCAACAATATTGTTTATGTTCGTGCAAAATTCACGAACACGTGAAAATGCTCGGCGGAGTAATAACCGATTTATCCTATATATGGCACATGGATTAGATGGTGGCCTGGTTGGTTGTGCAGTAGCAAGTTTTTTCTTTTCGGTGCTGTTTTATCCCATGTTCTGGGTGCAGTTGGCGATGACTGTGGCGTTGCATCAGATATCAAAAAAGCAAATTAACAATATGGAAGCACTTTAACTGTTCGCGCATGAGTAGGGGAGGTTTATTGAGAAGCTACCATTATGGTAACTAAACTGCCATGTGTGATTTTTAGTTGCCCCTGGTTTTTTGCCTTCCGTGGCACTATATAAGGTATGGTTGCAAATTCGCGGTGTTTCGCATAGAAGAGCGAATACTATGTGCACACGTTATTGTGTAAATATACCGGACGGGGGTTTGGGTGCTGCGATGTTATTTGTTGCGGTATGGCAACCAATGCGTTGTTTGCTAATAACAAGATTGTCAATGTAGCGAGATTGTTGCTTTGGTGCGCCAGGATTAACATAGTTCTCAATAAATATGGCATTAATTCCATATTCAGTATAACCGCCACGAAAATCAAGATTGCTGCTGGAGGCCTGTAGTTGTTCATCAATCCAGAATTCTAAAACACCGTTATCCTGGTTGGGTGTGTTTAGTGCCATACGAACTTCTATGCATTGCCATTTGCCAACATTTTCAGGTGCAAATAGTTCAAGATTGCCTGACTTGCCGCCAAGCCATTTCATATTTGCAAAATCATTATAACTCTGTGAGATTGCTGTATCACCAGAAACAAGTGAAACAGGCTCTGTTTTAAGGCCAAGACTAGTGTTTTCCCAAATGTGACCAATAGCCGCTTGCGTCCAGTTGCTGCCGGAAAAAATCATTGCACGCGTCAATTTATATGGGTTGCCTTTCCAGTCTGATTCATGTTTTACATAAAACCGCCAGTACACTTCGTCAAAGTTAGTAGTGGTGTAGCGAGTTGGTTGCACGGGGGTTCGTCCGAAGCTAAATTTCAAGTTTCCTGATTCAGCCGCTTCAGGAAGGAAGGTGACTTTTATCGCACCCTGGCCACCAAAAGAAATATCCTTATAAACCCCAAAGTTATTGCTACGGTTGACTTCGAAATAATTTTTTTCCAGAGAGGTGTCGTCTTCAAAGTCATCACACCATAACCATTCCGGGTGCTGTTGTTGCCAATTGTTGCATTCCAGCGCGGCAGATGGTGTATCTGGTGCAGGTTCTGGTGTAGGTTCTGGTTCTGGTTCTGGTTCTGGTGCAGGTGCAGGTGCAGGTGCAGGTGCAGAAACAGGTACGGATGTGCTTACGCCAATAAATGGGTTGCCATGTGCATCTTTTTTGCTGGGTATTTCATTGGTGAGTACAATGCCGTCAACATAAGATGTCTGTGTTTTAGGTGCACCATCATTCCAGTATGTGTAAAAATACACGAAATCAGAGCTGGATGTTGAACTTCTTAAAGTGGGCGTTTTTAAGTCCTCAAATATTAAAATACCGTCTTGCCAAACGCGGTAAATGCCCTGGTTGGCTTCCGAATGAAATTTAATTTGCATTTCATAGGTAATCCACTGATCACGTTCTACAGACGCTCCTAGATCTCTAGGGTAATTTGGATCATTCTCAGGCCAGATAGGGTTGTTATCCCAGAAAGATGTGTCCACTTCTGTACCAATATTAAGCGTTCCTCCTGTTGAGCCGCCATCTATAAAAGTATGGTGATACCCTTCGTTAGCGTTACCAGCACTGCGCGTGTGGATGCGCATAAACTTCATGCCTTCACCGCTACGGGAAGTAAAATCCCAACCAGAAGGGTAGAACACATTAACCTTCCACCAGATTTGATCACCTTGTTTAAGATCCGGGAAGTCAAAACTCCCTCCCCATCTGCCGAAGCCTGTTTCTCCAGCCAGCGCCAAAACGCTGGCAGACTGAGAACCAGAGTAAACGGGTGAGCCAGCAATTTTGCTGTTGTCTGCAGTGCCATGAAAAGCGTCCTGAGTTGTTGGTAGTTGGGCGTTATTCCCCACATTCCCTTCTTCAAAGTCAGCGGTGATTACCCAGGAAAAAGCAGGCGTTGTAAATAGCGTGAGTAGTATTGCTAATGATATAGTGTGTTTCATGGTGGTTTTTCCTCCACAAGTTGGCGATGAATGAGTTTTTTATCATTTGATGCCGCGAGCTACAGAAGACTGCAATACGGTATTTGAAGGTGTGTATCTTCTGGTGTCTATATATGCGCAAGATGCCAACAATGTTGAGGTATTTGCCTTTAGAATTCTAGTATAATAACACTGGCATAGCAATATTATTTTCATTTTCAAATACGAAATACTGTACCGGTTTCTGACTTTATGGTATCGGTGCTTCTATGCATCTGTTTATTTATCGTGTAAGTTAGGTCGAAATTACTCTGAATTACTCTGTACTGCTGCTAAAATTGATTATCAAAGGAACATAAGGATTGTCTATTGTGGAAGATCTATCTGTATCATTTATTATCCCTGCTTATAATGAAGAAGTATTCTTGCCATCGGTATTAAAAAATATTGCTAAATATACGCCATCTGAGCTTTCGTATGAAGTTATTGTTGCGGATAATGGTTCTGAAGATAAAACAGTGCAACTAGCGAGAGAGGCAGGAGCAAAAGTTCTTATTGATAAAGAAGCAACAATAGGTGGCTTGCGTAATTTGGCCGTTAATTTGTCTACAGGTAAAGTCCTGGTATTTCTGGATGCGGATATATTACTGACACAAATGTGGGCTGATAATATTGTCGATGTACATAAATCCCTCATGGATGATTGTTATCAGGTGACCGGATCAAGATATGGTATCCCGACACCGGCTAGCTGGATAGAGAAAGCCTGGTTTAAGCCTTTGGTGAACCAGACGCAGGCAACAAAATATATAAATAGTGGGCATTTGATTGTGTCCAGGAAATTATTTGATATTGTAGGTGGTTTTGATGTAAGTCTTGAAACAGGGGAAGATTATGCATTCGGGCAAGCAGCTCTACAGGCAAAAGCCGTTATTACTAATAATCCTCTTTTATCGGTAGTTCATAAAGGTTATCCAAAAACAATTTATCAATTTATGCGCAGAGAGATGTGGCATGGTCGCGGTGATTGTGAGTCTTTGCATAATATGGTGACATCAAAGGTGGCAATGACATCTGTTTTATTTGCATTTCTTCATCTGTTGGTTATTATTGGGCTTGTAATGTCCTCATTTATGCTCATTGCTTCGGCCATGGTTGCCATTACAGTTATATGTGTAGGGGCATCAGTTTATAAACATAATGCATGCACAATAAAAGACTTGGTATTACTAAGTTTTTTGTATTATTTATACTTCACGTCACGATTTTTATCTTGTATATCTTTTATGAGTGTTAGATCGGTTAAAAGAAAAGAAGGTGATTAGTCGATCCTTAAGTGTGCATCTCAAGAGCTATAATTATCCAAATATCTCCATGCTCTATCAGT
>CAZMLI010000263.1:0-7062 GCA_964566865.1 uncultured Planctomycetota bacterium
ACGACGATCATCATCATCACGCACAAGCTGGACGAGGTGATGCGGCTGAGCGATCGGGTGACCGTCCTGCGGCACGGCCGTGTGAGCGGGTCGTTGCATACCAGCCAGGCCACGCGCGAGGGGCTTGCGCGCCTGATGGTCGGCCGGGACGTTCTGCTCGACGTGCCGCGTACACCGTCCCACCCCGGCGAGCCGCGGCTGTGCGTGGCGGGGTTGACGGTGCGGGACGCCCGCGGGTTGCCGGCCGTCCGAGGTGTCGACTTCCAGATTCGCGCAGGCGAGATACTGGGCATCGTCGGGGTCGAGGGCAACGGACAGAGCGAGCTGGTCGAGGCGCTGACCGGTCTGCGCAGTTCACGCGCCGGCACGATCAGTGTCGACGGCGAGGATCTGACCGGCGCGGCGCCGTCGCGGCTGCACGCGGCCGGGGTGGGCCACATTCCGGAAGACCGCCGGCGTCACGGTCTGGTGCTGGAGTTCGATCTGGCGCAGAACTTGATCCTGGGCCGGCAGGCCGATACGCGCTTCTGGAAGTTCTGGCTGCGGCCCGGCGCGATCCGCCGTGAGGCGGTGCGGGCGATCGACGAGTACGATGTCCGGCCCGGCACGCCCGAGGCGGCGGTGAGCAGCCTCTCGGGCGGCAACCAGCAGAAGCTGGTGCTCGCGCGTGAGTTCTCGCGCGAGCTGCGACTGCTGATTGCCAGTCAACCGACCCGCGGCGTGGACATCGGCGCGATCGCGTTCATTCATCAGCAGATCCTCGCCGCGCGCGACCGCGGCGTCGCGGTACTGCTGGTCTCGGCGGAGCTGGACGAGGTGCTGGCCCTCTCGGACCGCATCGCGGTGATCTACGAGGGCCGGCTAGTCGGCACGATGCCGGCCGAGCAAGCGGACCGGCAGTCGCTGGGACTGATGATGTCGGGAGCCTCGGCGTGAAGCGCGTGCTGCGTTTTCTGGGGCTCTACCTGCTGCCGCCGGTCGTGGCGCTGGGCCTGGCGTTCGGCATCGAGGCGTTGATCATCCTGGCGGTCTATCCGGGCGTGAATCCACTCGACGTGTATCGGGTGATGTTGAGCGGCACGCTGCTCACTCAGCGGGGCATTTCCGAGGTGCTGTACCATGCGACCCCGTTGATTCTCAGTGGACTGGCCGTCGCCCTGGCCTTTCGCGGTGGACTGTTCAACATCGGCGGCCACGGACAGATGCTTGTCGGCGGCCTGGCTGCGACGCTCACCGGGGTTTACCTGGGCGACCTGGTCTCGACCGCCTGGATTCTGCTGCCGGCCTGCGTCCTGGCCGCAATGGCCGGCGGTGCGTTTTGGGGCGCGATCCCCGGCGGACTGAAAGCCTGGCGCGGCGCGCACGAGGTGATCACGACGATCATGCTCAACCTCGTCGCCGCGAGCCTGACGCTTTACCTGGTGCTGCGGCACTTCCTCGACAAACCGAGCGGCGTGACCCAGACGCGCATGCTGGCCGAGGGCGCCTGGTTGCCACGGATCCACCAGACGTTTGGCCTGCTGGATCCCCACGTGCCGGTCAACATGATGCTGCCCGTCGCCGTGCTGGCTGCCCTGCTGGTCTGGATCGGCCTGGCCCGCACGCGCTGGGGTTACGAGCTGCGCGCCGTCGGGCACAATCCCGCGGCGGCGGCCTACGGCGGGATCTCGAGGGGTCGGGTGACCCTGGTCGTGATGGCGCTCTCCGGTGGTCTCGCCGGACTGGCCAGCCTCTCGCTGATCCACGGGCACCATCACTATTTCAGCACACATCTGTTCAGCGCCGAGTACGGCTTCTGGGGCATCGCCGTCGCGCTGCTGGCGCGCAACCATCCCCTGGGCGTGATTCCCTCGGCGCTGCTGTTCGGCTTCCTCTTCGACGGCGCCGCCGAAATCGGCTACGAGACCGACTTGCCCAAGGATCTGATCTCGATCTTGCAGGGGCTGGTGATCATCTGCGTGGTGGTCACCAGCGAGCTCTCTTCGCGGTGGCTCAAGTGAACGAACTCTGGCAAGTCATCGCGCAACCGGAGACGCTGGCCAGCACCATCCGCTGGACCACGCCCCTGTTACTGGCCGCGCTGGGCGGCATGTTCTGCGAGCGGGCGGGCGTGATCAACATCGCGCTCGAAGGCATCATGCTCAACAGCGCGCTGGCCACCGTCGCGGGTGCCTGGGCCGCCCAGCAGCAGGGGTTGCCACCGAAGGCGGTGTTCTGTTGCGGGGTCGGCGCCGCGCTGCTCGTCGGGCTGGCCACCTCGCTGCTGCACGCCTTCGTCGCGGTCACGGTGCGTGCCGAACAGATCATCAGTGGGCTGGCGATCAACATTCTCGCGGTGGGCGCGACGCGCTTCAGCTGCATGTTGATCTGGGGCAGCCAGTCCAATTCGCCGGTTGTGGAGCACCTGCAGTTCGGCACGCCGGCCGATCTGTCCTGGCTCTCGGGACTGGCCGCCAGTAGCGACTGGATCAGGGTCGGGCTGCTGTCCCACACGCCACTGGTCTACATCGCCGTGCTGGCGCTGATCGCCTCCCAGCTGATCCTGTTTCGCACCCCACTGGGTCTGCGCATCCGGGCCGTCGGCGAGCATCCGGCGGCGGCCGATACGATGGGCGTCAACGTCGCGCGCACACGCTACATCGCGGTCGCGCTCTCCGGGTTGCTCGCCGGACTCGGCGGCGCCGCGCTGGCGGTCGACATCACCCAGTTCACCCAGGGCATGACCGCCGGCCGCGGCTACATCGCGCTGGCCGCGCTGATCTTCGGCAAGTGGACGCCGATCGGCTCGTTCCTCGCCGCGCTGCTGTTCGGCCTCTCCTTCGCCATCGCCCCCAAGCTCGAGACGACGATGCAGGTTCCCAGCCAGCTGGCCGAGATGGCGCCTTACCTGCTGACCATCATCGCGCTGGCCGGCTTCATCGGCCGCGCCACCCCACCGGCCGCGATTGGTAAGCCGTACGACCCGACCAAGGCGTAGATCGGATCACTGGTTTGGCGTGTGCAAGGCACCGGGCTGCTTAGCGCTTGTCTATACAGCGTACTGGATCAGGACCCGCTTCGGCCGTGGCGTTGAACGTACTTGTGACCCGATTTACGGGTTAGTCTTGGTCGGCATTCTCGCCGGCATGTACTGGTGACAAAAATGCAGATGGATTTCCTGGCCAGGGTCGCGGAGAGGTACGCGCAAGAAGTAGACGGGCCATGAGCTTCGTTCGTTCGATTGCCCAATCGCCGCTGAGGTCATTGTTGGAGTGCTCGTCGAGTGGGAGTTGTGAAATCACGGGGGGCCGGGCCAATCCCCGAGATGTATTATCGCAGCCGTTGGCGCAACTCTTTGGAGAGCTTCAAGGACGGATCTAGAAGAAGGGACTCCTTCAAGTACCGAATGGTGAGACTCCTGTCTCTTGTGCTATTCATCTCGCTGAGAGTGAGAAGCGTACTCGCGGCTGCTGATCGAACCTTGCTACTGAATCTGGTTCCTCGAACCACAGTCCTCAACGATTTGCGAACATGGTTATCGTCGTTGAGTCCACGAGCAAGCGCTTTGATTGCCGCCAATTGCACCGACGAGTTCGCATCAGAGAGGACCGTGTGCACTAATTCCAAGCGTACCTTCTTGTCATCTGCAAGGGTTGACAAACGGCTGGCCACGACTGTTCGCACCGAGGGGTTGGAGTTGGTTCGGAGAATGTCAAACACTGTGGCCAGTGCCGCTGTGGTCCTTGATTGAACCAAATACGAGATGGCCTCGTCTCTTGCGATATGGTTCGATTCGGAAGCCGATGCGATTCGTCGGGCATCCGCAACGAACTCACGGTCGCCTGGCCAACGAGATGCGAGCGCCAGGGCTGTTGATATCAGCTCTGGCGGTCCGCCACGATGAAGGATCTCCTGCACCGCCCCCCTGATCTGCTCGTTCTTTCCTAAGTCCGTCCAGCCAATGACAGAGAGTGCCCCGGCTCTGACTCCTGGAGCTTCATCAGGATTGTGTGCAACTTTGACCAGTCTGAGTCTAAGACTGACGTTGTCTATGTAGGCGGTGTTTCCTCTGCGAATGTGTGCCTGCATCTGGGTGAGAGCAATAGTTCGGAGGCCCACGGGCCTTTCAAGATTGAAGAATTCTGTAAGGAGAAAGTCGTACACTCGGCGTTTCTTGATCTCCGAGACAACCCAGAGAATGGTCTTCTTGTACTTCATCGGTCGGGCAGTAGCGTATGTGTGCAGCAGGAACTGGAGATTCGCTGTGCTCTCCTCAGCTAGTTTCTTGATGCGGACTCGTAGGCGGGCTACTTCGTCGTAGTCTGCGGCGAGAACCAGTGCTCGAAAGCGCTCAAGCTGCTTGGCGTAGCCGTGCGTCCGATTGGCACTATCCCGTGGCACGCTAGGGTTTTTTGCTCGCCCCTTTTTTGTTACCTTGAGTTGCCGAACCTGTCCTCTAACCCTCGCTCTTGGATTTGGGGTCTTTGGTCGGGAGTGTTTCAAGGCGTCATCCACGGAATCGGGTGCCCTCGCAAGCTGATAGCTAGCGAGGACGCTCAATCCGACCAAGGCACACCCGAGCAGCCCGAAGCGGCAATTCACGCGGGGCACGGATCAAGAACCTTGCGGCGAGGCAGGATCATTTTCCGCTCTTGGTGAAGGAAAATGTAGTGTCGGCGTGCTCGCTTATGGTGTCTTTTCCATCCGCCACCACATGGATGCTCACGAATTTGGTCCCAGCAGGTAGTGCGCCGATTTTGAGAGTGAATCTCACGTTGTCGCGTCTCTCCTTGCTGTTGATTTCGAGATCGAATGTCGTGGACCCCAGCGGTGGAACAGGGCTGAGTTCGGGGTTGCGGCTGTGAAAAGCCACGGTGAGAGTCACTTTGATCTTGACGGGAGGAACAACGGACACGAAACCGATCAGCGCTCTGACGGCGGTCACAGTTCTGTTCTTGCCACGCAAGTAGTCTACCTGGAAGATCCTCACCAGGAGCGTCTGCAACTTGGTGGTGATCGTAGTGGCTTCCCCAACGAACTCGTTCGCAAGTCCTCCTAGTCGCTCAATCGCGAGTTTGAGGTCCCCGACGCCGCCTACAAGCCCACCCCCAATGTTGTTCAGTAAGACCGAAGATTGCGCGTCGATTGCGCTTCGGGCCTTGCCCGCAGCCGTTTGAACCTGGCGAATGGTGAGCTGTCTTTTCTGGTTGGTCGTCTTGGGGTCCTCACCAGCCTTAATAGCTGTGTCTGCGAGTTGGTTTGCTTTCTGGACTCCGGCCTTTGCAGCGTCGTTGACTTTTTTCAAGGCATCCTTGGTCGCACTCCTGACAGCCGCCGCCTGTTCTTTGGGGGTGTCGGTCTTCTGCTGCGCGTAACCCGGCCCCGTAGTTACGAGGAGAAGTACTATTACCAAGCAGGTACTCAGCGTGCTGTTGTGCATCTTGCCGCCCTCAGGAAAGTAGATTTGGTTGGTTGGAATTTGTGTAGATGGGAGAACTGTACCGGGGGGCACTGCGAATTCAAGCATGACTCCCCTGCAAGAACCCCCCCTTGCGCGAGAGGAGTCGACGTAAGTCCTTTGAAATCGGCCGAAATGGCAACGTAGAGTAAGGACTTACGTCAGGCTGTGGTCTTTACGGGAGAGTCAAGCAAGCATGCATGCGCCCGGTGGGCGGGCAGGGCTATCGGTCCTCCCAGCAGGGCCGCTTGGGTAGGTGTTGTGGAATGCCGCGCCGGGTTCCCTGTCAACATCAACCCTGGATCGTGTTCTTTCGCCGATCCTGGGTTGGGAACCGAATGAGATGAGACGTAAGTCCAAGCTACATGTGTAACGTCGCCTCCCCGCAGGCACGATGCGGCCCAAAAGTACGGCTCTCCTCGGCTTTGTGTGGGTGGTCGGGAGGCATAACCTCAATCCAGCACGAGGCTTGACCTCAACAGGCGACCAAAACAGATGGGCAGGCGCTCGGCGTCCGGCTCTGAAGATTCCAGGGGACGCCCCTTCCGCCTTCGTCACCATCGGCATCGCCCCCGGTCGGGTGAGGGCGACGCCGATGGCGACGAAGACTCCAGGGGCTTTTGAAGGCACGAGATCCGTGCTTGTTGAGTGGTGGAAAAAGCAACTCAAGAAGCAGGAGGATCTCGTGCGAGCTACAACGCTACTGCGTCGTCTCGTCGCTGTCGACAAGCTATTCGTCCAGGGTTTCATGTTCGGCTCAGAGGGGCTGGTGATTCACTGCCGCCCTTCGTGGCGTAAACCCCGGTGTGGTGAATGCGGCGACATCGCTCCAAGGTACGATCGCGGCCGGCTTCGAAGCTGGCGGCACCTTGGTCAAGGACGCACGCTCATCTGGCTCAGATACCGGCCATGCCGAGTCGAATGCCCCGATTGTGGGATTCGCGTGGAGCAGCTTCCGTGGGCGGCGCATGGCAGCCGGTTCACGTACGACTTCGAGGAGCTGGTGGCCTACCTCGCTCAGACCACGGATATGACTTCCGTAAAGCGATTGATGGGTGTCAGCTGGGAGAGCGTCGCGAGGATCGTCGAACGGGTCGTGGACGAACGCCTGGACCCGTCCCGGTTCGAGGGCCTGACGCGCATCGGGGTGGACGAATTCAGCTATCGCAAGCGCCATCGGTATCTGACCACTGTGGTTGACCACAGCCAGCGCAGGGTGGTCTGGGCTGCCAAGGGAAAGTCGTCCGAAACGCTCGGCGAGTTCTTCGAACTGCTAGGCCCAGAAGGGCGTGAACAAATCGAGTGCGTCACGATCGACATGTCACAGGCGTACAAGAAGGCGATCAAGGAGCACCTTCCCGCAGCGCAAATTGTCTACGACCGCTTCCATGTCCAGAAGCTGGCGAGCACGGCACTCGATGAGGTGCGACGGGGAATACTGCACGATATCCGCGGCACCGATGCAGGCACAGAGGTGTTCAAAAGCCGGTTCATCTTGCTCAGGAACCCGCGCAACTTGGTCTACGACGAACGCCGAAAACTCCGAGACATTGAGCGCCAAAACGCCCCGCTGTACCGCGCGTACCTCTTGAAGGAGACCCTGAGGCGGGCGCTGAATTACAAGC
>CAZMLI010000264.1:0-1822 GCA_964566865.1 uncultured Planctomycetota bacterium
ACCATACGGGAGCTGCGTCACGCATCGGTCACTTGCAGGTCACCGCCGCGTGTAACTGCGATGTAACTCTCGCGCTTCGGCGGGAACTTCCCTCGACACTTTCACGTCGGAAGGCAAGTAATCAGTCAAGGTGTGAGAGTCAGAGAGGATGGTGCGATGAAGCAGCGACTTGCGTGTGCGCTCCTGGTGGTCGGTGTCTTACCCGGCGGCCTTGCCGAGGGGCGAATCAAGCTGGCGGCGCTCCCCAAGCGGGAGCGGGTCGAGATCCAGCTGGACAATCCCCGCTACACGTTGGTCGAAGAGGAGCGGGTGATCCCGCTGCTGAAATCGACGATCAAGCGGGGCTACAATCGGATCGACTTCAGCTGGTCGAATACGCGGATCGACAAGCAGTCGATCCAGTTCCGGCCGATTGGCATTCGCGAAGGGGATGCTTACCGGAAGCTGAAAAAAGTGGACGGTAAGTGGGAAGTCAACGTGGTCAACGTGGCCTACCCGCCGGGCGAGAATGCGCTGGTCTGGGAGGTCTTCGCGACGAAGGCCTGTGCGGTGAAGGTGCGGGTCAGCTACCTGATCTCGAACCTGACGCGCTCGTTCTCATACCGCGCGCAGGCCAACAAGCAGGAGACTTTCCTGACGCTGAAGAAGTACATCCAGCTGCGCAACTACTCGGGCGAGTCGTTCGGCATGGCGGGCATCTGGGCCGGATTTGGCCCGAGGTTCCTCAAGCGAATCGGCCAGCAGGAGAAGATCAAGATCCTGCTCGGTCGCTTCCCCAAGGTACCGATCCAGAAGGTCTTCACCTTCGACTGGTATGCGCATGGCGCGCTCAACCCGGCGAAGCCGCTGAACTCGAAGGTGACGATGCACTACCAGTTGATCAACGACGAGAAAAACGGCCTGGGCAAGTATCCGCTGCAGGCCGGCAAGGTGCGGATCTTCATCGCGGACGGACATGGCGGCGAGGCCTTTCTGGGTGAGGACTGGACGGGGCTGACGCCGCTGGACGGACGCATGCGGCTCTACCTGGGCGAGGCACGGGACGTCGTCTGCAAGCGCACGATCAAGCTCAATACGCGGCATCGCCTGCGGGGCAACCTGTTCAACCAGGAGCTGGTGATTCGCTACGAGCTCGAGAACTTCAAGAAGACGGCGGTCACGCTGGACATCCTGGAGCAGATCAACCGGCTGGCCCGGCAGTATGGCGGCCGGACCCACGGCGACGCGGAGTGGGAACTGGGCGATGGCACTTCGAAGTCGATCACGATCGACCGCTCGCTCGACGGGACACGCCCGCGACTGAAGGTGACGCTGGCCGCGCGCCCGAAGGATCCCAAGGCCAAGGTGGAAAAGCAGGTCGTGCTGTTCCATCTGACGATCAAGAACATCTGGTAGGAGAAGAGAAAATGAAACGCACTGCAATCATCATCGGGCTGCTGGCCGCCCTGCTCGGATCCTCCAGCGCGGACAATGTGGACCTGGTCACGCTGCCCAATCGCAGCAGCGTGCAGCTGACGATTTACAATTCCGAAGATGTCACCCTGGCCAAGGAGACGCGCTACATCACGCTCCAGAAAGGCAGCAACAAGCTGCAGTTCTCCTGGGCCGGTACGTTGATCGACCCCACCAGCGTGGAGCTACGTCCGCTCGAGCATGCGGATCAGATCGAGGTGGCGGACACGGTCTTCCCGGGTCAGAAACCGCAGCACCTGATCTGGAACATCCACTCGCGTTACGCGGGCATGGTCAAGGTGGAGGTCAGTTACTTCACCAGCGGGCTGACCTGGGCGATGGACTACGTCTCGGTCTGCAACCCCGACGA
>CAZMLI010000264.1:1922-3056 GCA_964566865.1 uncultured Planctomycetota bacterium
GCAAGATGCCCGCCGGGGCGAAGTCGATCGTCAAGGAAGGGCTCAGCGAGTACTTCATGTTCACCGTCGAGGGCAGCGAGACGATCCGCAACGGCTGGTCCAAGCGCATGCTGGCGCTGGAGGCCGAGCAACTGGAGTTCAAGATCGTCTACAGAATGCGCAGCTACCAGTACGGCAAGCGGCCCGTGCGCTTCTTCATCTGGCGCAACGACGCGGCGCACAAGCTCGGCGAGAGCCCCCTACCCGACGGCCAGGTGCGAATCTTCCGTCGCAACGGTTCGGACGGCCTGAGCTACCTGGGCCAGCAGGTGATCCGCTACGTGCCGATCAAGGCCGAGATCGAGGTCAACCTGGGTGCCGATGATCTGGTGCTCTACGAGACCCGAAAACGGTCGATCCGGCGCTACAACTTCCACTTCCGCCACAACAACGTCAACGGCTGGGACGAACAGTCGCGCTGGGCCGATTCGATTCGCAATTATCGCGGCAAGCCGATCACTTTCGAACTGCGGAGAATCTGGCCCGGGCATGTCGACTTCGCCTCCAGGACAGAGACGACGTTGTTCGACTATCGCACGACTGCGGCCACCTTCACCGTCGCACCTCGCTCGCAGCAAGTGTACGAGGCGCAGGTCACCACGCACCACGGCAGCAACCACAAGCAGAACCGGGTGGCGTTGAAGAAGTAGCGCTCGCAACTCGAACGGCTCCCGATCAACGATCCTGCAGCTTCTTTTGCAGCTGCAGGATCTTGCCCGCGGCCGATGGCACGATGTACCGCAACCGGCGGTCGAACTCGGGCTGCACCTTGAGCACCTTGCGATAGAGTGCCAGCGCTTCGCTGTGCTTGCCCTGCTTTTCGCGGCAGGCGGCCATGCCATAGATCGCCTCGTCATGCTTGGGTTCCAGCGCCAGCGCTTTCTGGTAGACGGCCAGCGCCATCTCGACCTGACCCATCTCCAGGTACAGGTCTGCGCGACAGACGTAGTGCGTGGCGGCGACCTCCAGCTCGAGCGCTTTCTTCGAGTGGGCCTGGGCCTTTTCGTACTGGCGCAAGCGCGTATAGGCCACGGTCAGCTTGGAGTGCGCGCTGGCCAGCTCCGGGTTCAGCTTCAGTGCGGCGAGCGAGTCGGG
>CAZMLI010000264.1:3156-7051 GCA_964566865.1 uncultured Planctomycetota bacterium
TGGAGTGCGCGCTGGCCAGCTCCGGGTTCAGCTTCAGTGCGGCGAGCGAGTCGGGCAGCGACTCGGCGAAGCGGCCGAGATGCAGGTAAATACCGCTGCGCTTGTCGAATAGCTCAGCACTGGAGTCCAGCTCGATTGCGCGATTGTAACGCTTCAGCGCCTTGTCAAAATCGTAAGCATCGGCAGCCAGGACGCCGTCCTTGCTGTAGCTCGCGGCGAGCAACCGCAGCAGCGTGCGACGCGTGACGGCGTCGAGCGGGCTGAACAAACGCTGCGCGCGCTGATGCACGTCGGGCGGGTCGAGCTGGACCAGGGAGTCGGCGGCGTTGTCGCGCACGTCGCTGACGAGGTCGCGCAGCAGCGGTAGCAGACGATCGACGGTGGCCGCGCCGGGAATACTCGCGGCGAGCTGGGCGGCGAGACCACGCACACCCTCGTCCTTGTCGGTGGTCGCGGAGAGAATCAACGGGTGGGTGCTGGCGTCTCGAATGCCGCCGAGGGCATAGAGCGCGTTGATCCGCACCGTCTGGCGCGGGTTCACCATCAAGGGTGCGATCAGCGCAACGCTATCGGACTGGTTGCGCTGCCAGAGTGAGCGGGCAGCGGCATCCTGGACATGGGTGCTATCGTCGAGCAGCGCCGCGACGAGCGCGTCGCGAGTCGAGGTGTCGCGCAGCAGTCCGAAGGCAGCAGCGCAGGCCGTCCGCAGCGATTCGCTGGCCGCGTCCTTGATGCCTTCGTGCAGCAGCTCGATCGGCGCGGCCTGGCGGGTCAGGGCCAGGCGGTAGGCGGTCTCGAGCTGGATGGTCTTGTCGCTGTCGCGCAGGGCGATGCGCAAGGCCGCCTGCGCAGCGGGCCCCGGATGACGGGCCAGCTCGCCCAGTGCGAGGATTCGCTGTTCTGTCGGGCGCCGCGCGTCGCGCGCGAAGGTCGCTAGAAAGCGCGTCGTCGGCGACTTGCCGAGCCAGGCCGGGACCGGGCGGACACAGCGAAAGCCCGTCACCCGATCCTTGTAATCGGCAGTGGCGCTGGAGGTCTCGGCCACAGCCCAGGGAGATATCCGCGGCGCGCCGGGCGCGGGGTGACAGCCACCGGCGATCTTGACCCAGGGCTCCGTACCATTGGTGCTGGTCCACTCGCTGACGCCGCCGGCCATGTCCTTGACGCCATAAGGGCTGGTGTCCACCGGAGTCGTGCCGGCCTCGCGCAACCGCCTGGGCAACTGAAACTCGCTTGGCCCCTGACTGCCCCAGGGAAAGCTGCGACCGTCGACACCCTTGGCCGCCTTCTCCCACTGGGCCAGGCTCGGCAACTGCTTACCGGCCCAGCGGGCATAGGCCTGCGCATCAGGACGCGTGACGTTGGTCAGCGGGAACGCGCCACGGCCGCGAGGCCAACGACGGTCCTTCCAGTGGGGCGGCGCCGCGTATCCGGTGGCCGAAAGAAACCGGGCGTAGGCGGCGTTGGTCAGCTCCAGCTCGTCAATGAAGAATGCGGGCAAGTCGGCGCCCGCGGGGACCAGTCGCATCCCGGCTGGGTGCTGCAGCGGCACCCGCACGACGAGGTCCCGCACGAATCCCCGCGCGTCGCGGGCGACCGCGAGCGGGAAGCGGATCGTGCCGGCAACGACGACCTGATAGATGCCGAGCTCGAGCGGCACGGATCCGTCGCCGAATGGACGCAGTTTCTTGCCGGCCGGGGCGAGCTGAACCACCAGCCCGGGCGGTACGGTCTCGATCGTGATCCGACCGATCCCCTTGGCCTGACGCCAGAGCCGACCGATCGCGGGCAGCGCGCGATGGCTCTCGGACAGTGCCGACAGCGTCTTGACGGCGTCAGGATAGCGCCGCGCCTCGAGCTGTGCCGAAGCGCTTGCGCCCGCCTGACTCAGCGCGGCCAGCCGGGCGGTCAGCGGCGTCTCGACCGGCAGGCTGCCCAGCGTAACGCCAGCCTCCTGCCAGCGACCCAGATCGATCAGCGAACGGGCCTCTTCGAGCCGGTCGCAGGCCGTGATCCAGCCGGCAAGCGGCTCGGGTGTCGGACCTGCGCGAGAGGCGCGCTGGAACAGCGTGCGCGCGGCGGCGATCTCGCCGCCGGCCAGTCGCGTCCTGGCCTCGGTAAAGACCGCCAAGGCGACAGCGCGTTTGACTCGCTCGAGACCGGCTCTGGCTTCCGCCGAAGCGGGACGCAGGCCGAGCGCGCGAGTAAACTGATCGGCGGCGGCCTGGTAATCGCCCTCGGTCAGCCTGGCTTCGGCGCGACGCAGCACCTGCCGATACTCGCGTGTGCGCAGCTGGCGCAGCCCCACGAACGCCGCGAGCAGCACGATCAGGCCGACCACCAGCGAGAGACTGACCATCCGGTGACGCTTGACCCGGCGAACCGCAACGCGCAGCAGGGTCGGCGGGCTGGCCAGAATTGTCTCTCCCCTCAGAAAGCGCTGCAGGTCCTCGGCCAGCAGCGCGGCCGAGTCGTAGCGATGGCGCGACTGCTTCTCGATCGCCTTGATGCAGATGATCTCCAGATCGGCCGGCAGTCCGGCCCGCAGACGCGTGGGCCGCTCCGGCTCGGTCTCGAGGATCTGGCTGTAGATCTCCATCGCGGAGCTGCCATGGAACGGCAGCCGACCGGTCAGCATCTCATAGAGCACGATGCCCAGCGCATAGACGTCGCTGCGTCCGTCGATCTGATCCAGCTCTCCACTCACCTGCTCCGGGGGCATGTAGAACGGCGTGCCCATCGCGCTGCCGGTCTGGGTCAGATGGGTCTCCGTATCGAGCTGGCGCGCCAGACCGAAGTCGACCACGACCGGGGTGTCGTCCGCATCGCGGATCAGGATGTTAGCGGGCTTCAGGTCCCGGTGAACGATTCCCTGCAGGTGGGCGGTGTGCACCGCCTCGGCGACACAGCGCAACATCTCCACCAGCGCATCGCGCGAGTGGCTGCCCAGCGCCAGGATCGCCTCGAGCGACTGCCCGACAATGCGGTCCATCGCGATGTAATGCAGGCCCTTCTCGATGCCCACCTCATGCACCGCGACGATGTTGGGATGCTGCAGCCGGGCGGCCGTGCGCGCCTCCCGCTGAAACCGGGCAGTCAGCGTGCCCTCGTCGCCCGTCTCCTTGAGGATCTTCAGCGCCACGGTGCGACCGAGCGACATGTCTTCCGCCTCGTAGACCACCGCCATCCCGCCGCGACCCAGCTCCTGCAGAATGCGATACTTGCCCAGCTCCTGCGGCCCCTCCGCCAGCGCGAGGCGCAGCGACTGCAAAGCCTGGGGATCGGTGCCGCCCCCCGGGGTCAGGTCTTGCACCCGGCTGCTGCGGTGGTCCGTGCTGGGGATGACGAGGATCTTCCGGCAGCGCTTGCAGTGCAGGTGGACCCCTTCTTGATAGCCCAGCACGTTGTAGGTCGCGCCGCAACCGGGGCACTTGAGCAGGTGTTTTCGCTGATCCTCGAGAATCTCGAGTAGCTGGGAGGGACTCAGATAACGTTCGCGGATCAGCAACTGGCCGATCGTCAGGACTGTCCCCGTGTCGGACAGCCTGGCCTGCAGTTCGAAACACTCGTTGAGCTGTTCGGTGGTGACGTAGCCCCGGTCCATTGCCATCTGCCCGAGCAGCGGGTCGTCGCCTGGCTGCAGGGAGCCGCCAGGCAAGTCGGTCGCGCGGATCAACTCGACAAGCTGAGCGAAGTCGATCAGACCCAGCGCCTGTAGCTGCTCGATCAGCGGCCTCCCGTCGCCCGCGCCCTGAACCTGTGCGAGCTGTGCCTCGCTGATGTAGCCACGATTGACCGCCAGGCGACCGACGGTCTGATCCGGGGGGGTGTCCGACACCTGCGTATTATCGCCGACAACAGGGTGCGCTGTCATCGACTCTCTGCCGGCTGGCCG
>CAZMLI010000265.1:0-7035 GCA_964566865.1 uncultured Planctomycetota bacterium
GTGTAGCGATAACGATCGTCCCGACCGCGCTCGGACTTGATCTCCTCGATGACTTCGAGCACCAGTTCGAGCTTGAGGCTGGACTGAACCTGGCTGTTCCAGTGTCCCTTGCTCTGGCTCAGCACCTCCTCGATGTAGGTCCCCCAGCGATGCAGGAAGCGGTACTGGAACTCGCGCGTTTCCGGATCCGTCGCTTTGACGAAATGATAGTGCTTGAGGTACATCTGGGTGCCCGGTATCTGGGTGCGTTCGATCTCGAACTCGTTGTATTCCTCCCAAAAACCGGAACCGCGCTGCGGCTCGACGGCGATGTTGACTCCGGCCGAGAGCGTGCCGTTTGCGACTTCCAGCTGGATCCGCCGCGCGACGTTCTCGACCCACTCCAGCTTGGCCTCGGGGCTGGTCAGGATGAAGCTGCAAGACGGGCGAATGCCGTGCTTGTTGAGCAGTTCCAGCGCGCGCTCGATCTGCTCCGCCTTGACCCCCTTGTGATACTCGCGCAGGATCTCCGGCTGAAACGACTCGATGCCGATGTTGAGCGTGCGAAAGCCGGCCTGCGCCATCAACGAGATCACCTCCTCGTCCAGATCGTCGATCCGGGTGAAGGCGATGAAGGTCATCTCGAGCTTGATCTCGATCACCGCGTGCAAGAACTCGAGCAGCTTGTCCCGGATCAGGCAGAACTCGTCGTCGGTGAAGTAGATCGTCTCGACCCGCGGGTGGGCCTTCATGATCCGCTGCACCAGCGCCAGTAGCTGCGTGCCCGAGAGATCGGCGATGCCGACACGCGAGCCGGCGGCAAAGGTCAGCCAGTTGGTCGACGAGCAGAACTTGCAGTTCATCGGACAGTGGTTGCGGGTGTAGATTCGCGCGGTGTGGATCGTCTGGCTGATCTCGGGCGTGATCTCGATGCCCGCTTCGCGATGCAGGTTGATGTAGTAGTCCCAGTAGATCTCGTAGGGCATCGACTCGTAGTCGATGATCTCGGTCGCTTCGCGGAACTCGGGACCGTCCATCGGCGCGCTGCTGTTGCGGATCACGATGCCCTGGACTTCTTCCAGCGGTGCGCCACCCAGCAGCTGGACCATCGGGCGCTCCCCTTCGCCGAGGATCACCACCCGCGCCGGCGTCTTGTCCAGGATCGTCTGATAGTTGAACTGCGCGGCATGCCCGCCGGCGACGATCAGCGAAGCCGGGCTGATCTTCTTGGCCAGGTTCATGTGGACGAAGTCATTGATCATCGTGGCTTCGTAGACACTGAAGCCGATGACATCCCAGTCGTCTGCGCGAATCTTCTCCTCGAGGGTCAGGCTATCCTGGCCCTGCCCTGTCTGCATGCACTTGTAGAGGTTGACGTCGTAGGTCTCGGCGTAGTGGCCGTGCTGGCGCAGGGTGGCCGCCAGCCGCTCGATGCCCAGATTGACCGAGAGCCACTTGGTCATGCCCACCTCGTGGGTACTGGTCGGCGCAACCAGCAGGACGCGCTTGGGGCGGTCCTCCTTGAGCATCGCGAAGTCAGAGGGTTTGGTCGCACTGAAGGCGTTGATCCGGACCAGCTTGCCCAGCCGGGCATCGGTCTCCTCGCGCCGCGACTGGGCCTCGAGTTGGGTGGTGTCGTCGCCTTGTTTGGCCTGGTGTGGAATGACGGGTGTGCTCATGGGCTAGAGGAAGTTGGGGTGAATTTCAGGGTCAGGGTGGGTGATGTCCCACATGATCTTGTTCAGCGGATCGAGGTGGCAGCCGGCCGGGCACTTCTCGCAGAGGTCGATGCCCTCGATCGCCTGGCGCCGCTGGGGCGAGGCCCAGATCTGCTCGAGCGTTTGCTCGTAGATGTTGCCCAGCACGTACTCCTTGCGGCCAGCCAGATTGACGCACAGATAAATCTCTCCGCTGGCATACAGGGCGCAGGAGAACTGGTGAGCCTGACAGGTCTGATAGTAGCTCGCGCCGTTGGTGCCGCGCGGGTTCCAGGCCTCTTCGAACTGCTTGCCGCCCTTGTCATAGATCGTGAAGTCGGCGGTCTCATATTGCTTGACCTCCGCCAGTCGCCTGTGCGCCTCCGCGATGCTCATCGTATTGCGTGCCCGGTCCGGGTTCATCACGTTGTCGTACATCGGCTTGTAGGCCACGTAATCCACCCCGACGTCGCGCATCAGTTCGGCAAACGGAACCATGCTGTCGGCGTTCAGCTGACTGGTGACGAACTGCGCACCAATCGTCGGCAAGCGGCGGCCCGATTTGTTGCGCGCCTCGACCAGGCGGCGCAGGTTGGCGATCGTCTTGTCGAATGTGGCCCCGCCGCCGTGCAGCTTGGCATAGGTCTCGGGGTCGGCCGCGTCGATGCTGAAGCGGACATAGGAGGCATACTTGAGCAACGACTCGAAGTGGGCCTCCTTGAGGATGTTGCCGTTGGTGAACAATCCGATGTCGATGCCCATTTCACCCAGCGCGGTGATGATCTCGGCCGACTGCGGATGCAGCAGCGGCTCACCGCTGCCGACCAGCGTGGCGCCCTTGAGGCCGCGCTTGTGCGCGTCGCTGATGAAGCGCAGCAACGCCTCCGGCTCGATGATGCGATCGTTGCGCGTCTTGCTGACCTGGACCAGCTCCCCATTGCGTTCCATCACGCGGTCGTCGTGCGTGGAATAGGCCGTGTAACACCAGCGGCAGCTGTGATTGCAGTAATCGGTCATGCCCAGCAGAATGTGCAGCGGATAGGCATCCCCGGTGGTCAGGTACTCCTGGATCTTGTCGGTATGGAAAAAGATGTTCTTGAATCCCAGCCGATCGACCTGCAACGCCGTGCCCGCGACACGTTGTTCCAGGGAGGTTTGCGGGGTCGTGGGCGCCATCGGAATGGCCGAATGCAGACTCATGCTCGCGCTCCTATCGTACTCGGAAGAGCCTGGTAAAAACGGACCAGGCGAGCGGCCAGCCGCGGTGTGGCATATGCGGCCTTGGCCAGGCGCACGCCCGCGGACATCGCGCCGAGGTCGCACTCGGACAGACGACCGAGCCGCTCAAACGTGGCGTCGATCGACGCACCGTAACGACCCAGTTGAAAACGGATGAACGGATTGCAGCGGTTGAGCAACACCGGCAGCTCCGCGTCGAGATAGTCGAAGACCTTGTTGCTGGATGCGTGGATGTAGCGCTGGGCTGTCATGACTCTCGTCAGCGGCGCCTCCAGCGACTCGCTGAGCACCAGGATGCCGGCGTCGTAACGCGCCATTTCAGCGATCAGCGACTCCGCGGGAAGCGGCCGGTGCAGATGCAACAGAGGGGTTTGCTGCGCCAGCTCGAAGTAGTCCGAGAAGGCCTCCTCGAACGGGAGATGCGGCTGGACGCTCGTGCTGGGATACAGGTGATAATGCACGCCTTGCCGTGTCAGCAGATCGGCCAGCCAGAGATGCACACAGGTATTGCGCTCCAGCCCGCTGGTATATTTCTCGAGCGCCATGTTGCCGCAGTAGACCACATGCAATTCGTCCGCCGGCTCCGCTGCCTCCACACCCGAGAGCGGTGTGCCCCAGCAACTGTCCGGCAGGTAGATCCGCCGGCCACGCAGTCGGAACCCCAGCTCGCGGCGCAGGTACTGGCTCGAGAGATCGCGGCAGGCCAGCCCATCCGCCTGCTCCAGGCAGCGCCGCTCGAGCGCCAGCTGGCCAGGGTAGTGCTGCTCCATGAACTCCGGAAAGACCATGCCGTTGAGCAGGTCATAGTTATCGAAGACGACCGGGCCCGGACCGCGCTCGATGAAGGCGGCTGCCATGTTGAAGTTCCAGTTGGCAAACAGATGGTAAGCCAGCGGATCGTACTCCCGCGCCAGCGCCAGCGCCTCCTCCGGCTCCGTGTAATGCCGGGACTCATCGAAGTGGGTCGCGACCTCGAAGCCTGGCGTCTCCTGGTAGAGCAAGATCACCCGGCAGCCGAGGCTGCGCAGCCCATGCGCCAGCTTGGCCTCTCGAGCCCGGGGCATGTCCGAGACGAACACGATCTGAGTGTCGCGGCAGTTCACCTCCCGCCTGCTCCTGCTGGAAAGAGAGTCATTTGCTGATTATCGGTCATTCCGGCTCTGCTCTTGAGGGATTCTGCACAGGCCTTCACTATTATTGAGTCAAGCCAGCCGCGGATCTCGACGATATCATCTTCAGCATGAAGGTGCTGTTGATTCGAAGCGCGAGTGTCGCCCAGTGCCGGAGGCAGATCGAGCGCCAGCGGGCAGAGTGTCCGGGATGCGAGATCGACCTACTCTGTCAGCCCGCCGTTCGAGCCCAGTTCTCGGGCAGCGGAATCGGACGCTTCCTGTCCTACGAGGCGGATCGGTTCGGCCTGTTTCGCCTGCTGGCGTTCCTCCCGGCAATCCGTGCTGCTCGCTACGACAAGATTCTGATCCCGGACAACGGGGTTCGCGGGCTGTCCTACACCCCGCTGGCGCGCTTCGCCCTGCTCTGCGGTGCAGGCAAGATCCAGTTCGTGGCCCAGGATGGCGCCTGCTGGTCCTGGCGCTGGCGGGATGGGCTGGCCAGCCTGGGGCTCAGCAGCAAGCTGCTGGCAGTACGACTGATGGCGGTCCCGCGGATCCTGCTGGCAATCGGCCGGGCAGTGGCGGTCCGACGTCGCGGGCGCGGTGTCTGCCTGCTCGGCCGCTGCGCGACCAGCAACTTCTCGACGCGTGTGCGGGTGACCTATCTGGCGCCGGAACTGCAGGCGCTGGGAATCCCCAGCCGGCAATTCTATCCAGCCACCCCGGAGCAGTGGCGGGTGGAGCAGGCGAGCTGCCGAGGCCCCCTGGGCGATCGGCGCTACCAGTTGCTGCTCTGGGGCAAGTACCTGCGCTCGCGCCTGGCGGCGCTGGTCGAGGGCGCGCGGATGGGCGCGATCTACATCGAGAACGAGGCGCTCTGCATCCATGCCATGCCGCCGCTGATCGAGATACTCTCGCTGCTGCTCGTGCCGCGGGTGATCTTCGAACTGGACGACGCCTACTTTCATGACCGTCGTTATGCTTTCTGGCTCTCCCGGCTGTACCGTCGCGCAGACCTGGTCGTCGTCAGCGGTCCGCACCTGCAGCAGTTCGCCGAGCGCTACGCGCGCAAGGTGGTGCTGGTGCCGATGGGCATCGAGCTCTCCGAGGCGCCGCCTCGACGGATCCAGCCCGACAGGCTGGTCCTCGGCTGGTGCGGCTCGGCCTGCTCCCTTTCGGGGCTGCAGGAAATCCAGCCCGCGCTGCGCGAGTTCCTGGCCGCACATCCTCACGCCACGCTCGAGATCGCCAGTGGCAGCGACCCCGGAGACTTGCTGGATCTGCCCTATCGCTTCGTCCAGCTCGAGGACGGGCGTGAGCTGGAGCCGCTCTCCCGCTGGGACATCGGCCTGGTGCCGACCGAGGCGACCCCCTTCAACCGCGGGCGCTGCGTCTACAAGCTGCTGCAGTACCTGGCGGCGGGCGTCTGTCCGCTGTCCAGCGAGGTGGGCGACAATCTGGGCTTCTTCCGCGAGGGCCCGGACCTGCAGCTGGCCCGCGAGGACGAATGGCTGCTGCAGCTCTCACGACTGGCCAGCGACCCGCAGCTACGCAGTCAGCTGGTTGCGCGGGGTCGCGCCGTGCTGTTGCGGCAGTTCGACCAGCAGCGAGTCGGGCCGCGGCTGGCCAGCGCTGTGGCCGGGATGGTCGCATGATCTATCAGTGTTATTTTGCCGAGAACCAGCGTGAGCGGCTGTTCAAGGGCGCGCTCTACCGGGGCTTCGGGCTCGAACCTGTCGTCAACCCCGACCTGACCCGCAACTGCCCGGAACTGGACACACGCGACAATCGCACCGCGCTGTCCGAGTATGCCGCGATGCTCCATCTGTGGCGCAACCCGCTGGACGCGGAGCCCTGGATCGGCTTCACCTCCTATCGGCAGCTGGACAAGTCCCCGACCTGCTTCGCAGACAGGGACCGGGAGCCCATCGAGCTCTTGCTGCGCAGCACCGATATTCTCGGCTGGGGCTTTTACCGGCTGGTCAACGCCACCAGCGGCAACCCCGGCTCGATCGCCGAGATCAGCGAGACCTGCCATCCCGGCATCACCGCCTTTCTCGAGCAGTTGCTCGCCCGCACGCGGAGCCCGCTGCCAGCGGCATATTTCGAGCACGACATCGGGCTGTTCGCCAACTACTGGATCATGTCCCGGGAGAACTTCGACGCCTTCATGCGCTGGTCCGCTCCGCTGGTGAGCTGGTGCTTGACGCAGCGCGAGAGCCTGGCGTTTCTCAGCACGAACCCCCGATCGGTGGGCTTCGTGGCGGAGCGCCTGTTCATCCTCTGGTACCTGCTGCTCGACAAGCGACTGGCAAACCTGGGTCCGCTGGAGACGCTGCCCTTTCGCGAGACCGGCGCGGCGGAGCGCATCGCCTCATGAGCTGGATCGGCTGGATCCCGGCCCGTGGCGGATCCAAGGGCGTGCCGCGCAAGGCGCTGGCCGACCTGGGCGGCGCGCCGCTGATCGCCTGGACCATCCGCGATGCGCTGGACGCGGCCGGCTTCGATCGTGTGATCGTCTCGACCGACGACGCCGAGATCGCCGACGTCGCGCGGACCTGGGGCGCCGAAGTGCTGGGGCTACGGCCCGCACGACTGGCCGGCGACGAGGCCAACCTGACGCACGCGCTGGAGCATACGCTGGCACAGCTAGACGCAACCGAAGTCGTCTGCGTGCTGTCCCCCACCAACCCGTTCCGTCGCGCGGACCGCTTGACCGGCGCACTCCAGCGGATGCGAGCCGAGCCGGAGCTGGGTTGCCTGCGCACGATGGCGCCCAGCACGTTGCACCCGGCGGATTGTGTGATGCTGGACGAGCAGGGCCGGGTGCGACCGTTCACGCATCAAGGGCAGCCGATCCCGCGAATCGGCCCGGTCGCCTTCGAGAGCTTGAGCTTCAACCTGTTCAGCCTCGATTCGAGCGGACCGGGGCAGCGCAGCGAGGTGGTGCTGCTCGACGAGATCGAGGGCACCGACATCGACGAGCCACAAGACCTGCTGAGAGCCCG
>CAZMLI010000266.1:0-6975 GCA_964566865.1 uncultured Planctomycetota bacterium
GTCAGGCGGGCGCGGCCATCTCCGGTTCGAGGTCGCAGCCCAGGCTGTCGGCGATGCGGTTGATGTAGTTGAAGTAACTGGCGATCTGCGCGCCGTCGTGGATCTCGCGGTCGGTCCAGCCGTGGGACCGAAGGTCGTCAATCAGCGGCTGGCCCAGTCCTTGCCGACGGGTCAGCGCCACGGCAAAGTCCAGCATCGCACGTGTCTTGTCGTCGAGCGTCGCGTTGCGGTAGTCGTCGGCGATCTGCGCCGCCAGTCTCTCGTCTGCGCCCTCGGCACGGAGGTCGTCCTGATGTGCCAGGGTTCAGTAGTGGCAGCCGTTCTCGCGGGAGACGACGACGGCGATCATCTCGCGGGTGGCCAGCGGCAAGGGACCCTCGTCCTTCATCAGGGTGCTGTAGAAACGCATCGAGGCGTTCAGCGCTCTGGGCGATTGGCTCATGATCTTGATGATCTCGTACACCTTGCCCGCCCGCTTGACGGCCGCTTGATAGATCCGCGCGAGGGGACCGTCGGCATCGGCTTCGTGGATTCGTTGAATGTAGGCCATGGCTTTACAATACCAACGATGTGTCTTACGGTCCAACCGTGAACGACACACTCGAGACGCGCTTGCAGATGCCCCTTCAACGGGCGCTCGAGCTGATCTGCCGCTTGTTGATCGCGCTCGATGCGCTGCATCGCAAGGGTGAGCAGCACGGTTTGATCGCACCCGGGAATATCCGGCTCGATGCCGAGGGGCGACCGAGTCTGATCCAGTTCGAAGAGGCGGAGCGTCTGGGCCGCGCGCTGCGTGAAACGCCCGAGGCGCCGCTGCCACCGGAGCTGCTGGCTTACCTGGCGCCGGAAGCACAGGAGGCGCCGACGGGTCCCAGCGGGGACCTGTATGGTCTGGGCCGATTGCTGTTCGTGCTGCTGACCGGCGAGGCGCCCCAGCCCGGGGATCAACTGTCGGAGCTGGCGCCGCAGGCCGGTCCGGCGGCCGTGCGCCTGTTCGAGCGTTGCTATACGCGGCAGGCGCGGCGCTATCCGACAGCCCGCGCGGCGATCGAGGACTTGCTGGGCGCCGAGGCCGGAGAGGGCGAGGCCCTGCTGGGGCCACTGGCCGAGGCGCTCGGCGCGCTGGGCGTGCTGTCTGACGAGGACACGCCTTCTGCAGAAGCGGTGGCCGAGATGACGGCGCTGCTGCAACGAATGAACGCGGAACTGAGGGCGCTGCCGGACCTGGGTCGCGCGTTGATTCCGCTGGTCGGAATCGGCCTGGCGATCGGTCTGTGGCCCTACTTTTACTGGATGTCGCTGGGCGCGATTCCGCTGGCGATCATGCTGCGCATGGTGCGTGGCGACCTGAAGCAGAAGCGGCTGTTTCTCGGACCGATGCTGGAGCAGATCGCGGCGCTCTGTGAGTCCTCGAAAATCCCGCGGCTGTTCGTCTGGCGGCTGGTGGACGAGAACCCCGAAAGCTACAGCCAGATCTGGGTCTGGATGCAATATGCTGAGCCGTTTTTCCTGCCAGAACCGCTGCGCAGCGCGCCGCGGCGGATGGGCGGCGTCTCGAAGGTGCCGTGGTCCTGACGGAGCATTGTTGTTCGCAGCCTCGGGTGTTACGATCCAGCTGCGATGGCCAGGTTACTCGTTCTGAGCGGCAAGGATAAGGGCAAGACGTACCAGTTCGAGGGCGACGCGAGCATCGGACGCTCGTCCGCCAATACGGTACAGATCTCGGGCATGAACGTCTCGCGCCACCACGCCAAGATCGTCTGGGAGGACGACGGGCACCACCTGGTCAATCTCGGCGCGCGTAACGGGCTGTTCCTCAACGCCCGGGAAGTCAACAACGACCTGCTGCAGGACGGCGACGAGATCGGTGTCGGGCCGGCCATCCTGCTGATCTACCGCACCGGGAACGCCCCCGCCCCCGCGGGGCCCGTGACGCAGGTGGTCCAGGGCAGCCCCGATGTGGTCGTCTCGGACGATGTGGTCGCCGGGGACTCGATGGTCACGGCCGAGTATGCCCAGCTACTGCAGGACCACAGCGCCCAGCTGGCGGAGGTCGGCGACTCCCAGGCGCACGCCCGACTGGCCGCGCTGCACAAGGTCGGCATGGCGATCAACTCCTTGCTCGAGCTGAGCCAGTTGCGCAACGCGATCGCCGAGGTGGTGCTCGAACAGCTGCGGGCAGAGCGCTGCGTGATCCTGCAGGTTGACGCGGACGGCGCGCTGAAGCCGGTGGCCGCCAAGAGCGTGGCCCAGACCAAGACCAGCAGCCGCGACGAGATTCAGATCTCACGGCGGATCCTCGACCTGTGCCACGTGCAGTCGAAGGCGATCCTGTCCAACGACGTCCAGTCCGACAGCCGCTTCGAGGGCAGCCTGTCGATCGAGATGTCGCAGATCGGCTCGGTGCTGGCCACGCCGCTGCGTCGACCCGATCGCAAGCTCGGCGTGATCTATGTCGATACGCTGGACAATACCCGCTTGTTCGAGGACGACGATCTGCGCCTGTTGACCACGATCGCGGCGGTCGCCGCCACCGCGATCGAGAACGCTCAGATCTTCACCGCGACGCGTGTGGAGAACCGGAACCTGCGCGCGGCGTTGCGTTCGAACCTGCAGATCATTGGCGAAAGCGAAGCGATCGGCAAGATCTTCGACACGATCGCCAAGGTCGGGCCGACCGACGCAACCGTGCTGATTCGCGGGGAGACGGGCACGGGCAAGGAGCTGGTGGCCAAGGCGCTGCACGACGCCAGCTCGCGCAAGGACCGGCCATTCATCGCGGTCAACTGCGCCGAGCTGAGCGAGTCGCTGCTCAGCAGTGAGCTGTTCGGCCACGAGAAGGGCGCCTTCACCGGCGCGATCAAGCAGAAGCCGGGCAAGTTCGAACTGGCCCATGGCGGGACACTGTTCCTCGACGAGGTCGGCGACATCAGCTCGACGATCCAGGTCGCGCTGCTACGGGTGTTGCAGGAGCGGCAGTTCCTGCGCGTCGGCGGCATCAAGCAGATCAGCGTCGACGTGCGCATCATCGCGGCGACCAATCGGGATCTGGAAGAGCTGATCGAAGAAAGGACCTTCCGGCAGGATCTGTTCTATCGACTGGCGGTGGTGCCGCTCGTCGTGCCGCCCCTGCGCGAGCGCAAGGAGGACCTGGCGCTGCTGGTGCACCATTTCCTCAACCTGTTCTCCAAGCGCAACGGCAAGTCTGTGCGCGGCATCACGCCGGGCGCGATGGCGGTCTTGCAAGGCTACCCCTGGCCCGGCAATGTGCGCGAACTGCAGAACGTGGTCGAACGCGCAGTCGTGCTGTCGGATGCCGAGGTCTTGACCGCCGAGGATCTGCCGCAGGACCTGAAGGAGAACAAGTTCTTCTCCGAGATCTCGGGCAAGATCGAGGAGTTCGACCTCGCGCTGCCGGAGATCACCCGCTGGATCGAGAAGACCTGTATCGAGCGCGCGATCCTGCGCACCACCAAGAAGGTCGATCTGGCCAAGCTGCTGAAGGTCTCGCGTCCCACGCTGGACAAGAAGCTCAAGGAGTACCAGATCTCACTCGACTGATGGCCTGCTCACGTCGTCTACTCCGGCTGCTGGTCATTGCGCTACTGACGACGTGTCCCGCATTCTCGGACGAGGTGCACCTGCGCGACGGGCGCAAGCTCGAGGGTACGGTGACCGACAACGGCGAGACGCTGACGATCAAGATGCGCTTCGGATCGCTGACGGTGAAGAAGTCGGACGTGCTGCGGATCGTCAAGAAGCAGTCGGCGCGCGAGACGTTCGCGCAGCGGCGCAAGGCGCTGAAGAAGACCGATGTGGCCGGTCGTCTACGGCTGGCTGCCTGGGCCGGTCCTCGGGGGATGCGCGAGCTTGCCACAAAGCTCTATCGCGAGGTGATCGCGCTCGACCCGGACAACGAGGTCGCGCGCGAGGCCCTGGGCCACGTGCGCCGCAAGGGCCAGTGGATGACCCGCGACGAGGCGATGCGGGCGGCCGGAATGGTCAAGCACAAGGGGCAGTGGCGGCTCAAGGAAGTGGTCGAGCTGGAGCAGCGCCAGGCCTACATCGCCGCTGCCAAGGTCGCGCGGGTGGTCTTGATCGATCAGAAACAGGCGACGATCGAGTTGACGCATGCCACGCTGGGCAGTCGTTCGGTGCCGGCCCGAATCAGCCGTCTGTCCGGCGAGGACACGATCCTTGTCGAGGGGTTGAAGTGGCCGGTCTCGACCGAGGTCGAGCTGGCCGGCTACCCGGTGCTGCTGGCCTACAAGATCAAGCTTCGACTGGGCAATGCAGGCGACGGCGGCTTCCGGCTCGGCCTGGCGCGCTGGTTGAAGGCCCGTGGCCAGCCGGTGGAGGCCGCGGCCGAGGCGACCGAGGCGATCAAGCGCGACCCGCAGTTGACGGCTCAGGCGCGGCAGCTGCTGGGCGAATTGCAGGGCGACAAGCTGCGTGTTCAGCTGGCGCGAACGCGCGCGCTCTGGAATGCTGGCCAGACCGCTCGCGCGCTGGCGCAACTGGAGCGGTTGATCGCAGCCGGGCTGGGCAGTCTGACCGACCAGGCCACGCAGTTGCGCGATCGCTGGCGCAACGCGCTGGCCGGTCGAGAGCAATTGCTGGCCAGGCTCGCGCGGTACGTACAGCGGCTCGAGCCGAAAGGCGACCCTGCAGCCCGCGCTTTCTGCGCGCGCTTGCGTGCTGGCTTGACCCCCGCAGCGGTCACTCAGCTTGCCAGCCGTCTGGCCGCGCCGGCGGAGGATCGCGCCGGAGTGCGGGCCCAGTTGCAGGCGCTCGATGTGGGTCTGGCCTATCGCTACGTGCCGCAGATCGCGACGCTCTCCCCAGCGCGGGTGCTGGCGGTCGAGCGCTGGCTGGCGCGCTACCGCACAACGGACCAGGCGCGGCAACGACGCAAACAAGCAGGTCAACTGCGAAAGACCTTTCCCGGGCTGACGCTGATCCAGCTGGGGTTGATCCTGCGGCACCGGCTGCGCGCGCAGGGCGCGGTGATGCCTGGCATCAGCAAGCACGCGCTGACGATCCGGCAGGACAAGAGCCAGACGAGCTATCACCTGGTCACGCCGCGCAACTACTCGCCGCATCAGCGCTGGCCGCTGTTGATCTACCTGCACGGCAAGGGTGGCAGTGGCGCCGCGTCGATCGGCGCCTGGCAGGCACTCGCCGACAGGTATGGACTGATCGTCTGCTGCCCCACCGCCAAGGACTTTCGCTACAAGGGCTGGGGCGGTACACCGCAGGAGTACTCGATCGTCTTCTCCGCGCTGGCCGACCTGCGGCGCAAGGTCTGGGTCGATACCGGACGCGTATACCTCGGCGGTGTCTCGATGGGCGGCCATGGCACCTGGGACATCGGGCTGCACCATGCCGACCGATTTGCCGCGCTGTTCCCCATGCTCGGCGGACCGCGAATCAAGCATTACCGCTTGCTGCCGGGCCTGAGGCACACGGCGGTCTATGATGCGCAGGGTGCGCTCGATGATCCGCGCCTGGTGCGTGGTGTGCGCTTCGCGATGACGCGGCTCTCGACGCTCGGCTACAAGAGCAAGTACCAGGAGGCGCTGGCCATCAGGCATCAACCGATCCCGGGCGCGGAGGCGGCGTTCCTCGAATGGGTCAAGGCGCTGAAGCGGCCGAGCTATCCGAAAAAGGTCACGTTGCGGGCGACCACTCAGCGCCATGCGCGCAACGCCTGGCTCGAGGTGCGCGTCTTCGACCGCGTCGCGCTGGATCCGAAGGCGCCGCTGAAGATCCCGGGCTTCCGGCGATTGGCCGAGGCCGACCGGCTGCGTCGGATCATCGACTATTACGAGAAACAGGTGATGTCGCTGACCGGCGAGATCTCGAGCGCGAACCGGATCGAGTTGACCGTCAACGCACATGTGCGTCGGGTGCGGATTCATCTGGCGCCGGAAATGATCGACTTCGGTCAACCGCTGCGGGTCAGCTGGAACGGCAAGACCGTCTTCAACGGACGGGTGCGCGCGCACCCGAGCTTCTTGCTCGAGCGGGCTCGCAGCAACCCCGATCGACCGGAGGTCTATTTCGCCGCGATCGACGTGAGCGGCAAGTGAGCGCAATCAGACCGACCTACGTCGCGGCCGATCGCGGGGGTTTCTATCCCGAGTCAGAGGAGCGCTGCCGGCGCTTGCTGGCGCAGTGCCTCGAGGATGCGAAACGGACCACTCCAGCTGGCGAGGTGCTCGGCGGGATCGTGCCGCACGCCGGCTGGGTCTACTCCGGCAGCACGGCGGCATCGACCTTCGTGCACCTGCCCACGGCAGGGATCGAGACCGTCGTGTTGTTTGGCGCGGTGCATCTGCCGGGTGTCGAGCGCGCCGCGCTGTGGCAGGACGGCGCCTGGCAAACGCCACTGGGCGCGATCGAGATCGATCGGGAACTGGCCAGCGCGGTTCTGGGCGACGAGGTGATCGCGGATCGACAGGCGCACGAGGGCGAGCACGCGATCGAGGTCGAACTGCCGTTCTGCAAGCAGCTGCTGCCGGACGTGAAGCTGCTGCCGATCTCGGTCCCGGCGGACGAGCAGGCGGCAGCGGTTGGCCGCCGGGTGGCGCGCGAGGCACAGCGGCTGGGTCGCCGCGCGATCGCGCTGGGATCGACCGACCTGACCCACTATGGCGAGCGCTTCGGTTTTGCCCCTCGTGGGACCGGCCAGGCGGCCCACGATTGGGTCATGCAAACCAACGACCGCGAACTGATCGAGGCGATCGAGGCGCTCGACAGCGAGGCGGTGCTGGATCAGGCCCGACGCAATCGCAGCGCCTGCGGCGCCGGGGCGATCAACGCCACCATGGCCTATGTCGCGGCCCACGGTGCGTCGCGTGGCCAGCTGGTGCGCCACACGTCGAGCCAGGAGGTCCGACCCGAGCCCCATTCCGACTCTTTCGTCGGTTATGCGTCCTTGCTGTTCTGTTGAGTCAGCTAGCAGCCTGTGGA
>CAZMLI010000267.1:0-6955 GCA_964566865.1 uncultured Planctomycetota bacterium
TCACAGCTGCCGCACGACAAGGATACGCAGAAAATACAAATGCAGCGCGAACCAGCGATTGCGCGACAATCTGAGTCATTTGCATCAACTATTGATGCTGATGCTTTTAATGTCGAGTCTCGCTATGTGCGAATTGTTTGCGACGTAGATGCTTATTATAATGTTGGCCCTGCGTCTCAAGTTGCAGATATTAACTCTACCCCATTGTTTGCTCGACAAAAAGAATGGTTTGCAGTAACCCCCGGTCATATTTTAAGCATTACAGCAGCATGACAGAGCTAACAGACGATCTAGTAACGCATAAAGTCGGCATACATGTGCAAAATGGCGATGTAGTGCTTGTATTTGACAGACCCGTCTCTGCATTAGCGATGGAGCCAAAGCAAAGCGTTGAAGTCGGCAAATTTATTGAAAAGCTAGGCTTGGAGCTGGATAGCGGCTTAAGAATCCCTGACGCAGTCGTGCTGCCAGAATCGTTTGTGCCAAAAATGCGCAATCGAATCAGGCACGTAGTAAACAGTTTATATAATCAAAAAGTAAAGCCAGAATATGCCGCGGCACAAGTCGGTGATGTAGTAATGGCTATGCTTGCAGAGCATTTAAGTTTCGAATCATTTTCTCACGGCAAGATAAGGCACTAATATGAGCAAAGGACAGCTTACGGGTATGCCTAACGGGCGTCCCACTGATTACAGCAAAGAGCTGTCAGACACAATCTGCGAAAAGCTTGCTCTAGGACAGTCTATGGCTAAGATAAGCAAGACGAAGGGCATGCCAGCAATAACCACACTTTTTAGATGGTTAAGAGAGAAGGACGACTTCAGGGCGTCATACGAAAAAGCTAAGGACGAATGCACGGACTACTTAGCTGAGCAGTTACTTGACATAGCGGACGACGGCACTAACGATTACATGGCTGAAAAAGAGGCTGAGAGCGGCGGAAAATTAAAGTTGCATGCTGAGAACATACAGCGGTCTCGGTTGAGGGTTGATGCGAGGAAGTGGTATTTATCTAAGATCAAGCCCACCAAGTATGGGGATCGTTTGATACAGGAGGTTACGGGGGCTAACGGAAAGGATCTTATTCCTGATTTTGATATTAACAAGGCTGCGCGGCAGGTAGCATTTTTGCTGAGCAAGAAGGGGGGTTAATTCTCTCTGTGCGCCCTTCTGTGCGACGTGACATATAAAGCAATACCATTGGCAGGGGTATCATTAGATAATGCAGCCAGCGGCACGCCAGGGCATGAATAGACATACAGTATCGTTAGTTTGGGTCTATTAGTTGCATTGTTTTGATTGATGTTTTGATGATTGTGTTGATGTTGAGCTTATGAGTGTCACTGTAAGCGATTATAATTTAGACCGAATACGGTCGTTAGGGTGGTTTTTGATGCGATCACGGCTTAATCTGCAAGAACTACTAATTAAATGATGATTTTGGCAGAATCAGAATCTATAGAAATCAATGGGTTAGGTCGATTATTTGCGGGCCGGTACTCCCTAACTAATTTGTCGTTAAATAAGCTAAATTGGTCTTACGATGTCTTTACTGTCTGAGATAATCGAGCAGCTTGACACTGTCAGTGCTAAAGATCGAGCGCAGATCATTGCGACAGCGGAAATGGCAACGAAGGATATGGTTTGGATTCCAAACCCTGGGCCGCAAACTGATGCATACAATTCAAAAGCTGATGTTGTTTTGTACGGGGGTGAGCCTGGTGGGGGAAAGAGCGATTGTGGGCTTGGATTAGCACTTACTGCACACAAGCGATCACTTGTTATGCGTCGCAAGTACTCAGATTTATCCGGATTGACGGATCGATCAATAGCAATTAATGGCACGCGGAGTGGGTTTAATGGTTCGCCGCCGCCGAAACTTGTTGCTACAGATGGCCGACTTATCGAATTTGGCGCGGCACAATATGTGGGTGATGAGCAATCTTGGATGGGCCGAGCGCATGATTTTTTGTATATTGACGAAGCTGCACAGTTTGTCGGGTCACAAGTTAGATTGTTGATGGGCTGGGTGCGGTCTGCGGATCAAGAGCAAAGATGCAGGATAATGCTGGGGACAAATCCAGCGCTGTCAGACGAAGGAGACTGGATTGTCGATATGTTTGCGCCATGGCTTGATGATCTTAATGCTAATCCTGCCTTGCCTGGTGAGCTGAGATGGTTTATCACTGATGATAACGACAAGGATATTGAGGTTGATGGTTCTGGCGAGTATCAGATAGACGGTCGGACAACGACATCGATGTCACGCACTTATATACCTTCTGGGGTTAAAGACAATCCTTTTTATGCTGATACTGGTTATCAAAAGCAACTAGACAATCTTCCGGCACATTTACGTAAAATATTAATGGGTGGATTTAAGGCGAGCAGGGGGGATCACAGTTTCCAGCTTATTCCGACAGATTGGGTAAGCAAATCAATGTCTCTATGGACGCCTGGTGCTCCGAAAGATGTACCGCAATGCGCTATTGGCGTTGACATCGCACAAGGTGGTACAGACTCGACATCATTAGCGATACGATATGATGGATGGTACGACAATCTTATTAGTGTGCCGGGTGTTGAGACGCCGGGCGGGGCTGAGGTTAGCGCGCTAATCTTTAAGCACAGGCGGGATCAGTCAACGATCATATTAGACATGGGTGGTGGCTATGGCGGTGCGACACATCAGCATTTAACTGACAATCGAATTGAGACTGTCGCATATAAAGGTGCTGAAAAATCGACAAAGCGGGCTAAAAACAGCAAGATACCATTTTATAACACTCGCACAGCGGCTTATTACGTATTTATGGAGGCGCTAGACCCGAATCAATCCGGCGGAGCTAAGATCATATTGCCGGATGATCGTAAGCTTAAAGCTCAGTTATGCTCGATACGATTTGATGATAATCATAATGATCTTAATGTGATAAAACTTGAGCCTAAAGCTAAGCTAATTAAGCGTATAGGATCATCGACTGATTTGAGCGATTCTGTGGTAATGGCATGGTATGGTGGTTCGAGAGCGTCGACTCACACGCTAAGCTGGATACAACAGCAAGAGCCTGGGCAAGTAATTACTGGGCGCAACCGAAAATCAATATCGAGGAGAAAATAAAATGGCAGCAGCAGCAATACCTATTGCATCGGCGATTATTGGGGGTGGAGCGACAGTTTTGTCGGCTAAGAAGACTGCACGATCTAACAAAGATGCGTCGATCAGAGCTGCGGAAATTGCAGCAGAGTCTAATACTCCGGCACCTTTGCCTGATGGTGATAATGTCAGGGCATCGAGGCGTAGGTCTTTTGCTCAGTCTCAGCGACGATCTGGACGTAGCAGCACTGTTTTAGCTCCGACGACTAAGCTGGGATAATGAATATTAAGCATCTAATCGGCCTGGTTGATAAGCTCTACTCGGATAAGTTGAGATTAGACTTATTGCGACAAGAAATTGCTGAGAACTTTTATCCGCAACGGGCAGATTTTACTCGGACTCGAATCATGGGCGAAGAGTTTTCGGACAATTTATCTACTTCGTATACTATTTTAATCAGACGCGAGCTTGCGGATCAGATCGGGTCTATGCTCAGGCCGGAAACAAAGCAATGGTTTAAAGCTGGGATAAAGTTTTCAGACAAGGTTGATAATGAGTCCAAGCGATTTCTTGAGTTTACAGAAAAAACTCAGCGCAAGATAATGTATGACCCTGTGGCTATGCTTGCTCAGGTTGCCAAGCAAGCAGACAATGATTTTGCAGCATTTGGTGAAGCGGTACTATCGGTACGATTGAATAAAAATCGAGATGCTTTGTTGTATCGATCTTGGCATTTGCGTGATGTAGTCTGGTCGGAAAACGAGGAGGGGCAACATGCAATTGTCGCGCGGAAATGGAAGCCGACGAATCGTGATCTAGTGACAATCTTTGGTGACAAAGTTAGCGCAAGAGTCAGTGATCGGGTTGATAAGCATCCCTTTGAAAGGGTGGATTGCTTACACATAGAAGTTGAATCAAACATCTATGACATTAAATCTGGGAAGATGCAGTTTGTATCGATATATTATGACAGGCAGAACAGTCATTTAATTGAAGAGACTGCGACGCGAAGAAGAGAGTACATAATTCCGCAGTGGGAAAAGCCATGTGATTCGCAGTATGCGTATTCTCCATCAACTATTACAGCATTAGCTGACGCAAGAATGATCCAGGCAATGACTTATACGTTGCTTGAGGCTGGCGAGAAGTCTACAAATCCGCCCCTTATTGCGACTAAAGGGGCTGTTTCTGGTGATATTGCTATTTATGCGGGCGGTATTAGCTGGCTCAATGAGGAGTATGACGAGCGATTAGGTTCGGCACTTAGGCCTATACCGCAAGATTATAGCGGTATACCTAATGGCATGGAGATGATAAGGGATGCCAGGGATTTGTTGGCACAAGCATTTTATCTTAATAAGCTGACTTTGCCGGTTAATAATGGAGATATGACAGCTTACGAGGTTTCTAAGCGTGTTGATGAGTATATTCGCGGCGCATTACCTTTATTTGCGCCAATGGAGCCAAGCTATAACGGACGATTATGTAGTGCAACGTTTGATTTGTTGATTGATAATGGAGCCTTCGGCGCTGACATTCCCGAATCTTTGCAGGGAAGGGAAATTGAGTTTACTTTTGAGTCTCCGCTGCATGACTCGATTGAGGCACAAAAGAGTCAAATATTTATACAATCTGGAGAGCTTATTCGCGCTGCGGCTGAGCTTGATCCTGGTGCATTGGCTGTGCCGGACACGATTAACGGTCTTAGAGACGCGCTGGCAAGTTTAGGCGCTCCGGCATCCTGGGTTAATAGCCGTGAGACTGTTGAGCAAAAAGTCAAAGAGCAGCAGCAGAAAATAGAGAGGCAAGAAGCTCTCGATCAAATTGAGCAAGGAGTAAAGGTTGTCGGTTAATACATACATTCGGGCTCCTGTATCGGTAAACATGGCAATCAAGGCGATGTATGCGGGTAATGCTAATGCTAATCAACAGTCAATATTTATGCAGTGGTTGGTTATGACGGCATGCGGCGCAGGTGATGATACTTATTGTGAGTCGAGCCATGATTCTGCTTTTTCTCAGGGTCGTCGATGGGTGGCTTTGCAGATAGTTAAAGAGACTAATATTAACAAAGAGAGGCAAGTTAGATGAGATATGAAGAAGAGGCTCCATCTGAGGGTGGTTATGGGATTATTAAAGATGATAAAGAGATAAACAAAGGTTCGGATGTAGAGCCTGATGTAAAGGCTGATGAGGTTGTTTCTGATGAGGTTATTTCTAATTGGCGCGAGGATTATGCGGACGGTGATGACAAGAAGCTAACTTATGCAAAGCGTTATACAGATCAAAAATCAATGCTTAATGCTGGTTATCAAGCGCAGCAGAAGATCAGATCGGGAGAGCTAACTGAGCTTTTCCCTGATAAAGGTTCGGATGAAGAAAAAGCTACGTGGCGAAAGGAAGCCGGATTGCCAGAATCTTCGGCTGATTATAAGGTAAACACGAAGGAAGGTGTTGTTATTGGTGAGCCAGAGCAAGCAAGGATTGATGATTTTCTTAAGGTTGCTCATGAAAACAATTACACTCAAGCGCAGGTTGACCAGGCAATCAAGTGGCACGAAGGGCATGATCTGGCGGTTGCAGAAGAGGCTAGAAATTCTCAATTACAAAGCATACAAGATACTGAGGACGAGCTTCGTACTGAGTGGGGGGTTGATTATCGGGGTAATCTGACAGCCATCAATAATGATCTAAATTCCAGGCTTGGCGAAGATCAGGCAGACCTGAAGGAGTCGATTTTAAACTCTGTTAAGGAGAATGCAGGGTTTGCTCGTCTTATGGCTCAGATGTCGATTGATATCAATCCAGCGGCAAGATTAGTGCCTTCTGGCACGACTGATATGTCCGGATCAATTGATGCTCAGATCAATGATCTTAAGGCTTTAATGGGGAATAAAAACTCTGAATACTATAAAGGCCCGAAAGCAGCGGATAATCAGGCTAAATATCTTAAGCTTATATCGGCTAAAAGCAGAGAGCTATAGTTGACAGCTATTGGATATAGTGAAACAATAGAAACAGGCAATTATATTTGTCAGAGTACGGCCCCGCGACCGGCAATGCAGCCCCTTATGGCTACCCTGCTTAACTGCAAACGGCTACCCCGTCTAAGAGATTTTCTTTTAATTAGATAGGAGACCGTACTTATGGCTCTTTCAGCTTTTCAAACACAATATCGTGATGAGTGGATTGCTCAATTTGAGCAACGCAAGTCACTTCTTCTTGGCACTGTTACTACAGAGGCGGTAATCAAAGGCAATCAGGCCGTCTTTTTAGTTGCTGGGTCTGGCAATGCTGCGGCTACTAAGCGTGGAATAACTGGCAGGATTCAGCCGCGCGGCAACGATAATGAGCAAAACACCGCAATTTTAGAGGAGTGGAATGATCTTGTCACGCTGACAGGTTTTAATATATTTGCATCTCAAGGCAATCAAAAGCAGATCATGCAAGAAGATACGCTTGCGGTTATCAACCGAAAAATTGATGAGTTAATTATTGCTCAGCTTGGTACGGCGACAGGTGGAGTTGGTGGGGCAGGTCAGGTTGCGAGTGTGGCGATGTTTCAGCGGGGGCGCGTTAGATTGACTAATGAAAGTGTTCCTTGGGATGGATACATCTCGATGTTGTGTCAACCTAGTTTTTTGGCAGCATTAGAGCAGGATTCTAGCAGGGCTTTCGCAAGCGCTGACTTCGTTAAGCATCAGCCTTATGCGGGTGAAGATATGTCTTGGCGTGACATGCCGACGGTTTATAAATGGCGCAACGCTACAATTATTGAGCATCCAGGTCTTCCTGGCCAGGGGACTGCCAGCGCGCAATCATTTTTGTTTCATAAAAGTTCCTTGGGTAATGCGGGT
>CAZMLI010000268.1:0-3244 GCA_964566865.1 uncultured Planctomycetota bacterium
AGCGCTGCAACCAGCTCTTGCTGCGGGAGGCACGCCACCAGGCGCGCCAGCGCGCCAGGCCCTTGGCCCGTTGCTCGTCATCTCCCTGCGGGGCAAAGTCGAAGGCGCGCGCCGTCCAGCCGCGCAGCGTCTGCAGCGCGGCGGAGCGAACCCCGGCGACCGGATCCTCGAGCAGGTCGATCAGTCGACCCACCCCGGCAGCCGGCGTCATTCGCCCCATGCTGCGCGCGGCCGCGGCCCGCACGGTCGGCTTCTCGTCGGACAGCCGTCCGAGCAGCAGCGGTCGAAGCTGGCGGGCCGGCCCGTGACGCGAGATCAGCAACATCGCGCGAATCCTCACCCGCGGATCCTCGTCAGCGATGGCCTGCTTGAGCAGCGCAGGGATGCGCGCGTAGCGCAGGTGCGCCAGCTCGTGCAGCGCGCGGCGCCGCACCAGTGGATTGTCATCCCTGAACGCCTCCCGCCAGCGCGCCAGCTGTGCGTCGCGCCAGACGACCGGATCGAACGGCTTGTCTTCGGCCTGGCTCGGTCCGGCAAGAAACAACAGGCAGCACAAGCAGCCGACCCGCAGCGGGATGTTATCGCAGGCCATGTTTGTCCAGCAGGTCGTACAGGTAGCGCCGGTCCACTCCGATCTCGCTCGCGGTGCGCGAGATGTTGCGATCGGTATTCTCCAGCGCGCGCGCCAGGTAGTCGCGCTCGAACGCCTTCTTGGCTTCCTTCAACGGCATCGAACGCAGTTGCGCGTGCAGTCCCGATTCAGTCTCCGGGACCATCTCGGGCATCAACTGCGCCGAGACGTCCTCCGCAGAGATGACCTCCCCGGCGGTGAAGACCGAGAGACGCTCCAGCATGTTTCTCAGCTCCCGCACGTTGCCCGGCCACTTGTGCTGACTCAACAGCTGCATCGCGTCGGGGGTCAGGCTCGACACCGGCACGCCCTTGCTGGCGGCATACTCGGCGAGCAAGGACTCGACCAGGTGCGGTAGATCGTCGAGTCGATCCCGCAGCGGTGGCAGCGCGATCGTCACCACCGCCAGCCGGTAATAAAGGTCCTCGCGGAACTTGCCGGTCTCGCGCAGCACCCGCAGGTCCTTGTTCGAGGCGGCGAGAATGCGCACGTCGACGGACCGCTCCTGCTGCGAGCCGACCGGCCGGATGCTGCCGGCCTCGAGCACCCGCAACAGCTTGGCCTGCAGGTCGAATTCGAGATCGCCGATCTCGTCCAGAAACAGGGTGCCGCCCGAGGCATGCTCGAACAAGCCGATCTTGTCCGATGTGGCACCGGTGAAGGCGCCCTTGACATGCCCGAAGAGCTCCGACTCGAGCAGCGCGGGACTGATCGCGGCGCAGTTCTCGGAGAGAAAGCGCTGGTCGGCGCGCGGTCCGTTGTAGTGGATCATCTTGGCCACCAGCTCCTTGCCGGTGCCCGACTCTCCCTGGATCAACACCGCCAGGTCGCTCGGCGTCACCTTGTCCATCACGTTGAACACGCGCCGCATCGGCTCCGATCGACCGACCAGCCGATCGTAACGATAACGCGTCTCGAGTTGCCGCTTGGCTTCGGCCAGCTCCACGGTCTGCGCCTCCACCTTCAGCGCGAGCTGCTTGTTCAGCAGCTCGATCTGCTGGCGGTCGCGCTGGGTCTGGTCCCAGAGCACCCCGTTCTCGATCGCGCTGGCAATCTCGCGCGTCAGCGCGAGGAAGTAGGTCGCCTCGTTCTCGCTGAAGGGCAGGGCGTTGGGCCCGCTACGCTCGGCCATCACCGCGCCGATCGAACGGCTGCCAATCAGCAGCGGCGCCGCCATGCGCGCGGGCTCCCCGGCGCCGCCGAGCCGCAAGACCCGCGCGGACTCGGCCGCCTGGCGGGCCAGGCCCTCGTCGAGCGGCAGCACCGAGATCGGCTGGCGATCGTGGCTGCGGGCGATCTGATCCGGCATGCCCTCGGGGGCCTCCCGGATGAAGATGAAGCCGCGGTCCGCGCCGACGATTCCGATCGCCAGATCCAGCGCGCGTTCGACCAGCGTGGACAGTTCGGTTCGGGCATTGACCGCGCGGATCGCGTCGAGCAAGGCCAGCACATTGCGGTAGTCGGTGGCCCAGTCCCCGGTGAGGATCCCCGAGAGTTTGTCGGCGCCGGCGCCGATCTGCTCCAGCCCCGGTGTCCAGAAGATGACGGGGTCGGCGCCCTCCTGCTTGGCGGCCGCCAGCGCCTGATCGGCCTGGGCCAGCAGCGCCTCGGTCGAGACGCCGCCCTTCTGGTAGGTCGCCACACCGGCCGCCAGGCTGATGCGAAATCCGGGCGTGGCCGCGTCCACGCTGGAGAGCGCCTGGTTCAAGCGGCTCAGCACCTCGGCGCCGCCTGTGCCATCGGTGTCCGTCAGCAAGACGGCGAACTTGTCGGCGCCGTAACGGCAGGCCACGTCGATCTGGCGCAGCTTGTCCTCGAGCCGGCGCCCGACCTCGCGCAGCAGGTTGTCGCCCGCCAGGCGTCCGAAGCGAGCGTTGTAGTCGCTGAACCGATCGACATCGAAGACGGCCACGCAAAAGGGACTGCCCAGGTGCTCGGTGATCTGTCGCTCATCCTCGACCAGGATGTGGAACTGTCGCCGATTGAACAGCTGCGTCAGCTGGTCCTTGGTCGCTTCCTCATAAAACTGGAAGTTGCTCAAGACGCTGGTCGCGTGATTGGCCAGCGCCTCGAAAACACGCAGATCCTCGACCGAGAAAGCGCGATCGTCCGCGGAACTGTCGAGGTAGATCACCCCCAGCACGCGATGGATACCCCAGCTGGTCGAGTGGCGCCGCTCCGGTCGTCCGGAGGGCTCCTTGCCCCGGACCAGGATCTTCATCGGCGCGCACATGATCGAGGTCAGCTTCATCCGCGCCACGCTGTGGGTTTGCGCCAGATGTGAGTCGGGCGCGATGCGCGGGATGTGCATCAGTTCCTGCGTCTCCAGCACGCGACGCGTGATCGTCCGGGAGAAGTCGAAGTCCGATTCGGGCACGGGCTGCCCGTCCATGTCACGCGCCATCTCGACCGACAGCTTGCGCTCCGGCGTATAGAGCATGATGAAGCCGCGCTCGGCTTTGGTCAGTTTGATCGCGCCGTCGAGGATCGTGCGCAGCAGTTCATCTCGATCCAGGTTGCGGGCGCCGAGAATCTGCGAAAGCTGATACAGCACCGAGAGCGAGGAGGTCTGCTCTTCCGCTGCGTCCTGCTGCCAGCGCTCGGTGGTCTGCA
>CAZMLI010000268.1:3344-6903 GCA_964566865.1 uncultured Planctomycetota bacterium
GCAGCTGATGGATCTCCCCCATCAGGTGATGCAGCTCGGCCATCAGCTCGCGGTTGCCCAGGCTGGTCGCCTCGACCAGGGAGTCGGTGGCCCACTTCATCGCGCCACCCTGCTCTCCCATGTCGTGCAACAGGCGCGCCATGCCGACCGCGGCCTTGACCGCTTCGGGCCGGTTGCCCAGCTTGTCGAATTGCTCGTGTGCCTGCCGTAGCCAGCCCAGCGCTTCTTCCCAGTTGCCTTGCCTGCGGTTGATCTCGCCGCGGAGCAGGTCCCCCGCGCCGATCAGGAAACTGTTATCGATCTGGCAGGCGCGCGCGACGGCCTGATCCACATGTGCCAGCGCCTGCGTCATCGCCCCGAAGGTGGTGTAGGCCTCGCCCAGATTGAGGTAGGCATAGATCGACAACGGCACGTTGCCTGACTTCTCGCAAATGTCCAGGCAGCGCCGATAGCAGACCTCGCTCTCGACCCACTTGCCCAGCGCGCCGTACACCTCGCCGAGACACTCGCTGGCCCAGCTGATGCCACCCTGGTCTCCCAGTCGTTCGAACGTCGCCAGGGCTTCACGGTGATACTCGGCGGCCGGCAGGTAGTCGCCACGCTCCATGTTGAGCACGCCGAGGTTGGTGAAGCAGAGGGCGCGGCCGCGTGGATCGCCGTAGCGATCCCACTGCTCGAGACTCTGGCGATAGAGCGCCAGCGCCCGATCGCTCTCGCCGAGGTCCTGCGAGACCAGCGCCAGATTGTTGTAGCAGACCGCCAGCCCATGCGGGTTGTCCCGGCGCTGTTCGATCTCGAGGCAGCGCTGGTGCTGCTCGATGGCCTCCTGGTACTGGCCCTGGCACCAGCAGAGGTTTCCCAGCAACTGGTAGACATGCACGGCGACCGCCTCCGGCGGGTCGAGGGCCAGCGCCTCCTGTGCTCGCGCCATGCCGGATTCGTACTGGCCGGTCACCTCGTGGATTCGCCCGTAATTGACCAGCAGCTTGGCGCGCAGTTCGACGGCGTCCTCCACCTGCTCGAGCTGCACGGCAACCTGGTCATAGAAGGCGATCGCTTCATCGTGGCGGCCCTGCCGCACGGCGGCGTCGCCCAGTCGGCGCAGCAGACTGGCTCGCTCCGAGGGATCCTCCGCCAGCTGCATCGCTTGCTGGTACAGCTCACGCGAATCCTCGTACTTGCCGATGTTCTTGTGCAGATCACCCAGCTCGGACAGCAGCTCATGACGCCTGCGTTGATCCGCGTCATCCAGCAGCGGCAAGACCCGCTCGTAGAGGTCGATCGCTTGCTGGTGGGCGTGCAGGTCGGCGCTCGCCGATGCAGCCTGCATCCCGAACAGAATCGCTTTTTGCGGATCGCCACCGGCGATGTGGTGATGCGCGAGCTCGGCCATCACCAGCTCGAGGCGGCCCTCATAGCGCAGTTCGAGCGCAGCGGCAATCACCTGGTGCAGGTTGCGGCGGCGATGTTCCGGCATCTCCTGGTACACCACACGACGGATCGATGCTTGTTTGAGGCCATAACGGTTGCCCTCCTCGATCCGCTCGCGATTGAGCAGCTGCATCCGCTCGAGCTGGCGCACGCCGACGAACGGCTCGAGATCTGTCAGCTGCAACTGCCGCATCAGTCCCAGCGTCGCGGGGCGCCCGATGACGGCCATCACTTCCAGCACATCTCGGGTTCCGGGCTCCATCCGCTCCAGGCGCCGATGAATCAGCTGATCGCAGGAAGTCGGTAGCTCCAGCGCGTCCGGTTCGATGTTGATGTTCCAGCCGCCCGAGACCTCGAGCTGGTTCTCCTCGACCAGGCTCTTCATCAACTGCTCGATGTAATACGGGTTTCCGTCGGTCTCTTCGGTGATGCGCTCGCCGAAGCGCGACGGCGGATAGGCCGATCCGAGCATGCTGCCGACCAGTTCCTGCACCTCCGCGACATCCAGTCGGCCGAGCTTGATCGTCTCCAGGTACTCGTCGTCAGCGAGCTCCAGCAGGGTCTGCTCGAGCTCGCTGCCGGCCACCTCGTCATCGCGATAACTGCCGCAGAGCGCGAGCGACGGCTGACGACGCCGCTCCCAGAGGTCGATGATCCGCGGGATCGATGACGCTTCACTTGCTGGCTCCCCGTAGGACAGGAACAGCGTGCGAACCAGGTACTTGAGCAGCTCGATCGACTGCGCGTCGGCCCAGTGCAGATCGACGATCGCCAGCACCATCGGCCGATCGATGCTGGCGTCGATCAGGAAGTGGGTCAAGTTGTTGATCAGCCGCAGCGCGTCGGTGTCCTCGATGCGCGCCCGATCGCCGTTGCTGGAGAGTTCGGGAACCAGGCGGGAGAGGTCCTGCCGATAGCGGCCCACCAGCTTGCTCTGCGGCCCGACCAGCGAGACCACCTGGCGCAAGAGCTCGATCACCGGTCCGTAGGGCGTCGAGAGCTGTTCGTGGCAGCGCGCTTGCGCGTAGGCCACACCCGTCAGCTGGCAGCTCACCTGCCACTCGCGCAACAGGCGGCTCTTGCCGATGCCCGCAGGCCCTCCGAACAACAGGAACGGCTGACGCGCCTCGCCGGCCTTCAGCTGCTCCAGCACTCCCGCTAGCCGCTTCAGCTGCGTGGTACGCCCGACGAACTTCCCGGAGAGCACGTAGCCGACCTTCGACTCCAGCGTTTGTGCCTCGAAGGAGGTCTCGAACAGCCTGTTGACCTCGTGGATGATCTGATTCGCGCTGTGAAAACGATCGGCCGGATCGGGGGCGATCAGATGGCGCAGCAAGACACGGAAGCGCGGGTCGATCTCCGCGCCATCGAGATCCGGCGGGGGTGGAAAGGGGAAGTCATGGACCCGCTCCTGCGTCGTCGCGTCCGCCTTGATCGGCGTCTCGCCGCGCAGGATGCGGTACAGCACCACGCCGAGTGAGTAGACGTCGCTGCGACGGTCGTACGGTTGGGAGTGTGCGATCTCCGGCGCCAGGTATTGTAAGGTGCCGCGGATGCTGCCCACCTCGGCGGCCAGCTCTTCCTCGAGCGCCAGCCCGAAGTCCATCAACTTGACCTGCCCGATGCCACTCTCGGTCTCGAGCACCAGGATGTTCTCGGGCTTGATGTCGTGGTGGATCAACCCGCGGCTGTGGGTGTACTCCAGGCCGCGACAGACCTGCACCAGGTACTCCAGAATCAAGGCCTGATCGGCCCCCTCGGTGGCGACGAACAGGTCGGCCCCGGTGACATATTCGAGGGTGAAGAAGAAGTGCCCGGTATCCTCGATCTGACCGAAGTTGTAGACCTCCGCCAGATTGGGGTGACGCAGCTTCGTCAGCGCCTCGAACTCGTGACTGAAGAAGCCGATGAACTCCTCTGAGGCGAGCTCCGGCCGCATCGTCTTCATCGCCACTTCGCGACCGTCTTCGAGCTCATCGCTGACCAGGAAGACGCGCCCCATGCCACCCTCGCCGAGCAGGTCGAGGATGCGATAGCGGTTGTTGACCAGCGAGCCGGTCGCGTAAGGATTCAGCGTGGGAGTAGTCACGAGTAGGCTGCCGTGGTCTTTTATACACCACACACGTGG
>CAZMLI010000269.1:0-6848 GCA_964566865.1 uncultured Planctomycetota bacterium
GGCCAACATGCGCGACGTCTTTCTACAGCGCAACGGCGGGCCGCGCAATCGGCCTTACGAGACCTGGCTGGACGACGGGTTTGCGATCCACGCGCCGGTTGGCAGCTTCCGCCCCAATCGGTTCGGCTTGTACGATGTGGCGGGAAACGTCTGGGAGTGGTGTCGCGACAAGTTCGAACAGTACAGCCAGCCCGTTCGCGCCGGGGACGGCCTGCGCCAGGCCGCGAAGCAGACGACGACCGGCGGGCACCGTGTATATCGCGGAGGCGGTTGGTTCTCGATGGTCGAGCAAGCACGTTCGGCCTATCGGCTGGGCAGTAGTCCAGGGTTCACCGACTGGGGCCTGGGCGTGCGGCCAGCTCGCCAGCTCGACTAGCCCCCGTCCGGTGCCGGCGCCTCGCGCCGCGGCTCGGCGGGAGCGCAAGCAGCGCCCAAGCAGCGTTTCTGGGCCCCTGGCGCGACAGTCAAAGGGAGGGCGAGGCTCCCGCCGAGCCGAGGCGGCGATCCAGGCTTCCTGCTGCCATCGGCCTATCGCATGGGCGGTACTAAGCCCCGTAGGTCTGCCTGGCCCAGCCCGGACCCAGCTCGGCCAGGTGCCGACCCAGCGCCGTCAAATCGGCCCGTTGCGTCGGATGCACGAACAGCAGCAGGTAGAATACCAGCAGCATCAGCGAGATGATCAGGCTGACCCAGCCGATCAGCGGCTCGCCGATCCAGAAGGTGACGCCGACGTTCATCGCCAGGATGCCGAAGTAGAGGGCCGGGACCAGGTAGGCCTGACCCGGAAAACTCAGCCGCCCGCGCGTGCGCCGGGGAACGGGCAGCAGCCGATCGACTTGCTGCATCAGCAGGATCACTGCGAAGCCGACGGCGTACCAGCCGAGGAAGTTCGAGATCGGCACGCCGAAGTAGACGCCGCCGCCCGGGTAGTAGTAGATCTGTCCGAGGAACCAGTGCTCACCGCGCAGCGCGACCGGGTCGATGACCACATCGAGCAGCATCATCAGGAATGGGGCGAGCAGCAGCACCAGCAGGGACTGCCGTTGCCGGGCGGTGTCGGCCGGGCGCAGATCGCCTCCGCGTCGCAGCGTGGGGCTGGTCATCTGGACGGCCAGCAGGAACGAGACGTTGGTCAGGAAGACGAAGCTCAGCGAGTCCATGAAGGGCACGCCCATGACCCACAGCTCGCGGTCCAGCGTGGCCGATGGCATGTATGTGTAGTCGCCGAACGGAAAGCCATTGTGCACGGACGAATACTCGGCGGCGAGGGCGACGCCGTAGCCGATCAGCAGCCAGGCGAAGGTGCGCAGCAGGCCCTGATGGGTCAGCGAGATCAGCAGGAAGGTCAGCAGGAAGGCGACGACATAGGGTCGCAGCAGGGCCGTTCCCTGGAGCAGCGTCAGCACTTCCTGGAGCTGTGGAGCATTCATTGGGCGCCATTCTCGGACAGGCAAGCGGTCGCCCGTCCGATCAGTGACTGGGCCAGCCTGGGGTCGGTGATGTGGCCGTTGGCGGCAAACCAGCGCACGGCGCGGGCCAGCGTCGTACGTGGCGGGGTGCGCGGCAGGCCCAGTTCGCGGAAGGCTCGCTCCGCCGTGAAGAACATCTTCTTGCGCGCCATTCGCACGCCGGTCAGTGGGATGGCGGGGGGCTGGCGGGTAGCGATCGCGAGCAGCGTCGAGAAGTAGCCGCTGGCCAGCGCCAGCGGATAGGGGATCTGGATTCTGGGCGCCGGCAGGCCGGAGATCTCGGCCAGCGTCTCGAGGATCTCGCGCAGCGAGAGGTTCTGGTTGCCGAGGATGTAACGCGCGCCGGGTCTGCCCCGTTCCGCGGCCAGCACGTGCCCGATGGCCACATCGGCCACGTCGACGACGTTCAGTCCGGTGTCCAGGTAGGCCGGCATCTTGCCATTGAGGAAGTCGACAACGATCTGGCCGGTGGGGGTGGGCTTGACATCGCGCACGCCCATTGGCGCGGATGGATTGACGATCACCAGCGGCAGGTCGCGTTCGGCCTGAAGTCTGACAGCGGCGCGCTCGGCGAGGAACTTGGAGCGCTTGTAGTGTCCGACGAGATCCTTGCGGCGCAGCGGGGTGGTCTCGTCGCCTGGGCTGCCGTCGCGGGGAATGCCGACGGCGCCGACGGTGCTGGTATAGACCATCCGGCCGACGCCTGCGGCTGCCGCGGCCTCGATGATGTGGGTCGTGCCCCCGACATTACTGTCATACAGTACGCGGGGCTCCTCGACCCACAGCGCATAGTGGGCCGCCACGTGGTACAGCTCGGCACAGCCTTTGACGGCGGCCCGGCAATCGGCTGGACGCCGCAGGTCGGCCTGCACGCATTCGACCTCCAGGCCGTCGATATTGGCCCTGTCGCTGCCTTCGCGGGTGGTCACGCGTACCGCCCGGCCGCGATCGATCAGGGCGCGCACGACCGCGCCGCCGACGAAGCCGGTGGCGCCTGTTACGAGGGCCAGGGGACGTGACATCAGGCCGTCTCTTGTAACACAAGACCTGGGTGATTTTGACTTTGCGCCTACTTCGAAATGAGGTACCGTTTAGCCAACTCTCATATCTTGGGACAGGGAATGCTCAAACGTTTGTTCGGACGCAACGGGGCCAATGGCGCTGCCCCTTGTGTGCATGGCCAGCTCCGGACCTTTCTGGATACAGCGCGCCGCGTCATGCCGCCGATCGTCGCGGCCAGCGAGCCGATCGATCAGGCCATCGGCCGCAGTGTCTCCCGACTGTACAGCCTGCAACATGATGACGGGCACTGGGTTGCGCGCATGGACTCCAACTCGGCGATCAACGCCGAGTACATCATGACGATGCACTACATGGGTCGTGTCGACGAGCAGCGGCAGCGGCGATTGGCGCAGTTCATCTTCGGGACACAGCTCGAGGACGGGGGCTGGCCGACCTATATCGGCGGTCCGGGCAACCTGTCGGTGGCGATCACCTGTTATTACGGCCTGAGGCTGGCCGGTTATCCGGCGGAGGATCCGCGGCTGGCGCGCGCGCGTGAGTTCATCCTCGCGGCCGGCGGCATCCTGCAGTCCAAGTTCGAGTGCAAGTTCCTGCTCTGCCTGTTCGGCCAGTTCCCCTGGCGCGGGCTGGCGCACATGCCGGTCTATCTGACGATGGCCCCGGGCTGGTTCACCTTCGCCCCACAGAACCTGTCCTACTGGGCGCGCTGCTGCCTGGTCCCGATGGTGATGCTGTACAACATGAAGGCCAGCGTGACGGCGTCGGTCGGCTGCGACGAGCTGTATGTCGAGCCGCGGGGCAGTCGCCGCTATTCACCGAGTCACGGGATGAAGCTCTTCTCCTGGGAGAACTTCTTCATCCAGGGCGGCCGGCTGCTGAAACTGTTCGAGCTCTGCACCGGGCGGCTGTTCAACCACCTGGGCATGATCAAGGCCGAGGAGTGGCTGAGCAAGCATCAGAACGACTCCGGCGACTGGGGCGGCATCTACCCCTCGATGATGTACTCGCTGATGGCGCTGAAGGCGCGGGGTCTTCCGCTGACGGACTCGTCGATGGTGCGCGGCTGGGCCGCCCTGGAGCGATTCGAGGTGGAGGACGAGCGCGGGCTGATGATGCAGGCCTGCGTCTCGCCGGTCTGGGACACCTGCTGGGTGCTGCTGACGCTGGAGGAGCTGGAGTCGGCTGATCCGCAGCGCTGCCGCAAGGCGCGACGGTTCCTCTACGACAACCAGATCTTCCGCGATGGGGACTGGGCCTCGCAGTGCCCCGAGGTGGCGCCCGCAGGCTGGTGTTTCCAGCATCACAACGACTTCTATCCCGATCTGGACGACTCGGCGGTGGTGCTGATGGCGCTGATTCCGCGGCTCGAGGAGGACAGCGCGACCGATCGGCAGTGTTTCGAGCTGGGCGTGCAGTGGCTGCTCGCGCTGCAGAACGAGGATGGCGGCTGGGCCGCCTTCGACAAGAACCTGAACCGGCAGCTGATCAATCACCTGCCGTTCAACGATATCGACAACATGCTCGACCCGTCGACGGCCGACCTGACCGGCCGCCTGCTGGAGCTGTTCGGGCAGCTCGGCATGAACAGCGAGCACGCGCCGGTTGCGCGCGGTCTTGAATACCTGAAAGGGCAGCAGGAGTCGTTCGGCGGCTGGTACGGCCGCTGGGGCGTCAATTACATCTACGGCACCTGGTCGGTCCTGCGCGGGTTGATCGCGATCGGCGAGGATCCGGCTCAGGACTACATCCAGCGGGCGGTGAGCTGGATCAAGGGCTGCCAGCAGGCGGACGGCAGCTGGGGCGAGTCCTGCGATTCTTACGAGGATGTCGCGCTGGCCGGTCAGGGCGAGTCGACGCCGAGCCAGACTGCCTGGGCCTTGCTGGCGCTGCTGGCCGTCGGAGAGGCTGATTGCACCGAGGTGGCGCGCGGCGTGGCCTATCTGGCCGAGACGCAGAGCGAGAGCGGCGAATGGGCCGAGGATTTCTATACCGGGACCGGGTTTCCGGGCGCGTTCTATCTGCGTTACTACATGTACGCACTGTACTTCCCGCTTCAGGCGCTGATCCGCTACCGCAACCAGTCGGCCGCTGTGCCCTCCCTTCCAGCACCCGAACACGCCTCGCTCTAGCAGTCCTGTTACCTTTCGTAACCCTGTTACGAAATAGCCGCCGAGCTGGCCATTCCTCTGAAGCAAGTCCTGCGGGCAGTTGTGGTTGTGTCGGCTGCTGTGTGGCACGGAACTTGCTATTGAGACCCTCGACTGGGCACAACGTCCAGCTGAGAGCAAATATCAACTCCCATGGGAGTAGTTCATAGATGAAAGCTAAAATGGCTCGCCCGCTGCTGCTGATCGCCGTCATGGCGCTCGTAGCCTGCCTGGGCTCGGATCCGATCGTCTTCGTCAGCCCGACCGCGGGTTCCGACGTCAAGACGACCGCCTTCAAGGCCGAAGTCAAGGTGCCGGTCGACGCGGGAAGCATCGCGGTCAAGGTCAACGGCAAGCTGGTCGCGGTCGGCGAGTACCTCGTCGATAGCCCCGAGTCGCCGGATGGCACCACCGTGGTCAGCGGCTCGCTCGGCAAGAGCTACTTCTCGGTTGGCATCAATACCATCGAGCTCAGCGCCACCGACCTGTCGGGCAAGGCGCACAGCAAGTCGATCGAGTTCAAGTACCTCGGCGAAGAGGGCGACGAGGACAGCCTGCCCGAGGTCGACAAGACCGACCCGCTGGTCAAGCTGACCAGCCCGACGCGCGGTGCGTTCCACAAGATCGACTCGGTCGTCACGGTCACCGGCACGGCGACCGACGATTCGACACTGGTCAAGCTCACCGCTTACCTCGACGGCATTGCTTACGACAAGACCGCGAGTCTGGTCGATGGCGCCTACAGCTTCGAGGTCAAGGTCACCAAGGGCGGCCTGCACTCGATCAAGGTCGAGGCTTTCGACAGCTTCGGCAACATGGGCCGGCACAAGGTCAGCTTCTTCGGTGGCGTCGCCAAGCCCACCGGCTCGATGGTGCCGCACGCGCTGGGCGTGAGCGTCTCCAAGTCGGGCCTGGATCTGGTCGCCTCGCTGATCGAGGATGCGCTGGCGCCGGAGAAGGTCGACCTGACCAGCCGTCTGGCCAGCGCCAATCCGATCTGGAAGGGCAAGAAGCTGTTCGTCAAGGCGGAGCTGCACGTGCTCTCGGCGGGCTATTCGAAGATCGACCTGGCCTTCGACACCTTCGATGGCGGGCTCGAGCTGGTGAGCGACATCCACGATGTGCATGTGGCGATGAAGGCCAAGATCAAGATCGGCTTCAAGTTCACCATGAAGGGCAGCATCAAGGCCCGCAAGGCGCACTTCCTCGGTCGGGTCAAGGCCGCGAAGACCGCCGAGGGCAAGCTGGCCTTCGCCATGCCGACCGCCAAGGTCAAGCTGGCGGGCTTCTCCTTCGACATCAAGAAGTTCCCGGGCGCGCTCGAGAGCCTGGCCAAAGGTTTCGTCCGGCGCTTCCTGGAGAAGAAGCTGAGCGAGATGATCCGTGAGAAGGCTGCGCCGATCCTGAGCGAGAAGCTCGGCGAGCTGACCGTGGCCAAGGAGCTGGTCGTGCTCGGCCACCCGATCAAGGTCACCGGCAGCCTGGCGACCGTCGAGTTCCTGCTCGAAGGCGGTAACTTCAGCATGGACGGCGCGATCGAGGCCACCAAGGCCGATCCGTTCCACGAGCCGCTCGGTGGTTTCCTCTACACCCACAACCCGACCGCACCGCCGGTCTCGCTGGGCGTCGGCGACTTCTTTTTGGCTGTCAGCGACGACACGATCAACCAGGCCTTCTACGAGGCCTATCGGGCCGGCGCGCTGAAGTTCGAGTTCACCAAGACGGTCAAGCTGAAGGGCATCGTCAAGGATCTGACGGTCGGCTTTCTCGAGGCCTATCTCGGCGCGGGTTTCCTCGCCAGCCATGGGCTGGGGGCGGAGACGCCGATCAAGCTGACCTTCGACGCCGGTCTGCCGCCGGTCATCTCGCTGCGCAAGGGCGCCAAGGGACTGGCCGTCGTCAGCGCACACGATCTGGAACTGTCGATCTATGCGGGTGACATCAAGCTGTTCACCTTCGAGCTGGACGCCGACCTGCCGATCGGCATGACGGTCACGGCGATGTCGAAGCTGAAGCCGGTGCTGTTCCCGGATGATACCAAGCTGGACTTCCGCATCACCGAGGAGCCGGTCGTCAACGTCGACAACAAGCTGATCGAGCCGCTGATCAACGACCTGGCCAAGCTGGCGCTGCCGTTCCTGACCAAGGGGATCGACGGTCTGCCGTTGCCCAGCATCGCCAGCCTCAAGCTGACGAGTGTGACCCTGGA
>CAZMLI010000270.1:0-6819 GCA_964566865.1 uncultured Planctomycetota bacterium
CTGCCCAGCGTCGAGATGGTGGCCAGGCAGAGGCCGACCGGGATCCGCAGCCAGCCCAGGCCGACCGCCGGTAGCCAGAGCAGCAACAGCGCCGCTGCGATCGCGCTCAGCAGCAGGCCGCTGTTGGAGCGGGTCCAGCGCAGTCGCAGATCTCGACGGGTGATGAGCCAGACCACCAGGTAATAGACCAGGTAGGTCACGACGTAGCCGATGCCCAGGCCCGCCAGCCCGAACCAGCGCACGGCCAGCCAGGTGGCGCCGACGGTGGTGACGCCGGCGATCAGCTCGGTGATGAAGTAGGTCGAACCGCGGCTGCGGGCGAGAATCACGAAGGCCATCGTCCAGCTCGAGAACTTGAGCAGCACGCCGATCAGCTGCCACTCCAGCAGCTCGACCGTGGGCATGAACTGCTGCGAGAGCAGCAGCGGCACCACCTGGGACACCAGGGCCAGCAGGCCGAGCACGACCGGGGTCGCGAGCAGCATCAGCAGACGGTGCTGCTCGTTGATCAGCTTGATCAGCGCCTGCGGTTGATCCTTCACCGCGGAGACGCGCGGGTAATAGTCCTGCGCCATCGCGGTCAGCAGGAATCCCAGGTAGCCGACCGAGATCGAGACCGCCGCCTGATAGTAGCCCACGCTGACCTGTCCCAGCAGGTGCAAGACCATGATCGGCAGCAGCAGCTGCACGCCGGTGCCGACGAGCATGCTCGCGGTGTAGGGCAGCCCGAATCGGAGCAAGGTGCTCGCAGCCGCGCGAACCTGCGGGGTGGTGGGGCGGGCGGGCGTCCCGATCTCCTTGCGCATGAAGTAGTAGGCCAGCAGGCAACCGCTCGCGGCGGTGCAGATGATCGCCGGCGCGATGCCCTGCTGACCCCAGAGCCAGATCATCAGCCAGCCCGCGCTGGCGCCGATCAGGCTCTGCGCGATGGCCAGCGAGGCCAGTGCCTTGACCCGGTGGTGCGCGTTCAGCGTGCTGCTGAACAGCCCCAGGCCCAGCGTGAACAGCAGCGCGACGCCCACCAGCAGGACCTCGGTGGCATGTTCGGGCCCACCGAGCACCCACTCGCTGATCCGCAGACGGAACAGAACCAGCAGCAGGATCGCCAGCCCGCCTGTCCCGATCAGCAGCAGCCGGGCCGCCCGGCGCAGCGCATCCACCCGGTCCTGGTTCTGGTTGGCCAGGGCGCTGGCCCCCTCGCGCACCAGGCCGACGCCGATCCCGGCCGAGGCGAGCAGGCCGCAGATCGCCAGCAGGCCTTGCAGGAGTCCATACCTGCCGACTCCGACCGGCCCCACCAGGACCGCCCAGATCTTGGCCGAGATCACACCGACGACGATGACGGCGAGGGAGCTCTTGCTGAGCGTGAAGGTATTGCGAAGCGCGGACTTCAAGGGAGGCGGATCAGTCCTGGCTTCCGAGTGCCTGCAGGTACTCCTCGAAATCTCGATAATAATCCGCTTCATCGAAGAATTCGGACGCCAGCACCAGGCAGACCGAGCAGGAGGAGAAGTTCTCCAGCTCACGCCAGAGCATGCGCGGGACGTACAGGCCGTAATAGGAGCGGTTGAGCGAGAAGGTGCGGCTGCCGGAGTCGTCCTTGACCACCACGTCGAAACTACCGGCGGCGGCGATGATGAACTGCTCGAGCTGCCGATGGGCGTGGCCGCCGCGTGTCTGCCCGCCCGGGACGTCGAACAGATAGTAGACCCGCTGGATCTCGAACGGGACGTGACGGGTGCCTTCGATGAATGTCAGGTTGCCCCTGGGATCGGAGATTTTCGGCAATTCAATGATCCGTGCGTCGTCGAGTCCCACCCTCACTCCTCCGGTCATGGCCTGTGATCGATGCCTGTCGGCCCGCATTGTACTTTTTAACCCTTGAGAATTCCCCATCCCCGCCTATTTATAGCCCCTCATTTTCTGCAGCTAAAAACACCCCTGATAACGGGATCTGTCATGGATACGTACTACCTGCTCAAGTTGCTCACCGGCCTTGCTCCGCTGATGGCAGGGGCCTTCATGGTCTACCTGATGATGTACATCGCCAAGCAGTCGCCCGGCACCGAAAAGATGCAGGCCCTGGCCCGCGCCGTGCAAGAAGGCGCGCAGGCCTTCCTCAAGACCGAATACAAGCTGCTCGCGGTGTTTGCGACGGTGCTCTTCGGCGCGCTGTTGGTCTTCGTCGACGGGATGAACTTCCTGCCGATCGAGGCCAGCGCTGGCGGCGCCGTCAAGGGCGGGGTGGCGCTCTCCTTCCTGCTCGGCGCGCTGTGTAGCGGCGTGGCCGGCTATGTCGGCATGACCGTCGCCACTCGCGCCGCGGTCAGGACGACCGAGGCGGCTCGCAGCAGCCTGTCCCACGCGCTCAAGATCGCCTTCTCCAGCGGCACGGTGATGGGGCTCTGCGTGACCAGCCTGGGGCTGGCCGGCATCATGGCGCTCTACATGCTCTTCAAGGACCCGAACCCGATCTTCGGCTTCTCGCTCGGCGCCAGCTCGATCGCGCTGTTCGCGCGTGTCGGTGGCGGCATCTTCACCAAGGCGGCCGATGTCGGTGCTGACCTGGTGGGCAAGGTCGAGGCGGGCATCCCGGAGGATGATCCCCGCAATCCGGCGACGATCGCCGACAACGTGGGCGACAACGTCGGCGACGTGGCCGGCATGGGCGCCGATCTGTTCGAGAGCTACGTCGGCAGCATCATCGCCGCGATGGCCTTCGGTTTTCTGTACCTCCGGCCAGGTGGCAGCTACACCTTCGTCGACGTCAAGCCGGGCTTCGAGACGATCGGCACCACGCTGCCGCTGATCATCGCCGGCATGGGCCTGCTGGCCTCGATCGTCGGCACCTTCTTCGTCTCGACCGACGATGAGACCAAGCTCAACTGGGCGCTGACGCGCGGCCTGCTGGTGGCGAGCCTCGTGCTGGTGGTCGGCGTGCTGGCGGTTTGCTACAGCTCCGGCGTCGACGGCCCGTTCTACCTCAAACCGACCGGCGCCGAGGCGCTGGCCTCCTGGAAGCTGACCTGGTACACCAAGTGGGGCATCCCGCTGTCGATCCTGATGGGCCTGGGGCTGGGGCTGGCCATCGGCCACATCACCGAGCATTACACCAGCGAGCAGAAGCCGCATGCCAGGGAGATCGCACTGCAGAGCGAGACCGGCGCGGCGACCAACCTGATTTACGGGATCGCGGTCGGCATGGCCTCCTGCGCCGCGCCGGTTACGCTGATCTGTGTCGCGGTGCTGTTCAGTTACAAGTGCGCCGGTCTCTACGGCATCTCGATCAGCGCCGTTGGCATGCTGGCGACCCTCGGCATCTCGCTGGGCGTCGACGCCTACGGCCCGGTGGCCGACAACGCTGGCGGCATCGCGGAGATGGCCGGTCTCGGCCCGGAAGTGCGCAAGCGGACCGACAGCCTCGACGCCGCCGGCAATACGACGGCCGCGATCGGCAAGGGTTTCGCGATCGGCTCGGCTGCGCTGACGTCGCTGGCCTTGTTCCATACCTACGCCCAGCAGGTCAACCTGCAGCGGGGCGACCTGGACATCCTGGTGCCCGAGGTGATGATCGGTCTGCTGTTCGGCGCGATGCTGCCGTTCCTCTTCTCGAGCATGACGATCAAGGCGGTCGGTCGCGCGGCCAACGACATGATTCAGGAGGTCCGCCGGCAGTTCAAGGAGATCCCTGGCATCCTCGAAGGCACCGCCACACCCGACTACGCGCGCTGCGTGGAGATCTCGACCAAGGGCTCGCTGAAGGAGATGGTGATCCCGGGCTTGATGGCCGTGCTGGTTCCGCTGGCGGTCGGCAAGCTGCTCGGCCCGGCCACCCTCGGTGGTCTGCTCGCGGGCGCGCTGGCCAGTGGTGTGGTGCTGGCGATCTTCATGGCCAACTCGGGCGGCGCCTGGGACAACGCCAAGAAGTACATCGAAGGCGGCGCGCACGGCGGCAAGGGATCGGATGCGCACAAGGCCTCGGTCGTCGGCGACACGGTCGGCGACCCGTTCAAGGATACTTCTGGCCCGAGCCTGAACATCCTGCTCAAGCTGATGTGCGTCGTCAGTGTTGTCTTTGCCCCCATCTTCATTTGAGATAGTTTCTTGGTATACTTGCGCCATGCCAGCAACCTGGATCAAGATCGCGGATATAGATGACGGGATGGTGCTCGCGGGCACCATCGAGGACGACATGGGCCGTGTGTTATTGCGCGAAGGTCAAGAGCTGAGCAAAAGTTACGTCGGCCGGCTGACGAAGATGGGTGTCAACGAGGTGCTGGTCGACCTCAAGGGGGATGATGATTCCGATATCATGCCCTCGCTGGCGCGTGGGGCCGCAACCGATACGCGCAAGATAACGGAAAACAGGCTGGCCCGGCGCTTCAAGGCACATGTCGACAACAAGATCATGTGCACGATTCACGCCGTCGCCCGCCGGAAGTTAATGGAGTATCGGGGCTAGCCAACGATGAGAACGCGCGCTGAAATCATCGACCATCTGGGGGCTGTTCAGGATCTGCCGACGCTGCCAACGGTCATCACCAAGATCCTCGAGACAAGCCGCAATCCGAATGCCCAGGCGAAGGATATGGGCAATCTGATCAGCCAGGACCAGAGTCTGACGACGAAGACGCTGAAGCTGGTCAACTCGGCGTTCTATGGCTTTCCCAAGCAGATCACCAGCATCACCCGCGCGATCGTGATTCTCGGCTTCGAGAAGGTCAAGAGCATCGCGCTGACCGCCTCGGTCTTCGGGGCGGTCAAGATCGAGAGCGGCAAAGGTGGGTTCGACATCGCAGAGTTCTGGCGGCACTCGCTGGCGGTCGGCATCATGGCCGAGACGCTGGCGGATCGGGTGGGCAGTGCCCACAAGAACGACGCGTTCATCGCCGGCTTGTTGCACGACCTGGGCAAGGTGGTGACGATCAAGTTCTTCAAGGACGAGATGCTCGAGATCGTCCAGACCATGTCTGAAGATGGTGGCCTGTGGTACGACGTCGAGGCAAAACATCTCGAAGGCGGGCACCCCTTCATCGGCAGCTGGCTGGCGGAGGAGTGGAACTTCCCCAAGAAGCTGATCTCACCGATCAAGTACCATCACAAGCCGGAGCGCGATCGTGAGCACCGCGAACTTTCTTTTCTGGTGCATGCCGCGGACGTCTTCGTGCGCGCGCTCGACATCGGCAACCCGGGCGACGACGAGATTCCGCAACTGTCTGAAAACGTCTGGGATGCATTCAAGATGAACGAGCAGTTCCTCGAGGATCTGTTCGAGGTCGTGCTGAACAAGGCGCGGATGCTCGACGAATTCATGGAGCTGGCAAGCTGAGCGATCGGCCGATTCGGGTACTGCTCCTCACGGACGACACGGCGGACTTGGAGTTCCTCGAGGGCTGGTTCTCCGAGAATGGATACCAGTGCACATCCGTCAACACGACGGCTGCAGCGGCCGCGGAGCTGTCGCGAGGCGACTATTCGCTGGTGATGGCCCGCGAAGCCCTGCTGGGCAGCTACGAGCTGGTCAGCTGCGCTTCGCGCCTCGAGGGCCGGTGCGGCCTGCTGGTCTACTCCGCCGACTGCTGCAGTGTGGCCGATCAGGATCACGGGCCCCTGGCCTTTATCCAGCAGCCGTTCGAGGCCGAAGGGTTGCGCGCGGTGGTCTTGATGGCGCTCAAACGCCTGCGCGAATCCGCCGGCTTGCACGACGACCGGGAGTACTTGCTGACGCTGATCGAGGACAACTCGATCCTGCTGGCGCGTCTCGGCGAGCTGCACCGCATCCAGGATCGCAACGAGGCGCTGACCGCGGCGATCGAGATCCTCGCGCGTTATTTCGAGGTCGTGCATCACCAGGTGCAGATCTATGACCCGCTGAAGGGGCGCTACCAGCAGCTGATCGCCTCCAGCGAGGCGCTCGAAGACCCGATGTTCAAGGTCGACGACGAGGAGCTCGATTTCGTCGTCAAGAACCGCGGCGCCGCGCTGATTCCGGTCGAGGGGTCGCATCAACAGGCCTTCCTGGCCAGCGGGATCCGCAGCGTGCTGCACATCCCGCTCTCGACCCACAGCAGGGTGACGGGCGTGATGCTGCTCTATGTGTCCAGCGACGAGTTCTCCAGCCGGGCGGGGCTCGAGGCGGCCGTGCATGTCGGACAGGCCTTGACCAGCACACTGGAGAAGATTCGGCTGCACACCAACCTGCGCGCGCAGTCCGATCTGATGGACAGCGTGATGGAGAGCATCCCGCACGGGATCATCGCCATCGACCTGAACGACCGCATTCTCAGTATCAACCGCAATGCCGAGAACATGTTCGACATCCGACGCTTCCTGGTGCTCAAGGAAGAATTCCGCGAGGTGATGCCGGCGAGCCTGGCGGCCGTCTTCAGCACGCTGAGCTTGATGGCGCTCAAGGGCAGGGGGGCGGCCAACTACGAGCTGCTGGATCACGCCATCGACGGCGAGACGTTGCCCATCGGCATCAGCGCGTCCTGCCTCTACGACCGCGAGGGGCAGCAGAGCGGCGTGCTCTACCTCTGCCGCGACCTGTTGCTCTCCCGCGAAGTCGAGAAGCTGCGCGATCTGGATGCTCTGAAGAGCAGTTTCGTGCACACGGTCAGCCACGAACTGAAGACGCCGCTGACCGCGATTCTCGGCGGCGCCGAGATCTTGCTCTACGACGAGAGCCTGGACGATGATACCCGCGAGATCGTCGAGATCGTCGAGGAGGGGGGGCAGCGGCTCAAGCGCCTGATCACCGACCTGCTCGATCTCTCGACGCTCGAGAGCGGCCAGGTCGATCTGAACGAGGATCAGCAC
>CAZMLI010000271.1:0-6800 GCA_964566865.1 uncultured Planctomycetota bacterium
GGTCCGCTTGACTGGGGTCAGCAACATTCCGTCGCGGGGCTTCAGCAGCGTGGACGTCTTGGGGATCACGTCCTTCGTATCTGCTCTGCGGAGCTGAAAGCGGCGGGTGATCATCGCCAGCACGAACAGCGCCTCGAGGTAGGCGAATTCAACGCCGACGCACTGCCGGGGGCCGCCGCCGAACGGATACCAGGCGAACTTGTGCCGGGCCGTCACCGCCTCGGGGGCGAAGCGGTCCGGATCGAAGCGCTCGGGGTCGGGCCACAACTCCGGGTGGTGCTGCGTCACGTAGGTCGGCAGCAGCACGGCCATGCCGGCGGGCACCGTGTATCCACCGATTTCGTCGGTTTCGTTGGCGGTGCGGGCGAAGATCCAGGCCGGCGGATACAGCCGCAGCGCCTCCTCGAAGACCTGCTGGCAATAGGTCAGGTTCGGCAGGTCGTCGACCGTCAGCCGGCGGTCGCCCAGCGCGTCCACCTCCTGCTGCATCCGGCGCTCGACGTCCGGATGTTCCGCTACCAGATACCAGGTCCAGGCGAGCGCGTAGGTGATCGTGCCGTGACCGGTGAAGAACATCGTCATCATCTCGTCGCGGATCAGCCGGTCCGGGATCGGTTGGCCCTGCTCGTCGCGCGCCGCGATCAGCGCGGCCAGCAGGTCGTCCGGCCCCTCGCCCGCCGCCCGGCGTTCGGTGATCAGCCGGTAGAACAGGCCTTCGAGGATGCCCAGTGCCTTGCGCACGTCACGGTTGCGCCGGGTCGGCAGCTTCTCGGTCCAGGAGAACGGGTTCCAGGCCTGACGGTCGATGTACTCCTCGATCACCACCTGGGCCCAGCTCATCTCCTTGGCTTCGCGTCGCACGTCGGTGCTGAACATCATGCCGAAGATCGTGTGCTGCAGCAGCGTGAACAGCTCGGGCACGATGTCGAGCGGTCCGGCATCGTCGCCGCGCTGCTCCCAGCGATCGAGCATCAGGTCGGTCTCGACGGTCAGTCGCTCCGCCAGGCGCACCAGTTGCGGCTGGTGAAAGGCGGGCTGGATCACGCGCCGCTGGCGGCGCCAGAGTGCGCCGTCACTGGTCACCAGGCCGTCGCCGAAGACGGCGCGCGCGGTCTGGATGCTGTCGCCCTTGCCGTAGCGTTCGCGTCGGGTGACGAGGACTTGCTCGACGTGCTCCGGCCGCCAGACCAGGAAGAACAGCCCCTTGCCGACGCAGACGATGTCGCCGTACTGTTCGACGAGTCCGCACATCGCGTGCAGCGGATTGCGCAGGACCTTTGGAATCAGCCGCAGCAGCGCCGGTCCCCGCGGGCCGGGAGGGCGGGCCTGTGCGCCTATCGGATCAGTCTCAACGCCTGCGCGGCCGTGAGGCGGACCCGCGGGCTGGCATCCCCTCGCGCCAGTTTGCGCAGCATCGGCAGCGAGGACCTGTCCCTGGCCTGCGCCAGGCCGGTGATGCCCAGCAATCGCATTCCGCTGACCGGGTGCTGCAACATCTTCCGCCAGGCGACCCTCAGATCGATCCGGCTGAGGACGAAGTTCATGTGGCTCTGGGCGTCACGTTGCAGCCGCGAACGGGACTTCGACGTGGCCCACAGTTCATACATGCTGACCGCGCCGCGGTGGTCGCCCAGTTCGATCAGCGTCTTTGCGGCGTCGCGCTTGATCGTATTCTCGCGGGAGTTGAGCAGCGCGCGCAGCAGCGGCAGGGCTGCCTGTTGGTCGAGCCAGCTGAGCGCTATTGCATGGAGCAGGCGCGTCTTTTCCGGCAGTGCGCGAATGCGGCTCAGGTAGCCCGAGATCTGGCGCCGACGCAGCTGCTGGAGCAGGCGGTAGGCCACCAGCTCGTTGGCGTCGCCGAGCATCTCGAGCAGCGGACCTCTTGCGACTGCGTCCGGTAAGCGGTCGAGCGCGCGCAATGCGGCCAGCCGTCGGCTATAGAGGCGGTCTTTCAGCAGGGCGACTGGATTCTCGCCGGTGCTCAGCAGGCCACGCGCACAGCGGAAGCCGATGGTTTTCAGTGGAGCGCTCCCGATAAAATCCATCCTGAAGATACGTGCGCCGTCGACGTTCTTTTGCGCGCTCCAGTAGCCACCGCGAACCAGACCCTGGGAGTCCGGGTTGCGGGTGCGCCAGCTCGGGTTGTGGGTCCATTCGGCCACCCCGCTGCTGAGGTTCTCACAGCCGTATGGGCTGACATCCGGGCTCGGGCGCTTCCAGGGTTCGCGGCGGCGGCCGAGTCGGGCGACGCGTGTCGGGTCGTTGCCCCAGGGGTAGACCCGGCCGTCGACGCCGCGGCCCGCCTTTTCCCATTCGTGGCTGCTCGGCAGGCGCAAGCCGGCCCGCATCGCATAGCGTCGCGCCATCTGCCAGTTGATTCCGACGACCGGCCGCCTGGCCTCGTCGGCTGACGGGCGGTTGGAGGACCAGCTGTCCGGACGGTACAGGGCCTGGCGTGCGGTCTGCGGGAGGGCCCCCAGGAACCGGGCATACTCCCCGGAGGTGACCTCTCGGCGCGCGATGGCGTAGGTCGGGAGAAAGCGCGTTTCCCGCTGGTTTTGGGCCGTCCCGCGGGGCGACACGGGCCCGCCGCCGCAGGTATAGCTGCCGGCGGGCACCAGGGCCATGCCCCGGCGCTCGGGCAGGCTGAAGTCGAGCAGCCGGTCCTCGCCGTGGCCGTCCTCGAGCCGCTCGAGCAGCAGCGGGAAGTCGTAGTTGACCCAGCCCCGGGGCTGCAAGCGCAGCTGGTACAGTCCGGCCTGGATCGTGCTCTTTTCGATCGGGGTCTGGCCGAGCGCGCGCCACTGCCCACCCTCGACCAGCCGCAGCATGACTTCGCAGGCGCGCCCGGGGGTTCGCAGCGTCAGGCTGCCCAGGCCGCGGGCGCGTCGGGTCAGCCGCCGGAGTGTGTCGTCGCGTGGGTGCGTCTGCGCCAGCAGGCGCAGCAACTGGGTGGCGGTGTTGTACTCTTGCCGGGAGATCGCCTCGCGCGCCAGTTCGAGCTGGCCGCGCAGATTCTGTTGCACCATTGACTGCCGCAGATCGATCGCTTGCTGGAGGCCTCGCTTGACGACAGGGTCAGCGGGCGCGATCTCGCGCGCGCGACGGAACATCACCAGCGCGATCCCCGGCTCCTTCTCGGTCAGCGCCCGCGTGCCTCGATCGATCATCGTGCGCAGCCGGTGCGCCTCGTCGCGGGCGGAGATCAGCTGGAAAACCAGCAGCAGCACGGCGGCGACTGTCGCGACGGCCAGTGGAAGCCGCTGGTGTCTGGCCACCCGTTTGATCCGGCGCCAGATCGAGGGTGGACGGGCCAGAATGAACTCGCCCTTGCGCTGACGCTCCAGATCTTCGGCGAATTCCGCGGCCGACTGATAGCGCGCCCGCTGGACCTTCTCCATCGCCTTGGCGCAGATCGTTTCGAGGTCGCGCGCCACGCCGCGGCGCAGCTTGCGCGGCGCGGCCGGCTCCTTGGTCAAAATCGACTGGTAGATCTTGACGTTGGACATCCCGATGAACGGCGTCTTGCGGGTCAGGATCTCGTAGAGGATGACGCCCAGCGAGTAGACATCGCTGGTCGCGTTGATTCGCTCCAGTTCGCCGAGGACCTGCTCGGGCGGCATGTAGTGCGGCGTGCCGATCGGCCTGCCGGCCTGGGTCAGCAGCGGTCCGTCCTCGCCACCGGCCCGTTCCATTTGCCGCGCCAGCCCGAAGTCCATGATCAACCCCTTGCCCGACTCGTCGACCAGGATGTTGCTGGGCTTGATATCGCGGTGGACGACGCGCTCGGTGTGCGCGTGGTGCACCGCCAGCGCGACCTGCTCGAGGATTCGAAGCGCATGCCCCTGGTCGATTTGATTGCTGCTGAGCAGCTCGTGCAACGAACGCCCCTCGACATAGTCCATCGTGAAGTAATGGTTCCCGTCGAGCACGCCGACGTCGTGAACCGAGACGATGTGGGGGTGGCGCAACTGCGCCGAGGTTCGGGCTTCGCGCAGGAAGCGTTCGATCTCGGCCTTGCTCGGGCGGTCCCCCTGCTTGAGGATCTTGATCGCGACCTCCCGGTCCAGCCGCGTATCGTGGCCGAGATAGACGATCCCCATCGCGCCGCGGGCGATCTCGCGTAGCATGCGGTAGGGGCCGAACATCACCGGATTCTCGGCCGACAACGAGAACGGGTCGTGAAACGCCTCGTCGCCGCGCGAGACGGTGGCCTTGCCATCCTCGGTCAGGTCCTGCGCGCTGGCGCCTTTGCGGGTTGGGTCGTCCGTCACGCCCTCATCATACAGGGAATCGGACTCGGGATCGATCCCGAGTCCGATCCAGGACTTACAGATCAGGCGCTGGCCGGAATCAGCCCCACGTAGGCCGCTTTCGGACGCATCAGCCGTCCTGTCGCTCGCTGCTCGATCACGTGCGCGGTCCAGCCAGCCACGCGCGCCATGCCGAAGACGGGCGTGAACAGCGTGCGATCCAGGCCGACCGCCTCGAGTAGCAGGGCGGTGTAGAACTCGACGTTGGTGAACAGCGGTCGGTCCGGCTTGTGCGCCTCGAGCGCCGCCAGCGCCGCGCGTTCGACCTGCGCGGCCAGGCGCAGGCGCGCATTGTCGCCGTCGTCCAGTCGCGCCACCACCTGTGCCAGCACGTCGGCTCGTGGGTCGCGCACGCGGTAGACCCGATGACCGAATCCCATCAGTCGTCGACCGGCCGCCAGCTCGTCGGCCAGCCAGGCATCGATCCGCTCCGGCGCGCCGATCTCGTCGAGCATGTCCAGCACCGGTCCGGGGGCGCCGCCGTGCAGCGGTCCTTCGAGCGCGCAGAGCGCACCGATGACGGCCGGCAGCATGCCTGCGCGGGTCGAGGCGATCACCCGTGCGGTGAAGGTCGAGGCGTTCATGCCGTGCTCGGCGACGGTCACCAGGTAGGCGTCGAGTGCCTCGCAGAGTCTCGGTGCGACCGCGTTGCCCGACCGCATTCTGAGGAAGTCGGCCGCATGCCCGAGGTCGGGATCCGGCGCGACCGGTTCGCCGCGTTGATGGGCCGCCAGAAAGACCGGTATCGCGCCGGTCGCCAGGTGGTGCGCGTTCTCGGCGTCGGGCAGCGCCGTCAGTCCCAGTCGCAGCGCCGCGATCGGGCTCAACCCGCGCATCGCTGGCAGTACCTCGGGCAGCATTCGCGCGGCCGTCAGTCGGGCCGCGCCGATCGCGCGGGCCGCCTCGGCCGGATCCTCGTCCCAGAGCCGCGCGGCGATCTGCTCGAAGGAGACCTGTCCCGCGAGATCGCCGATGTCGACGCCGCCGACGATCAGTCGCCCCGCCTGTCCGTCGACCTTGCTCAAGCGGGTTTGCGCCACCACCGTCCCGTCCAGTCCGTTCGTCGTCTGATTTTTCATACTTGATTAGTAGCCGCAAGGCCGATATATTGTCAATATTGATTGCTAAATCAACCATGAGCGCCAAGGAGGCGTCGGCGGCGCTGGATATCAGCCCACAGACGCTCTACGCCTATGTCAGTCGGGGGATGATCCGCTCCGAGGCGACCGATGGTAGCCGTGCCCGCCGCTATCGCAGCGAGGACATCGCGGCCTTGCTGGCGCGCAAGGCCGGGCGCCGGGACCCGCAGCAGGTGGCCAGCCAGGCGCTGCATTTCGGCGCGCCGGTGCTCGATTCGCAGATCACGCTGATCCGGGACGGCTGCCTCTACTATCGCGGGCTGGACGTGATGACGCTGGCCCGGCAGCAGACCCTGGAGCAGGTGGCGGCCTTGATCTGGCTCGGGGACCTGCAGGCCCACCTGCCGTCGCCGGGGCCGATGCGGCTACCGGCTGGCTGGCGCGCGGTGCGGCGCTCGGCGGCCCGTCCTGTGCAAGCCTTTCAGGTGCTGGTCCCACTGGCCGGCATGACTGATCCCGGCGGCTTCGAGCTGGACCCGGCCAGCGTCACCCGCTCGGGCCAGCGCATTCTCAGCCTGCTCTCGGGCATTGCGACGCGGGCCGGTCGCCTGCCGCGCGACCGGACCGCCCGCGTGCTACAGGCTGCCTGGTCGCCGGCGCATCCGGCCGCGGTCAAGCTGTTCGATGCCGCGCTGATCTGCTGTGCCGATCACGAGCTGAACGTCTCGGCCTTCACCGCGCGCTGTGTCGCCTCGGCGGGTGCGAGCCCCTACGCCGCGGTGACCGCGGGGCTCGCCGCGCTGCAGGGTCCCAAGCACGGCGGCCACTGCGATCGGGTCGAGGCGCTGTTCGAGGAGGCGGCCAGTCCCGAGCGCGCGCATCGTACGCTGGCCGACCGGTTGCGTCGTGGAGACCTGGTGCCGGGATTCGGTCATCCGCTGTACCCCGATGGGGATCCGCGAGGGGCGCTGTTGCTCTCGCTGGTCCGCTCGCAAATGCCCGACTCGCCCAGTCTGGCGCTGGCCGATGCGCTGGTCGCGGCGGCGGCGAAGCTGCTGGGCAAGGCGCCGACGATCGATCTGGGGCTGGTCACGCTGGCGCGCTCGCTGGACTGCCCGGAGGGCGCGGCGCTCGGCCTGTTCGCGATGGGGCGCACGGTGGGCTGGATCGGTCAGGCGCTGGAGCAGTACCAGACCGACCGGATGATCCGACCCCGGGCGCTGTACGTGGGGCCGCAACCCGGCGGCGCGTGATAGTCCGGGCTAAACCGGATTTCTGGGTATCTACTTCGCTCAGGTGTGCCAACGGAAGGCACGCAGAATTCAGAGACATCGCTTCGCGCCGGTAGCCCCATCCTGCTAATTTAACAGGCTACAGGGAACAGGGAACAGGGAAGAGAAACTGGGAA
>CAZMLI010000272.1:0-6791 GCA_964566865.1 uncultured Planctomycetota bacterium
CGCGACCCAGGTCGGTATCGCTGACCTCCAGCACCTCGCCCATGCCGCCCGCGCCGAGATGGCCGGTGACCGGGTAACGGCCCAGCTGCGTGACTGGCTGCTCGCTGTGTCGGTCGGCGGTCTGCCCGGACGGGATGGTCTGGGCCAGCTGGACTGATAGCCCAGCGCGCGCGATGATCGCACGCAGCGTCTCTGCATCCGGCTGACCGCGGGCTTCGTCTGCCATCCGCACCATTATAGCGGAATCCTGACGCGGCGTATTTCTAGCGGCGTCGTCGCTTGGCGATGTAGGTGCAGTAGCTGCAGGCGCGCAGATACGCGTTAGTTTGCTTGTTGCGCTGCTGGTAGTTTGCCCGGAAGAGGCGCGGCTTGAGCTCGACTTTCACCTGCGCGCCCATGTAATAGCGAATGACCCGACCGGCGAAGCGACGAGTGAACCCTCGGTGCTTGGCCGCCTGGTTGAAGATCAGGGTCAGGTCCCAGACGACCCACTCCTCGCCCTGTTGTATCAGTTGCTTCGCGAGTTCGTCGGCGGCGGATTTCTCGGTGGCCCCCTTGAGCTTCTCGATGCGTCCGAGGACGTATCGCACTCTGCTATTGATCACGTCGCGCGCCAGCTTGTGCTGCTTGCCCGTCATGCGGCGCAGCCACTTTCGATAGGCCTTGTGCAGGGGGCTGTGAAAGGCGATGCGGTAGGAGGTCTCTTCGGTGCCCTTTTCCAGCCGGAAGATCTTCGGCAGGTAGTGCTTGCCCAGCTGGAACGCGACCCAGCGCCGCTCTTCCTGCGTGTTCCGGACCACCAGCAGGGGATGCAGCTGGGCCATGATCCCAGGCACGTCGAGCGCCTTGAGTTGCTTCAGCACCTGCAGTCCCTTCTCCTTGCCGTAGGCGCCGGGCTTGGAGGTCAGCTCGCGGGCGAGCTTGAAGGCCGCTTGCTCGCGCTGCGCCCGGGTCAAGCCCAGGGCCGAATGTGGCTTGTCGTGCACGGGCGGCTTGGCCTTGGCAGGTTTGGCCGTGCCCGATTTGGCCTGCAGTTGTTGGCAGCGCTGGATGAACTGATCCAGTTCGCGCAGTGTGGGGAGCTTCTCGTCCGCCGAGAGGCTCGGCGCGAGGATCCAGGCCGTCAACACGGCCGTCATCAGGATTGGGCGCTTCATCATTGTCCTCCGTACCCGCTAATTAAAGTCTAGGCAGACGCGCGGGACAAGTCAAGACGGCGCGTGGGCCAGCCGGCTGCGCCAGTCATCCAGCACATCGCGCAGGGTCGTGCTCAGGTCGAACTGTCGGTCCCAGCCGGTGGCCTGCTTGATCCGCTCGGCGCTGCCACAGAAGACTGGCAAGTCGGAGGGACGCATGCGGTCGGGGTCGACCTCGACCCGGATCTCCGCGGTGGTCAGCTCGAGCAGCTGCTCGAGCACGGCGTGCACCGAGACTGCGGCGCCGGAGCAGACGTTGTACACCTCACCGGGGTGTCCGCTCTCGAGCAGGATGCGGTAGGCTTCGGCCACGTCGCGCACGTCGGTGAAGTCGCGTCGGGCCTCCAGGTTTCCGACCTTGAGCACGTTGTCGCATCGACCCGCCTCGATCGCGGCGATCTGGCGCGCGAAGGCGGGCGCGACGAACAGCTCCGATTGGCCCGGGCCGATGTGGTTGAAGGGGCGTGCGACGATCACGTCCACCTCGCGCGTGCGGCCGACATGTCGGGCGAGCATCTCGGCCGACAGCTTGGTGATGCTGTAGGCGTTGGCCGGCTCGGGCGGGGTGTCCTCGGTGATCGGCTCCTCGCCGAGCCGGCGGCCGTATACCTCGCTGGAGCTGATCAGCACGAAGCGACAGCCGGGCGAGACGGCCGCAGCCCGGTCGAGCATCACCGCGGTGGCGCCGATGTTGGTGCTGACAGCCAGTCCGAGGTCCTGCTCCGCGGCGGGCACGTAGGCCAACCCCGCCAGGTGCACGATCCCCTCCGGGCGCACACGTTCGATCAGGGCCTGCGTGGCATCGTGGTCGCGCAGGTCGAGCAGCTCGAGCGCCAGCTCGTTGCCTGGCTGCAGGCTGGTCCCGATGACCTGGTGGCCGGCGGCCTCCAGGGTGCGCACCAGGTGACCGCCGACAAACCCTCCGGCGCCGGTGACGAGGACTTTCATTTCTGCGCGATGGAGCGGGCTTCCAGTCGAAGCTGGTGCCGCCGAAGGTCGGCGTCGACCATCATCTCGATCAGCGTTTCGAAAGAGACCTCCGGTTCCCAGCCCATCAGTTCCTTGGCCTTGGTCGCATCGCCCAGTAGCAGATCGACCTCGGCGGCGCGAACGAAGCGCTGGTCGATGCGGATGTACTTGTCGGGGTCCAGGTTGACATGTGCGAAGGCGATCTCGACCAGCCGGCGAACCGAGTGCGTCTCGCCCGTCGCGATGACGAAGTCCTGTGGGTCGTCCTGCTGCAGCATCAGCCACATCGCCCGCACATAATCCATCGCATAGCCCCAGTCGCGCTGTGCGTCCATGTTGCCCAGGGCCAGCTCATCGGCCAGTCCGAGCGAGATCCGGGCCACCGCGTTGGTCACCTTGCGCGTGACGAACTCCAGGCCGCGCCGGGGACTCTCGTGATTGAACAGGATGCCGCTGACCGCGAAGATGTCGTAGCTCTCGCGGTAGTTGACGGTGATCCAGTGGCCGTAGACCTTGGCCACGCCGTAGGGGCTGCGTGGATAGAACGGGGTGTTTTCGGTCTGTGGCGATTCGAAGACCTTGCCGAACATCTCGGAGCTGGATGCCTGATAGACCCGGATCGAGCGGTCGACCTGACGCACGGCCTCGAGGATGCGCGTCACGCCGATCGCGGTCACCTCGGCCGTCAGCACCGGCTGGTCGAAAGAGGTCGGCACGAAGCTCTGCGCCGCCAGGTTGTAGATCTCGACCGGCTTGATCTCCTGGATCAGGCGGATCAGCGATAGCTGGTCCAGCAGGTCGGCCTGGCGGATGTCGAGCTGATCGCGCAGATGATCGATCCGCTCGAAGTTCTCGCTCGAGGCGCGGCGGACCATGCCGACCACATGATAGCCCTTTTCCAGCAGGAACTCGGCCAGGTAGGAACCGTCCTGTCCGGTGATCCCGGTGATCAATGCTGTCTTCTGACTCACGACAATTTCTCCGCGCAGGCGAGCGTTCGGTGCAAGGACCCTTGGGTCCTGCCGCGCCGCCGCAATTCTTCCAGGATAAGATCTTCGATTTCGCCCTTGGTCAGTCCCCATTGCGGCGCGATGACCGAGGGGTGATTCAGCTCGCCCATCATGCGCTGAATCGAGACTTCAGGGGAAATCCGCTCGAGGAAATCGGCCACGAGCGGAACATAACGATCGAGCGACAGGACCTGTACCTTTCCGGCTGCGAAGGCGTCTGCCATCGGCGTTCCGGCCGAGATGTACAGGTGGTGAATCTTGATGCTGTGGTAGGGCAGGGCCGCCAGTGCGTCCGCGGTCTGCAACATCATCTCGTGGGTCTCTCCGGGCAGGCCGAGAATCACGTGCACGCAAACCTTGAGCGACGGGCGCAATGCCGTGCGCTGCAGCGCGTCGACGAACTGCGCCATTGTCTGATGCCGGTTGGTCAGCACGGCGCTCTGGTCGTGGGCGCTCTGCATCCCGTATTCGACCCAGACTTCGCGGAGCTCCGCGTACTCCGCGAGCAGGTCGAGCACCGGGTCCGGCACGCAATCGGGCCGTGTACCGACGGCGAGCGCCACCACGTCCGGCTCGGCCAGCGCTTGATCGTAGACCGCACGCAGTTGCTCGATGGGGCCGTGGGTATTGGTGAAGCTCTGAAAGTAAGCGATGAACTTCTCGGCCTTGTTCAGCTTCCGCATCTTGGCCTGTCCGACCCGCATCTGCTGCCGGACCGAACTGCCGCCGAGCGTGAGCTGGGGGGAGAAGGTGCGATTATCGCAATAGCTGCAGCCGCCGCGTGCCACGGTCCCGTCGATGTTGGGGCAACTGAAGCCCGCGTGCAGGGTGACCTTGAAGGTGCGCCAGGGAAAGCGCTGCTTCAGGTAGCGGCTGAAACGATAGGTCGGCTCGTCCGCGGAGAGCACTACTTTTTCTTGAAGTCGGAAAGCCACTCCCGCCACTCCTCCATCAGCTCGAACTGCTTGCCGGTCAGGACTTCGCACGCTTCGAGCAGCGGCTTCTTCAGCTCCTTGTAGCGCTGCCAGTCGAACTGGGAGGCGGAGCGCGTCGAACCGGCATCGCGGAGGTTGCGGTTGGGGAAGACGGTCAGCAGGTAGCGCACCACGGGCTTGACGCAGGCCGGCTTGTCGAGCGTCTCGAAGGCTTTGAGTGTCTGGCGAATCAGGATCAGCTCGGGGCGCTGCAGTTTCTTTCGCAGAAAGTCAATCACGGGCGCGTCGGTCTGCCCGATCGCCGCCAGCGTGGTGACGATTTCGCAGTCGAGCAGCAAGCTGGGCTTGCGGAGCCGGTCGTAGGTCTGGATCAGCGCCTTGACCCACTTGGCATAGCGCTTGTCGGCGAGTGTCTGGGCGGCGGTGATCCGCTGCTCAGGGTCGCGCGCCTGGAGGAATGTCAGCAACAGCCTCGCAGACAGGTCGAACTCCTTGCGCTGGCCCAGCGAGCGAATGATGTGTAACTGGACGTACGGTTTGCGACGGTTGTCTTTGAAACGCTTGCTTTCGGTTTTCCACCAGCTCTTGAAGGCCTTGACATCGGCCTGCGCGGCAGGCGCCAGGCCGATCAGTATCAGGGTGGCGAGCAGGAGGCTTCTACTCACGGTTTACGGGCCCAGGAGGACTGCGGAAACCGTTCGCGCAGTTCGCGCCTGAGCTCGCGCGAGCGAGCGGCCCAGGCCTTGCTCGATCCGCGCAGCTTGCCGAAGCATTTGGAGGCGTGCCAGAGGGCCTTGGGCATCTCGGCGGTCTGCGCGTCGAACAGCAGGATGACCTTGAGGAATGCCTTGAGCGCGATGTGCAGGTCCTCGTTGGTGCCGGCGCTGTAGTAGGTCTCGCCAATGCCGTTGTAGGCCTGAGCCAGCACCGCCCGGTTCTGGCCGGCCTTCTCGATCGCCTCGATGAACAGCGGGCGGGCCAGGTTGTATTCCTTCGTCCGCGTCAGCGCCTGGCCCTCGCCGATCGTCGAGAGCAGGTAAACCGAGGGGTAGCTTGTCTGGGTGGTGCCGCGCAGGTCGCGGAACAACTCCAGCGCCTTGGCCGACTGGTTGCTGACCAGGTAGGTCTTGGCCAGCCAGGCCTGTCCGAGGAAATAGAACTTCCGGTCCAGGCGCGAGTCTTCTACCTGGGCCAGCGCGCTCAGTTTCTTGAAAGCCTTCAGCGCGCCTGCCTTGTCGCCCGAGTTGAGCGCGATCCGGCCCCGGGTGATCAGCGCGTCCGGCAAGTAGCGCGTCTTCTTGTGGCCCCAGTCCAGCAACGCCTGGAGCGTTTTACCGGCCGCCTTGGCCTGGCCCAGCCGCAACTGCGAGCGGGCGATGCGCCAGAGGCAGTACTGATCGACCCAGATATCGTCACTGGAGCCCTTGATCGCCTTGCGAAAGTCCTTGATCGCGTCTTCGTAGCGGCCTTCTTTGAATGCGTCTCGTCCCCTTTCATATTCCCAGGGGGAGTTGTCGAAGGTGGCGGAGGCGATCTTGTTGAACCGCACCAGGCCACGACCGCCGAGCTTGTTGGCCCACTTCATCCCCTCGTAGGTGACCTCGCTGATCTTGATCTCGGACAGCTTGCTGCCGCTGCGTCCCTTCATGACGATCTCGTCGGCTCGGACCGGCGGAAGCAGCATGAACAGGGCGGTCAGGGCGAGTAGGAAGGGTCTGTTGGATGCCATTGATCGGTCCCTTGCGTGTGTTGTGCTGAGAGAGAGGAAGATTCTAGCAGGGTGTTGAAAAAGGCGCGAGTGGATTCAGCGGGAGCTTTTCGGGTGTTGCTGCTTGCGGCAGTTGCGCGCGCCTCATAGAATTCAGCCTCTCATTGATCTGCCGGCAAGCGGCCGGCCCTGTATGTAGTCTCGGAGAGCTGACATGGCGCTTCCCACCGATCCAAAAGAATTCCTGATGCAGCACGGCGAAAAGGTCTCCCTCGGCCTGGCCCTGGCAGTCGCGGCCTTTTTCGTGGTGACGACGATGGCTGGCGGGAACGCGCAGCAGACCAACGACGAGGTCAAAAGCAAAGAGACGCAGATCAATAACAAGAAGAAGATCGGCGTCAAACCGCCCGCCAAGTCGGCCGATTCGCTGGCCGCCGTGAGCGCGGAGTGGAGCTCGCTCAAGCCCAAGGATCTGCCCAGCAACTGGACCTTCTACCGCATGCCACAGGTCACGATCAAGCGCGACGCCGGCGCCGAGCCGGTGTTTGTCACCGATCCGAGCACGCTGTCGGTCCTGGCCGATCGCGAGAACCTGAAGGTCACCTGGGCGGGGCCGCCCAGTCACCTGGATGGCAAGCCGGCTGCTGAGCTGCTGGGCTACATGCTTTACCGCTGGCGCAAGGGCGAGGAGAAGAGCAAGACCTCGTCGCCGAAGAGCAAGGACAGCACCAGCTTCGACGATCGTAACTTCGAGCCGAAGACGACCTACTGCTACCAGCTCGTCGCGCACTTCGAGTTCAAGCGCAGCGGAGAGGCGGGCAAGACCTCCGAGGTGATCGGTGGCACGGTTGGCGTCGGACCCCCGGGGACTGCGTACGAGGGCCAGAAGATCCGGATCAGCAAGATGACCAACGTGGCCTGCGCCACGACCGCGGTCAACATCAAGCTGGTCTTCAAGAGCAAGTGGGGCGCC
>CAZMLI010000273.1:0-5430 GCA_964566865.1 uncultured Planctomycetota bacterium
GGCCGCGCGAAGCATGGGGCGAATGACGCCGGCTGCCGGGGTGGGTCGATTGATCGACCTGCTCGAGGATCCGGTCGCTGGGGTTCGCTCCGCCGCGCTCCAGACGCTGCGCGGCTGGACGGCGCGCGCCTTCGATTTTACCCCGCAGGGAGATGACGAGCAACGGGCCAAGGGCCTGGCGCGCTGGCGTCAGTGGTGGCGTGCCTCGCGCAGCAAAACCTGGTTGCAACGCTACGCCGAGGCACTGGCAGCGCCACAGGCGAGCGGCCGTCGCGCGGCGGCCGACCAGCTTGCGCGCATCGGTGACCTGCGCGCGATCCCTGCGCTGATTGCGCGACTTGCCGACAGTTCGGCAGTGGTCCGCGCAGCGGCCGAGACCGCGCTGTACAGCCTCTCGGGGCGGCGGGACGGCGACCTTGCGCGCTGGCGCGATTGGTGGGGCGCGCACCAGTCGCTGGGCCAATCGGGCTGGTTACCGCGTTTGCTCGTGGATCCTCGTCGGGCGGTGCGCGTGCGCGCGGCCCGCTGGATTTCCGAGCATGATCAGGTGCTGCAGATCCCGGCGTTGATCGACGCGCTTGCCGACGAGCATCGGGTGGTTCGGGATGCGGCGGCCACGGCGCTGCGGCAGCTCAGTGGGCTGCGGTTCGACTTCGGACCGAGCGACACACCGCGAGAGCGGGCCGAGCAGCTCGCGGTCTGGCGGCAGTGGTGGGGAGGTGCCAGCGCACAGGGCCGCACTCGCTGGCTGATCATGGCGCTCGGACACCCACGGGCGAAGATCCGCGCGCGTGCAGCCACCGGGCTGGGGCGGCATGGCGGGCCGGCGGATGCGGTGCATCTGCTCGCCGCGTTGCGCGACCCCTCCGCGGTGGTCCGGGAGCGTGCCCACAGCGCATTCTGTCTGCTGACGGCCTGCCGCTTACCCTTCGATGCGGACGCTGCGGATGACCGTCGCAGCGAGCAGCTCCGGGCGATCCAGGCATGGCATCAACGCTGAGATTCGTTATCATCCCAGCATGAGAAAGCTACACGGGTTGCTCCTGCTGCTATGCCTCTGCACGACCGCGATCGCGCAGGACCAGCCGCGCGCACAGGATCCGCAGCGCGCGCAGGACAAGAAGCGCGCGCAGGACAAGAAGCGTGCGCAGGACAAGAAGCGTGCGCAGGACAAGAAGAAGCCGGTCAAGAAGAAGCCGGTCAAGAAGAAGCCGGTCAAGAAGAAGCCGGTCGACATCGGCAGCTGGGCGGTGATGCGACCGATCAGCGGCAGGGCGCCGGCGAAGATGCCGCCCCTCGACGCCGCGCTTGCGAATTATGCCGAGCCGTCCGGCAAGCGCCTGCCGCTCGGCCATCTGCTGTACGCGATCGAGCGGGAGAACAAGCACCGGCTGGACAGGGCACGCTATTTCAAGCTGCTGCATGGCTATACACGTGAGGTGAAGTACAAGACGCGCAGCGAGGGCGATCCGCAGCGTCAGCTCGCGCTGCTGTCCGCCGTGGTCTTCCAGCTCAAGGGCATGCGCTACAAGCAGATCAGGGTGACGCGCGCTGACCAGCTGTTCATCTCGGATCTGCTGACCAGCCGGATCGGTGGCCAGATGCAGTTCGTCTTGCTGTTCCTGGTCCTCGGCCGCGCGGCCAACATGAAGCTCTATCCGGTGATGGCGGGGGACGAGATGGTGGTGCGCCTCGCGGGGCCGCAGGGATTGACGGTGGTGCCGGCGCAACAGGGCGACGTGCGGCCGGTACAGTATCACATTCAGCGGCACAACCTGAAGGGCACCGAGTTGCCGCTGGTCAGCGAGGCCGATTTGCTGGCGCGGTTGTTCTGGAGTCGGGGCCAGCTGCTGGCCAGGATGGGGCGCAAGTCCGAAGCGGTGCGGGATCTGGAGCGGGTGCTGGTGCTGCAGAAGGACCACAAGCCGGCGATGATCGAACTGGCCTCGATCTACGAGGACCTCAAGCAGCTCGAGAAGGCGCGCAAGATGTTCACCCGACTGGTCGGGGCCGGGGGCGCGACACCCCAGATGTACTGGCGCCGCGCGGAGCTGTACATCGGTCGACGCCAGTGGGCCAGAGCGGCCAGGGATCTGCGGGCCTATCTCGCGCAGCAGCCGGACGCGCGAGGCTACCACCTGCTCGGGACCGCACTCGAAGGCAAGCCGGATATGCCCGCCGCAATCAAGGCCTACGAGCAGGCCATCGCGCTGGGCGACACCCGCATCGCGGCGCTGTCCCACGGACGCATTCGCGCGATTCGCGGACCGTTGCTGCTCGCGCAATTCGTCGGCAGCAAGAGTTACGCTGGCCAGGTCAACGCCCTGCGCGCGCTGGGCCGGCTGGGCGACTCGTCGATGGCGCCCAAGCTGATCGGCACACTCAAGCATGACAACCTGCGCCTGCGCTGGCAGGTGGCGCAGACCCTGCGGCAGATGCTCGACCTGCCGGAGAAGACCTACCTGCGACTGGGGATCGATCACGCGGCCTGGAGCCTCTGGTGGCGTGAGAAGCAGCGATCGAAAAAGAAGCCGGCGGCCGGCAACTGACCCAGCTGCTGCTCGAGATCGCGCTGCTGCTGCTGGCTGCCTGGCTGCTGGCGCGTCTGGCCGGATGGGCGGGACTGCCGCCGCTGCTGGGCATGATCGCCGGTGGCGCGCTGGTGGCCAACGGCCTCGAACTCGGACCGCCGAAAGCGCTGCGCTTGAACGCGATTTCACAACCCCTGCGACTCGCCGTGCTGGCGCTGGTCTTGCTGCGGGCCGGGCTTGGGCTGTCCCGCGAGGAGTTGCGTAGCGCTGGCACGCGCGCGCTGCTGATCGGCGTCGTGCCGATGCTGTGCGACGCAGCCGCGGTGGCCGCGGCGGCACACTGGCTGCTGGAGCTGCGCATTTCCGCCGCGATCGTGCTCGGATTCCTGGTAGCCGCGATCTCGCCCGCCATCGTCATCCCAGGCTTATTGACCTTGCTCGAAGCGCTGACGGGCGACCGCAGACGCGCGCCGACGGCCCTGCTGGCCGGCGCGCCGCTGGACAACATCTTCGCGCTGCTGGCGCTGGGGGTGGCGCTGGATCTTTCGCTCGGCGGGCAGCTTTCCTGGACTGGCAGCCTGCTGCTGGGGGGCTACAAGCTGGGGGCCGGCGTACTGGCGGGGCTGGCGCTGGCCTGGGTCTTGCTGCGGCTGCCTGGGGTATGGGGTGCGGCGGGGGACAAGCCCCCGCCCTACGGGGCGGCGCCGATCTGGATCGCGGGCTGTCTGCTGCTGGTTGCGGGGCGCGAGGCGCAGTTCTCCTTCGTGCTGGCGATCATCGCGCTGGGCGCTGGTCTGCGGGCCGGGGGCAGCGACAGCGCGAAGTGGCTGGATCAGGGGCTGGCGCGAATCTGGTCGGTGGCGCAGTACGCCCTGTTCGGACTGATCGGCGCTGCGGTCGACCTGGCGCCGCTGGCCAGCGTGGGGCTCGCGGCGGCGGCGGTGATCTGCCTCGGGCAACTGGCTCGGGCGCTGGGTTGCTTCGCCGCGACGGCGGGCAGCGGCTACAGTCTGCGCGAACGACTGGGCTGCGTCCTGTGTTATCTACCCAAGGCGACGATCCAGGCCGCCTTCGCCGGGCTGGCGCTGGATCGCGGCATGGCCGAGGGCGAGTTGATCCTCAGCGTGGGGGTGCTGGCGATCGTCATCACCGCGCCCATCGGGGTGATCGCACTGCACTCGGGCGCGGCCCGCTTGTTCGGAGTCAGTCCGCCAGCGGCACGCGAATCGACTTCAGCTCCGGGATCGTGATCGTGCTGTGCTGCACAGTTTTCCCGTCAATCCGCAGCTGGTAACGACCGGGCGCCAGTCCGCCGATCCGCGCCGCGCCGGTTGGATCGCTCAGCACTTGCCGCACGACCGGGCCCTCGAGCCGCAACTGGCGGCCGCCTGGTTTGCTGCCGCTGAGCTGGATCGACAGTGCGTGTCCCGCCTGTAGCTGGATGCGATTGTGTTTCCCCTGGCCGACCGCGACGGTCACGGTGCGGGTCAGGCTCTGCGCGTGCATGATCGTGATCGTGGTGCGATCGCCCTCGAACCCGGTCAGATGGAAGCTGCCATCGGCATGTGTCGCTTCGAGCACCAGCCCGTCGGTCTGGGCCTGGGCCGGCGTGACGGTGGGGGCCACGCGGCCGCGGAGAATGATCGCACCATGAATCGGCTTGCCCGCGGCATCGACGAGCGTACCGACGATCATCCGGCCCATGCGCAGCTGCAGGTAAAGCACCGCCCCGCCCTCGCCCAGCGCTGCGACTGGCTGCAGGCTGACCCGCACCAGCCCGGGCCCCTCGGCGACGAGCTTGTAGCGACCGGCCGGCAAGGGGCCCAGCGTGTGCCGGCGCTGTGTCGGCGGGAAGGACTCGCTGTGCAGCGGCTTCTCGCTCTTGCCGTCCAGCGCGAACAGCCGCACCGTGTAAGAGAAGTGATAGTCCAGCGGGAGATCGACCTCGAGCGTGATCGTACGCTCGCGCACGAGCTGTAGCTCCAGGGCCGCGCCCGGGCGCACGTCGGCGCGCGTCAGCTGCGCGTAGCCCGGGGCGTAGGCCGAGATCCCGTAGGGGCCGGCCGACAGGCTGTCGAAGCTGAACTGCCCCGCATGGTCGGTGCGCGCCCGGCCGAGCAGCTGACCCGTCGGCTGGTCGATCGCCTCGAGGATCGCGCCGACGACGGGCTGGCCGTCCGGGGTGGCGACGCGCCCCGCGAGCCGGGTCGCGGGCTCGAGTCGGATCTCGAGTGGCAGCCTGCGACCGGCCGGCGCCTGAAACGGCTCGGTGTAGTGGGTTTGCAAGCCGGCGGCCTGCACGCGCAGCTGGTACTGGGTCTGCGGATGCAACTGGGCGAAGACAAAGGCACCCTGGCGGTCGCTGGAAAACTGCGCCACGCGGTTGCGCGCCCCTGCGCCCGGGTCAATCGCATACAGGCTGAGCAGCGCCCCGGCCACCGGAACGCCCGCGGGATCTCGCACCCGTCCGCCGACGGTTGCTGCCGGCGGCAGACGAATCGTCAGCTGCTTCTGCTCCCCGGGCGCCAGCTCCAGCGGACCGTAGTTGATCTCGATCTGCTTCGCGTGCGCGATCTCCAGTTGAAAGCGACGGTTGACCAGCGGTACGGCGAGCGTGAAGCGACCCTGCGCATCGGTAACGCTGCGCCGGGCCAGCCACGGAGTGGGAAAGGGCAATCCAGGCAGCAGCAGCACGGTTGCGCCGCTGACCGGTTGCGCCTGCTGATCAAGCAGCTGTCCGGAGAGTTGCGCGTTGCGCACTGCCCGCACGCTGACCCGGACCTCGCGATCCGCCTGCAGGAAGACCTCGAGCGGGCGCGCCAGGGTGTACTGGGGCGACGCCAGCCAGATCCGCCAGGCGCCGCGGCGCAGGCCGGTCAGCCGAAATGCCCCCTGGTCG
>CAZMLI010000273.1:5530-6766 GCA_964566865.1 uncultured Planctomycetota bacterium
CCAGATCCGCCAGGCGCCGCGGCGCAGGCCGGTCAGCCGAAATGCCCCCTGGTCGTCGGTCCGGGTCCGGTGGACCGACATCATGCTGCTGGCCACCGGACGGCCGACCAGCGACACACCGGCCAGCGGGCTGCCGCTGGCCTGCAAGATCACACGTCCGACGAGCGTCAAACCACGGCGCAGCTTGATCGCGATCCGGCTGGTCTTGCCGCGCGCGATGCGCAGCGCGCGTTGACGGGGGGCCATCCCGGGATGGGTGACCGTCAACAGCGCCTCGCCGACGGGCAGCTGGGGAAAACGAAACCGACCCTCGGCGTCGCTGCGCACCGTCTGGCGCCAGTCGCCGAGCACCCCGTCGATCACCGCACCCACGATGGCTTGACCGCTCCCGGCCTGCGTGACCTGGCCGACGATGCCGCCGCCGTCTGGCAGGACCAGACGCACGTCGCGACGCGGGGCAGGGATGTCGGGAAACAGCAGCGATACGTGCCCTGGTGCGACCACGCGCAAGGCATGCAGGCCGGCCACCACCGAGAAACGGAAGCCACCATGCTTATCGGCGATGCGACGCTGCGGCGGTACGCTGCGCTGGTTCGAGGCCATCAGCGTGACCCGCGCGCCGGGAATCGCTTTGCCGGATGCGTCGGTCACCAGGCCAGAGAGTCCGAACAGCGGGTGCAAGCGCAGCAGCAGCGGACCGGTGGGGCGTCCCGCGACCAGTTGAAACGGACCGCTGAGCGGACTGCTGCCGAGCGAATGATCGGCCGTCAAGCGATAGACGCCGGTCAGCAGTCCATCGAAGCGGAAGACGCCTTGCGAGCTGGAGCGGGTGACGCGGGGCTTCTGCCCGACGAGCGGGTTGCTGGGAAAGGGCACGAGCGGGTCGATCGCCAGCGGTGTCAAACGGTAGGCGCGCACGCGCGCGCCCTTCACCAGGCGGCCATCGGAGGTGACGACCCGGCCAAACAAGCCACCGGCTGCACGCGCCTTGGCGGTCTGGATCGTTACTTTCGCCGGCTGGTGCGTCGATCGGCCGGGCGCGGCGGCTGGCTGCACAACCCGCTCGCCAGGCCTACGGCCGTCAGCGGGTCGGCTCAGGCGGTCGGGCTCCTCTGTGCCGTCGCGCATGACCAGCACAACCAGCGCGATGGCCCCCAGCAGGCCGATCGAAACCAGCAGGACGCGTTGCTGAACGTGGTCGATCATGGTCGACCACGATTATACCAACCTCGTTTA
>CAZMLI010000274.1:0-6752 GCA_964566865.1 uncultured Planctomycetota bacterium
GCCGAGACGCCTACGCGCCTTACAGCACGCCGGTCCGCAGCGGCGACGGCCTGCGGAAGGCGGAGGGGCCGATCCGGATCGAACGCGGGGGCGGGTGGCGTTTTACCAGCAAGACCTCCCGCTCGGCCCAGCGCTCCGGGCTCAATCCCGACTCGGCATACGATTATCTGGGCCTCAGGCCCTCGCGCATCATCACCCGCTAGTTCGCTCCTGGCGAGCGTTCGGACTGTCCGGCTACCTTTTCAAATCGAGCTGGATACCCTCGATCCGCTTGGACAGGTATTTCTCGTTGATGTTGTCCTTCGGCATGAACTCGACTGCTCCTCCGACTGCCGCGAGGACCGCCGTCCCCAGCTCCGGAGCGCTCGACATCAGGATGATCGGGATGTCGCTCGTCTTTGACTCCTCGCGGAGCATTTTCATCGTCGCGAGACCATTCACGTCAGGAATCATCAGGTCGAGGAAGATCAAGTCGGGAGGGGACATCACGGCGAGAGCAAACCCACGCATGGAGTCGGTGACACCGAGCACCTCATGTCCGAGCGCGGTCAGGGCGTCCCTCATGAATTCCTGGTCATCAGGGTCATCGTCAATGACCATGATCTGGAGGCCCTTCCCGTCCTGATCAGTCACGCGGCTGCCCTCATTCGCCCCTGTATCACCCTGATCCCCGAAGCTTGGCTGCGTTATTGTCAGCAGATTTCTCCCGTCGCAGGCGCAGAATCTCTGGATTCAATGTTTCACAAATTATCGGGCCGACGCCAGCCGAATGCCCATCAACCTCCCGCAAAGATGGGCGACGCAGGGCAGCTCACGTGCTACTCGCCGCCGGAACCTCTGCGACCCGAGCCGCGTTTCTCCGTCTTCTTGGCCGGACCGTGCCAGGTGATATCGCCGATCGGGTCCTTGCGCTGGCTCTTGCGCCCCAGTGACTTGCCGATCGTCTTGTTCAACGCGCCCAGGGTGATGCCAGGCGAGACGATGACCAGCTGATACAGCTTGCTGTTGCGGCCCTTTGGGCGCGGCACGCTCTTGACCGTCGGAGTGCTCTTGAGCGCCCGCCAGAGCGCCAGCGCGTTCTGCCGCCTGGGCTGCTTGGCCAGCTTCAGGTCCACCTTGCCGATCAACGCGCCGTCGGCGATGCGCAGCGACTTGTGGACCCTCAGCAGCGTCTTGGCCAGCTCGTTCCGGCTGAGCGTCTTGCCCGGCAGGACCTGGAAGATCAGCTGCTCGCTGCCGAGCTTCAGCTCGATCTTGGCCTTGTGCTTCAGTCGGGCCCAGAGGTTCTCGGGCACCTTGGCTTTCCAGGCCGACTTGGTTCCGGTCAGTGCCAGGTCGATCTTGATCAGCTTGGGTTTGAATCCCCGCTTGTTCTGGCCAGTGGCCGGCAGCGCCAGCAGCAGCGCGATGGAGACGGAAATCAAGATCAAGGAGAATCGAAGTGGCATGGCCAGGGTCCCTTTCTAAGGTTGACGTGCACCCGCGGGGCACAGGGTACCCTGCACCGCCCGGCGGCGCCAGAACCAGTAGGCCAGATAGAGGTAAAGTGGCAGATACTGCGCCGGTCGGATCCACCACTGGTCAGCCAGCTGGATGAACCAGCTGTAGTGGATCGCCACCAGGCCGGTCCAGGCGACGAGCGGCGCGCAGGGCCGCAGGACCAGTAGCGGCAGCAGCCAGGTCAGGTACCAGGGGTCGACCACTGGCGAGAGCAGCAGCAACAGCGCCAGCAGGCCGAGCAACTGGTCCAGCAGGCGATCGATCTGCGGCGCGCCGCGCCAGAGGCAGCAGCCGGCCGCGCTCAACAGGACGACGGCGCAGAGCAGACGGGCGACGGTGGGGGAGCTGGCCCAGGCCAGCAGGCTGAACAGCCCGGCGTTGAACTGCCACTGCTTGCCGAAGGTCAGCAGGCCAGAGAGTCCGCCGATGCCCGCGTCGGCAAAGGGCCAGAGGCCCGCTGCGATCACGGCGGCGAGCAGCAGACAGCCGATCAGGCCGAAGCGGCGCAGTAGCGCCGGCAGCAGCACCAGCGGAAAGAGCTTCGCGAGCACCCCGCCGGCCAGACCGGCCGCAGCCCAGCGGCCGCGGTCACGGACCAGCAAGTAGAGGCAAAGGGCCAGCATGCAGACGGCGATCGCGTCATGGTGCCCGGTGGCGGCGAACTCCTTGATCGCCAGCGGACTCCAGGCATGGATCAGCAGCCAGTGGATCGGCGCCCGCAGCGCGCGCAGCGCGAGCCACAACAACAGCATCGTGGCCAGCTCGAACAGGCACAGCAGCGCCTTGTAGACGCGGAAGTCCTCCGGCCCGAGAAAATGCGCCAGGGCGAAGACGGCCTGGGACAGCGGCGGGTAGATCGTCTTGACCGAGGGATAGTTGATACTCAGGAAGTTGCGCTCCACGGCAGGCGTCTGGTTGGCCAGCGTGACCAGGCGCCCGAGTGCTTCGCGGTCCTCGGGCCTGTAATGCGCCAGCGATGCGCCGGAGGTCGCGTCGTAGACCTCCTGTGGGCTGAAGCGATAGGGGTTCTCGCCGGCCGCGGTCACACGTCCGTCCCACAGGTAGCGGTGAATGTCGTCGTCGGTGATCTCAGTTTGCGGTAGCAAACACAGGCGAAACAGGATCCCGAAGCAGATGATCACGGCGGCCAGCGGCCAGTCATGCTCGCGAATGCCGCTGGCGAGCCAGAGCGCGGCCATCTGCAGATAGAAGCAGAGGCCGAACCAGACCAGGAAGCGGGGAATCACTTCGCCGGCCAGCGAGGTCTGGGGGCCCAGCTGGCGGTACAGCAGCAGGCCGGCCAGCCCGAGCAGCGTCAGCAGCATCAGCCTTCTGGGCATGCCGGCATTCTACGAATGCCAAAGCCCTTCCCCAAGATTGACTTCCGTCAGCGGGCTGAAATAATCGCGCGGTCCCGTCTCAAGGAGAAGCCCGATGTCCGAGTCCGCCCAGTCCGAAGAACTCGATCTGATGAAGGAAATTGTCTCGTTGTGCAAGCAGCGGGGCTTCATCTTCCAGAGCAGCGAGATCTACGGTGGTCTGAAGAGTTGCTACGACTACGGACCGATGGGCGTGGAGCTCAAGCGCAACATCATGAACGAGTGGTGGCGCTCGATGGTCTACGAGCGCGAGGACATCGTCGGACTGGACGCCTCGATCATCATGAGTCCCAAGGTCTGGGAGGCGTCGGGGCACCTGGACGGCTTCTCCGATCCGCTGGTCGATTGTCACAACTGCAAGGAGCGGTTTCGCGCGGACAAGGCGCCGAAACTCGACCCGGGGACCGAGGTGGTCTATCCCAAGGGCGGTAAGCGCAAGGGGCAGAAGATCAAGGCGGTCGTCGAGGAGCGCGGCTACGTCTGCCCCAACTGCGGCGGCCCCGACCTGTCCGACGAGCGGCAGTTCAACCTGATGTTCCGCACCAGCCTGGGCGCCGTGGATCCCTTCGAGGACATGGCACAGGAGCTGGCCGGCAAGAGCCTGACGGCCCAGGAGATCAAGCAGGTCCTGGCCGAGAAGATCAAGCAGAGCGCTGTCTATCTGCGACCGGAGACCGCACAGGCGATGTTCGTCCAGTTCCTCAACATCCAGCAGTCGATGTCGATGAAGATCCCCTTCGGCATCGCGCAGATGGGCAAGTCGTTCCGCAACGAGGTGACCGTCGAGCACTTTATCTTCCGCTCCTGCGAGTTCGAGCAGATGGAGATGGAGTACTTCGTCGAGCCGGGCAAGCAGGCCGAGGCGCTCGACTACTGGAAGCAGGCGCGGCTGGACTGGTATCTGAAGTTCGCCAACGACAAGAGCAAGTTCCGGCTGCGTCAGCACACGGCCGACGAGCTGGCGCACTACGCCGACAACTGCTACGACATCGAATATGAGTATCCCTGGGGCTGGGACGAGCTCGAGGGGGTCGCCAGCCGAACCGATTACGATCTGCGCAAGCACGCCGAACATGCGCGAACCAAGATCCTCTACTTCGATCCCGAGACGCAGAAGCGTTACACGCCGTATGTGATCGAGCCGGCCGCGGGCGCCACGCGCGCCACGCTGATGTATCTGCTCGACGCCTTCTGTTACGACAACCCACGACCGGATGCCTCGGGCAAGGTGCGCACGCGCCGGGTGCTCAAGCTGCATCCGCGGCTGGCGCCGTGGAAGGTGGCGGTGCTGCCGCTGGTGCGCAAGGACGGCATGCCCGAGCTCGGGCGGGAGATCGTCAGCCAGTTCTTCAGCAACGGGATCAACGCCAAGTACGACGCGCAGAAGAGCATCGGCAAGCGCTACGCGCGGCACGACGAGGTCGGCACGCCCTACTGCCTGACCGTCGACGGCCAGTCGCTCGAGGATGGCACGGTGACCATCCGCGACCGGGATACCACCGACCAGGAACGGATCAAGATCGACGAAGCGTTCGAGGTGGTCAAGCAGCGGCTGCTCGAGTGAGCGCCCTGGCGCCCGAGTTTCCCGACGGGCTGGACTGGATCAATACCACGCAGCCGCTGACGCTGGCCGCCCTGCGTGGACGCGTCGTGCTGCTCGAGTTCTGGACCTACTGCTGAATCAACTGCCATCACAACGTGGCGCAGTTGCACCGCTTGCAGGAGCAGTTCGGCGACCGGCTGGTCGTCATCTCCGTCCACTCGGCCAAGTTCACCGCCGAGAAGCTGACCGAGAACATCCGCCAGGCGGCAGCGCGTCACGGCATCGAACATCCGGTGGTCAACGACGCCGGCTTCGCCATCTGGCAGACCTATGGCGTGCAGGCCTGGCCGACGGTCGCGCTGATCGATCCGGCGGGCGACTACGTCGGCTCACAGCCGGGCGAGCTGATGGCGGACGAGTTCGCACCGCTGATCCAGCGGCTGCTCGATGATTTCGGCGAGCAGGGGCTGCTGGCCGACGCCCCGCTGGGTCTGACGCAAGCAGCGCCGCAGAGCACGGGGCCGCTGCGCCATCCGACCCGTCTGCTGGTCGACGCGCAGCGGCGGCTGATCGTCTCCGACACCGGTCATCAGCGCATCCAGATCTACCAACCCGCAGCCGACCGACGCTCGGCGACGTTGGTCCAGTCGATCGATGCCGCGCTCGATCACCCGCACGGGATCGCAGTCTGGCAACAGACGTTGTATGTCGCGGATACCGAGAATCATGCGATCAAGGCCATCGATCTGGAGAGTGGTGCGGTCCGGCTGATCGCTGGCACGGGAGAAAAGGCGCTGCGGCCATCGCAAGGCGGGCCGGCGACGCAGACCGCGCTGCGTTCTCCCTGGGCAATCGTCGCGACCGGTCCGGATCAACTGCTGATCGCGATGGCCGGTTCACATCAGATCTGGCGTCTCGACGGCGACCAGCTCTCGGTCTTCGCCGGCAACGGGCGCGAGGCGCTCGTCGATGGGGCGGCCAGCTCGGCGTCGTTCAATCAACCCAGCGATCTGGTCTTGCAGGATGGCCTGCTGTATGTGGCCGACGCAGAGGCCAGCGCGATTCGCGCGGTCGAACTGACGGGCCAGCGCAGCGTGCGCACGATCGTCGGGCAGGGTCTGTTCGAGTGGGGCGATATCGACGGCGTGGGTCCGGAGGTGCGTCTGCAGCACCCGATTGGCCTGACCGGCGAGGGCTCGAACTTGCTGGTTGCCGATAGTTACAACCACAAGATCAAGCGTCTCGACCCGGTCAGCGGTCGGACCGAGAGCCTCATCGGCAGCGGTGAGCCAGGCGCCATCGACGGCCCGTTCGAGACGGCCACATTCTTCGAGCCGCACGGCCTGTTTCACTGTGACGGCAAGCTGCTGATCGCCGACACCAACAACCACGCGATCCGCATTGCCGACCTCGCGACCCGGCAGGTCTGGACCCTGGAGCTGTCTTGCTGATTCTCCATGCCGTATGATCCACGCATCTCGATTCGATTCGCCTGCTGCTGCCTGCTCGGGGTCCTGCTGCTGTCCTGCGGGGATGGCACGCAGGACTGGAAAGAGACCGACGCATCCCGTGAAGTGAAGCGTGGGCTGACCGCTTACCTCGAAGGCACGCTCTCGGCTGAGCTGCTGGAGGTGCGTTACAGTGATCTGCACAAGCTGCATGGCGGACTGGAAATCTCGGTCAGCGGGAAAGGCGTGGTCCGTCAGCAGGCCCTGCGCAGCAAGGTGCCGCCCGCTTCCGATCTGACGGCCGACGAGCTCAAGCAACTGATCCGTCTGCTGCTTCAGCTCAAGGCCTGGGAGCAGCGTGTGCCGGATCGGGAGTCGGTGGCCTCGGACGAGAGCAAGGCCAGGCTGACGATCACTGTGGGGACTGCCAAGACGGAGGTCTGGGAGTGGTACCAGGAAATGGCGGCGAGCGACCGACTGCTGCGCGTCAAGCAGTTGCTCACACGTCTGGCCTGGAAGAACCGCTGAGCAGCTTCTTCACGCGCTCGGCCCGAGTTTGCGGGGAATAGTAGAGGGTGATCGTGTCTTCGCTCATGCACGGAGTGTAAGGATCGCGGGTCGTCTGTGTCAAACGCTTGTTGGCAGAAGGGCATGGCAGATGGCGAGGGCTTGCTTCCGGCGACCCAACACTCCAAACTACAGTGATTATGAACGAACCGGATGGCGCCGACATCGCGGAAACGCAAATCAACGATCCGCTGATCGGTCGTGCGCTCGGGCCGTGTACGCTGCGCAAGCGGCTGGGGCAGGGCGCGATGGGTCAGGTTTACCTGGCGCACCACGAGACCCTGGACATGCCGGTCGCGGTCAAGGTCCTGCCGC
>CAZMLI010000275.1:0-6743 GCA_964566865.1 uncultured Planctomycetota bacterium
GGCGCTGGGACGCGCTTGCTATCATTTGTTCAATGCCCCGAGAAAGTCCTGGCCGCAGATCACCTGGAAGCACGCGCCGCGAGGAGGAGTTGCAGGACAAGGGCGCGTCTGAGAAAAACCAGCCTGGTCCGCCTCCGTTCGTCTCGCAGGGAATCGAGTTCAGGGTTGTGGGGACTGCTGTCGCGCTGGGTTTCTATCTGCTCGCTTCAGTCCATTTCCGCGAAGTCCTGCTCTCCCTGAATGGTCTGTACATTGTGGGCGGGAGTATCGTCTTCAGCGCGATCCTGAGCCAGATCTACCCCTGGGCTGATCAGGAACGTCTGCGAATCTCCGAGCGAATCTGGAGGGTGGTGTTGTCACCCCTGTGGCTTCTCGGGATTTTCACAACCGTACCTTTCGCGGCATGGGGGGCGTTGATTCAGTGTTTCCACCGCGGCAGGTCGTCGCTGTGCTACTGGGAACTGCTGTTTTGCGAGACAGTCATGTTGCTCAGTCTCGAGGTGATTTCCATTCTGCCACTTCTCGAACACGGGATCGAGAATCGGCCCTTCTCCGCGCTGCTCGTCGGCCTGCTGCTGATCCCACTCTTCCGCTCGCTGAAGGAGCTCTTCGTCAAGCAGTCCAGAAACAAGGTCTTCGTTCGAAACACCTATGGCCGTGGTTCCTTGCGAAGCCTGGTGGGTGTGCTTGCGGTCGCTGTTCCTCTGGGGTTTGCCGCATTATCCTGGGCAGGTCTGCTGGAAGCCGAGCATGCAACGGAGCTGGCCATTGTTCTCGTCGGCCTGATTGTCCATCAACTGAGAGCCGGGTTACAGTTTTCGGTTTCGGATATTCCTCAATCCATCGGTAGCGTCGACGAGGTGAGTCGTCACTCGCAGCTCAGTGGCGGAATCACCACTGCCCTGCTGCTGATCGCGGGCGGGATAGCGCTCTGGCAGTTGCCCGACTGGAAGACCGGGAGGATCTCCGTGGAGGTTCGGTCGCGTCGCGGCGAAGCCCTCCTGCCAGCCTCGGTGCTTCGCGATCAGCTGACGATTTACGTGCTTGCGAATTCCCCCCCCCGCCGCACGCTCTCCAGACCACCCACGTCCAGCGAATTCGTAACGCAGGTCGAGTCGGCTGCCCGGGATCAGGGAGTCGTTGCGATCAAGGGAGACGCGCAACTGCTGCTGCGACGAGGTAAGCATTACCTGGTAGTGGTTCTTCGCGGCGGTAAAGGGGTTTATGCCGAGGCGCGCTGGGTCACGGTGACCGGCCTGGAAGAGCGCACGGTTCGCTTCTTTCCTTCTCGTTGGTTTCCGAAAGCTGGCTCGAAAACGCGGAAGGCACATCGAGCCTACCCCCACTGACGTACGAGCCCGACTACTTCTTGTTCTGCTCGTACCACCTGCGCCACTTGGCGCGCTCTTCATCCAGTCGCTTGATCTCCTCCAGCGCGGCGCGAGCCAGATTTCGTGTGTTCAGGTCCATGTCGCCCAGCATCTCGATCAAGCGCGGCACGGTGGACTTGTCCGCCAGCTCCTTCATGATGATCAACGACTGCGCGCGAACCTGGTGCTTCGTACTGCGCGACGCCTCGATCAACTGGGGCACGAACTTGCGGTCCTTCAGCCGGCGGATCGTCTCCAGCGCCAACAGCTGGCTGGCGAGATGCGGGTCCTTCATCCCGACCCCGACGAAGGTCTCGAGCATCCCGCGGTCGTGGTCCTGCTTGTCGTTGTCGAAGACGATCTTCAGCGCGACCAGACGCACGTCCGGATCCGCGTGCTTGACCAGCTCGGCCAGCTTCGACTTGCGCTGCGCCAGCGTGAGCGCCAGGATCAGTCCGCGGATCGCCTTGCGAAGACTCCCGTAGCCGCTCCGGCCATGGGCGCTCATCGTCAGGCTCAGGCGCGTGCGCTCGTCGGTGACGTACTCCAGATAGCCGCCGATCGTATTGTTCAGTCTGTGGGTCTGCTTGCCGCTGGCCTCGATCGCCTGCCGGATGCGGGCGACAAGCGGCTTCTGGAAGCTGGCTGGCTGCTTGGACATCAAGTAAGACCACTGCAGCGTATTCTCCATCAACAACGCCACCTGCGCTTTCAACGCGAGATCGTTCTGACAAAGCTCCCTGTAGACCGGGATTAACTCGAACGAATTTCCGAAGCGGATCTTCCTGGTCAGCGTGCGCAGACGGGTGACCTTGTCCAGCGCAAGCACTTGCCGCAAGAGCGCGAACCGCTGGGCATACTCCATGCTCACACCTCGCATTATCTCCGCTGCTGTGTCGGTTCCTACCCTCGACAGCAGGCTGAGAATGCGCCGCCCCCACGCGTCGCTAGCCTTGCCTCTTAGCCGATACAACCAATTCGATGTAATCGTCGACAACGGCTCGGACACTCCGTGTCCCTCTAGCGCAGTCAGCGCGTCGTCCCAGTGTGCCTGGTAGATTTCAACCAGCCGGGCATCCTGCTGCTCGTTGCCTCCCGAGCGGTCGATGCGGATCAGGAAGTCGTCCAGGGTCTTGTAGGCCTGGCGAGCAGTCGCGCTGTCTTCACTGTCCGCGGTGAACTGGCGCAGCAACTTGCGATACGATGCCGGGTCATCGTACTGCAGACCCATGATGTGCGGTATCAACAGCAACTTGGCCTTTGCGTTGACCTTGGCCCACATTGCCTGCAGCTTCCGGCTCGTGAGCGCGGTGTGGCGTTTCTTCAGCACCTCGAACGAGTCTCGCTGTTCAATGACCATGAGCGCCTGTTTGCTCGTCCCCTCGAGAAAGAGCCTCTTGACCAGCGGGAACATGCGCTTCTCGGGCAAGCGCCGAACGATGAAGTTATACAGGCGCGTCTGACGCTCGACATCCCGCTCTTCGCGGCAAGCCCGCAGCAGGATCGGCTGCAATTCCGGTCGAGCCTTGCAGAGCGAAGCGAGGCTGGCGTCCCTGACATGGCTCTCGTCGATCTGGTAATAGCGGCTGTGCTGCAGGGCGCGTTGCAGCACCGGCAGCGCGGTCGGATCGTGTAGTTGGGCCAGCACGTTGGCTGCCCGGAAGCGCAGGGCGGTGTCCTTGTGCCGGATCGCCCGCCGGAGCTGGGCAGTCGCGGGGTCGCCGATCAAGACCAGGTTTCGGCTGACGGATTTGAGCGCATCGGTCCCGGGCCCGGCCGCACCCAGCTTGAGGATCAGCGCCTGAATCCGCTTCTGCTGTTCTTGCTCCAGCAGGTTACCGGGCAGCAGCTGCTGGCGAAAGTGAGACAGCTCCTTCCTGGCCCGGCCCAGCGCATCGCGATCATCGGGGAACTGCTTGAGGATTCGCTCGAAGAGGATGTCCGCCTCCTTCTGCCGGTCCAGCTTGGAGAGGCAGATCCCATGCCGCAGCATCGCGGCCGCTCGCAGTTGCTTCGGGGCCGCCTGATCGCTGTAGACCTGCTGGTAGAGCTTGCTGGCCTTGCCTAGCTGGCCCAGACCCGCTTCATGATAGAGCGCCTTGTCGTAGGTCTTGCGTCGGGCGCCCGGCTCCTGGGCCATCAGCGCGGGGACAGCGAGCAGCAACAGACAGCAGCAGAGAACGGATCGAGTGGTCATCGCAGACTCCATGAGAGTTGATGTCACTCGAAGTCTAGGCTTCCCCTGCGGGCGAGTGTCACGCCAGTGTCATTTCGACGTCAGGCTTCTATCCGTGGTCGAACTTGTAGCCCCGGCCGCGCACGGTGGTGATGTAGTCCGCGCCGAGCTTCTTGCGCAGCGCGACGATCTGATTGTCGACGGTTCGCGTGCTGGGAAAGTGCGCGTAGCCCCAGACGGCGGACAGCAGCTCCTCGCGGCTGACCACCTTGCCCCTGTGCCTGACGAAGTGCCTGAGGATCTCGGTCTCGCGGTCGGTCAGCTCGACCCGCTCTTCGCCGCGAGTCAATTCGCAGCGGTCGAAGTGGATCACCTGCGCATCGAAGGCATAGCGCTGCCCCACGCCCGCCTCGGCCTGCTGGAAACGGCGCAGCACCGCGCGCACCCGGGCCAGCAGTTCGTGCAGACCGAACGGCTTGGTCACGTAGTCGTCCGCGCCGAGTTCCAGACCGAGCACCTTGTCCACTTCCTCACCCTTGGCGGTCAGCATGATCACCGGGGCCCGCACGTCATCGGCCCGCAACGCCTTGAGAATGTCGAAGCCGTTGATGCCGGGCAACATCACGTCGAGGATGATCAGGTCGGCATCCTCGGTCAACGCCAGCGCGAGGCCCTTTCGGCCGTCGGTCTCGGAGAGCACCTGATAGCCCTCGAAGGTCAGATTGTCGCGCAGGCCGCGCAGGATGTCGGGATTGTCCTCGATCAGCAGGATCTTCGTCATACCAGCGCCACCGTGAAGGTCGTGCCCTCTCCCAGCCGGCTCTCCACGGAGATGCTGCCGCCGTGGGCTTCGACCATCTGCTTGACCAGCGCCAACCCCAGGCCGCTGCCGGCGATCTCCTGCGTCAGCGCGTCCCCCACCCGGTAGAACTTGTCGAAGATGCGCCCCAGCTCCTCCTGCGGGATCCCTGGCCCGCGGTCGCGCACGATCAACCTGGGGGGCTGCGCGTCGCCCTGCTGCAGGCAGACCTCCACCGACTGCGCGTACTTCAGGCCGTTGTCCAGCAGGTTGAAGACGATCTGCTCCAGCGCGTCGGCATCCACCGGGTGGCGAATCGGCCCTTCGTCGTGGGTGAAGCTGACACGGTCGGGATGGTAGTCCGAGAGGGCGCGCACGACCCGCCCGACGAGCGGCACCAGGTCGGTCTCGACCAACTTGAACTGCTTGCGCCCGGCCTCCATCCTGGAGAAGTCGAGCACGTTGTTGACCAGGCGCGAGAGCCGCTCCGACTCTCGCACGATGATCTGGTAATACTCCGCGCGCGCGGCCTCGTCCGGCACGCGGTTCTCCTTGAGCGTCTCGACCATCAGGCGGATCGACGCCACCGGCGTGCGCAATTCGTGCGAGACATTGGAGACGAAGTCACTGCGCAGTCGCGCCAGCGCGAGCTGCCGATCCAGCGCGCGGAAGCTGAGCCAGCCGCCGGCGATCATCGCCAGCAGCGCCAGCGCGATCGCGCCCAGGATCAGCTTCACCTTGCCTCCCCCAGCGCGCGCTTTCCGCGAGCTTTCCGTCTCCTCGACATGCAGCGACCAGCCGGGCAGCGCGGCCGAATTGAGCGACAGCAACCCGGGGCGCGCCTGCGGCCCGAACGTCAGGGCCAGCTCCCGGTCCTCGCGCAGCGGCGCCAGGCGAGCCTTCAACACGCCACTGACCTCGCGCCAGGGGACCGCCACCAGCAACCGACCGCGGTCCTGCGCTTTCCAGACCAGCAGAAAGGTGCGATCGTCGAGACGCAGGATGTCGGCCGGCGCCGTGCCCGCGACCTTGCGGGCCAGCCTGATCGCTGCTTGTTGATAACGCTGGAGCGCCCGCTGTGCCAGCGCCAGCTCGCTCTGTGCGGCCGGGTCAACCGTTGCCAGCAGGGCCAGCCCCTCCTGCAAGAAAAAGGCATCGGCATCATCGTACGAGCCGGCCTTCAGCGCGACGCGCAGCGCGTCCGCCAGCGTGCGGGCGCCCGTCTGCCGCTGCTGGTCGATCCCGCTGCGCAGCAGGATCAGCTGGACCATGCGACGCGCGGTCGCGCTCGGTGCCAGCGGCAGGGCTCGCGCGAATGCTTCGCGCGCGCCGCGGTGATCACCCGTCTTGCGCAGCGCACGTCCGAGATGAACGGCAAAGATGTAGCGGTCGACGTCGCGGGTCGCCCGCTGCAGCCCACTGCGATACAGTTTCACCGCGCGAAGAGGCCGCCGGCTGCGCAGCTCCAGCTGCTCCGCCCACTGTAGCGCCGCGGCCATCGTGGCGGAGATGGCGGGCGGGTGTTCGGGCCGGGATGGCTCGAGCGACGGGCTACGCAGCTTGCCACTGGCGTCGTAAGCCAGCGCGGGCCAGCCCCGCGCTCGATGGTCGCGCACCCGTCGAACCCTCCTGCGCAAGTCCTCCAGGCCCTGGTCCACCTCACGCAGCGCCAGGCGGCCGAGCTGGCTCGCGCGCGCCTTCAACCGAGCGCCCTGCTGGGCCTGTTCCTGCCGGATGGCGCGGATCGCCAGCCCGGCCAGCAGCAAGGCCGGCAGCAGGATGCCTGCAGAGAAGAGCAGGCGGACCCTCATTCCCTGCGCGGCTCCTTCATCATCACCCACAATAGCAGATTGCCCGCGCCTCGGGCAAGGCGGGACGACGATCAGGCAGAGTCAAACGGGGCAGGCGCCTTCGTAGGGCTCCAGCCGGGACAGCCTGCGTAGGACTCCGTGGCGGAGTCGGTTTCCTGCGCCGGGCAACCGCCAAATCTTCTGGCCGTCTCGTTGATCGGATAGATCACGCCCCCCTGGCCTCGCGTTCCGACCATCAGAATCACGCAAGGGCCATCCCCCTGGCCAACGAAGAGGTGTCGAGCCCAGGCCGGACAATGCACGAAGTCCCACTTCTTGAGCAGTCGCTCCTGATCCTCGATGATGAGCAGGCACTCCCCCTCGAGCACCAGAAAGTCCTCCTGCTCTCCCTCGCCGTGGAAATGGCAGTTTGGCTGGCCCGGCTGCAAGACATGAATGTTGATGCCGTATTGAGGAAATCGGACATCTCCCTCGAATCCGCACGAGACACCAAACTTCTCATTCTGATGCCAGCGCGCCTCGGCGGCATTGAGCACGTACCAGCCCTCGCCTTCAGCAAACTTCCCTGCGGGACTCTCAACGGTCCG
>CAZMLI010000276.1:0-4876 GCA_964566865.1 uncultured Planctomycetota bacterium
CGTCGAGTTTCGTGACTTCCTGATGGCGCTGCGCGTGGCAGACCGAGCTGACGACGCCTTGGTGGAGCTGGCCCGGACTCAGGTCGCGCCCAGGCGTCAGCCGGATGCGACCTGACGCGTCGCTGGCCTACGAGATTCTAGGCTGATTCTCCGGCCTGGATGCGCATATAATCAAGGCGCGATGCTGGATCTTCCGCTATCCGAGTTGCAGCCGGGCATGATCCTGGCACTGACCGTCAAGGACGAGAGCGGCGCGACATTGATCAAGGAAGGCGCCGTGCTCGACGACGTGCACATCGCGGTGCTGACCCGACGCGGGATCGAGCGGGTCTCGGTGATGGAAGAGATCGACGAGCTCGACACGCAGAGTTCGGATCTATTCGAACGGGAAAAGCAACAGCTCGCCGCCTTGTTTTCCCGGATCGACGTCAGCGACCCGCTGATGATCGCCCTCTACAGCGCCGCCGACGCGCACCTGACCCGCCGTTACCAGCCGAAGCCCTGATGAGACAGCCGCCGAGCGAAACGCAGCGGATGCGCAACCTGACCAAGCTGATCGGTGCCGTCTCCGATTTGCCGACACTGCCGCACATGCTGGTTCAGCTGAATCAACTGCTCGCCGACCCGAACGTCAGCGCCAACCAGATCGGCCGCCTGATCTCGCACGACCCCTCATTGACGGCCCGCATCCTGCGGATCGTCAACTCGGCCTTCTACGGCTTCGTCGCCCGGATCAATACGATCACCCATGCAATCGTGATCCTCGGCAACCGCAATACGCGGCAGATCGTCCTGTCGAACTTCGCCTTCGAGGCGTTTCGCGGCCAGCCGAGCAAGACGGCCTACGACCGGACGGAGTTCTGGAAGCACGCCATCGGTTGCGCATCGGCCTGCAAGGCGATCGTGCTCCGCATGGGGTCGAAGAAGTGGGAAGACGCGTTCATCATGGGACTGCTGCACGACATCGGCAAGATCGTGATCGACAGCTGCCTGCACGAGGAATTTCTCGAGATGCTGACGATCATCGAGACCCAGGATGTGCCGATGCGCGAAGCCGAGTTCGCGGTGCTCGGCGTGGACCACTGCGACATCGGCCGCCACCTGCTCAAACGCTGGGCGCTGACCGCTGATGTGATCAGCGCCGTGGCGTACCATCACCAGCCGGCCGAGGCCGGCGATTACCTGCTGCAGGCCTCGATCGTGCATCTGGCCGACATCCTGGTGCGCGCGATGATGTACGGCAGCGGCGGCGACTGGATCATCCCGGCGATCGACTCCACCGCCTGGGAGCGGCTGAAGTTCAGCCCCGCAGACCTGGGCCCGCTGCTGCAGTCGGCGCGCGAGGAAACCGAGAAGGCCCAGGTATTCCTCGATATTGCCCGCTGACTTTCGGGCGTGCTCGTTCGCTCTGCTAGAATGACCAGCCGTGAGTAGCGAGAGAGACAAACTGCTGGCCAAGCTGACCCATCGGGAGAAGCTGGCGTCCGTCGAGCGAATCAACCATTGCCTCAACCTGCTGCGTCAGCGACGCCGGGCAGGCAAGCGGACCACCCTCGACGCCCTGTTGATCCAGGAAGGCGTGCTCTCCGCGGACCAGGTCGGGACCCTGCTGGCTCAGCTGGAGGCCGGGGCGCCCAGGCCAGCCGACGCGCTGGTCATTCCCACCGTCTCCCTCGACGACGACGAGCCGGCACGGGCACCCGCACCGCCACCACCACCGCCACCGCCCAGCCCCATGACCGACGCGCTCTGCGGCCAGACACTGGGCGGATACAAGATCCTCAGCAAGCTGGGACAGGGGGCGATGGGCGTGATCTACCAGGCGGAGCAAATCGCGCTCGAGCGGGTGGTGGCGCTCAAGATGCTCAGCGAGGATCTGGTCGGCGATGCTGGTTTCCTCGACCGCTTCATCAACGAAGCCCGTGCCGTCGCGCAGCTCAACCATCCCAACCTGATCCAGATCTACGACGTCATCAGCGATGCCGAGCGGACCTACTTCGCGATGGAGTACGTCACCGGCGAAAATGTGGGCGCGCTGCTCGACCGGGTCGGCAAACTCGAGGTCGAGACGGCGCTCGCGATCATGATGCAGGTCGGCATGGCCCTGGAAGAAGCACACGAGCACCAGATCGTGCATCGCGACGTCAAGCCGGACAACATCCTCTTGACCGCGGAGGGGCTGGCCAAGCTGAGCGATCTGGGCATCGCCAAACGCGGCGACATCGTCGCGCCGGAGTCCACCGACGGCCCGGTCGGCACGCCCTACTACGTCTCTCCCGAACAGGCCTTCGACTCGGAGGCGGTCGATGGCAGAGCGGACATCTACTCCTTCGGCGCCACGCTCTTCCACCTGGTGACGGGCGAGGTGCCCTACACGGGAAAGACCGCGGCGACGATCTTCATCAAGCAAGCCAAGCTGCCGACGCCCGAGATCAAGACGCTCGACCCGACGCTGCCCTACGAGCTCAATCTGGCCATCCGGCGGATGATGGAGAAGGACCCCGATGCCCGCTACGCCAACTTCACCGAGGTGCTCGCAGCACTCGAAGAGATCCGCGCCGGCCTCGAACAGCCGGCATCCACGCGACGCACGCCGCTGGGGCAGAAGCAGCTGATCCAGATCGATGCGCCGGAGACGCTCGGGGAGAGCGAACTGCAACTGTTCGACTCGGACACCGATCATCCAGTGGTGCTGTCAGACGAGATCGAGATGGTCGCGCCCGACCTGCCGGCCGCCTCTGCGCCGGTCTCGCGCCCTCCGCGCGAGGCGCCTCCGGCAACGCCCGTCGCCCAGCCGCAGGCCTCTCGAAAGCCCGCTGCGCCGAGGGCCGCGGCCTCGGCAGCGCCCGAAGCCGGCGGTCGGAAGAAGGCACTGCTGGGCCTGATTGGCGGGCTGCTGCTGATCGGACTGCTGATGATGTTCTCCGGTGACGATCCCGAGCCGGCGCCGAAGCCGAAGGAAGTCGCACAGAAGCCCAAGCCCAAACCGAAGCCCAAGCCCAAGCCCAAGCTGCCCGCGAAGAAGAAGGGGCCGACCGAAGCCCAGCTCCGTGAAAAGGCTGCGGTCGCGCGCTACGCCCCATTGCGCAGGCTGTACCCCAACCGACTCACGCCGACGGCCCTGGCCGAGCTGAAGACAGAGCTCGACGGGCTGATCGAGCAGTGCGCGGGCACCTCGGTGATTGCGCGAGCCAAGCAGTCGCTGGCGGCGGTCCAGCGCGAACTGGAGCGCCATGCCTACATCGCGTTTGCGAAGCAGGTCGACCTCGTGCTGAAGGGCCGCAGCTACGCCAAGGCGCTGGGGCTGGTGGACGGCGTCATCGCCGGACTGGGCAAGGGACACAGCCAGCATTCGAGGTATCTACAGTCACGGCGCAGGGTCGAGCAGCAGGCCCGGCGCGCCATGCAGTCGACGCTGAACAAGGCGCGACTACACCTGAGGCGCAACCAGCTCGCCCTGGCCCACGACCTGCTCGTGGACTCCATCCCACGGCAGCTACCGGCCTTTGTGCCCTCGCTGCGCAAGAAGCTGGCCGAGACCAAGACCCTGCAACTGGCCGACCGCCGCGCGCGTGCGCTGGCGCTCTACGAACCGTACTACAAGGCGATCAGCCCGCTGCTGGTCCGCCACGACTATCCGGCCGCGCTAAAAAAGGCGCGCGAGCTGTTCGTCGGCCCGCTGGCGGAACTGCTCGGCGCCAAGCAGGAATTCGCCGACCTGGAAGCGATCGGGCAGTGCTGGACCGCGATCGGCAAGACGCTGAAAGCCCACGTCGGCAAGGAGCTGTCGCTGCGCTTCATCCGCCAGGCGAAGGCCGGCAAGGTATCCCTGAGGCGCGTCGCACGGGGACAGATTTATCTGTCCTCGTCGATCAAGCGCTTCCGCCAGCTGCACCGCGATAGCCTGCTCACGCTCAGTGGAAAAGCACTCGAGCCGGACGGCCCGCAGCGCCGTCTGCGACTGTCCTTCTTGCTGCACAGCATGGGGCGCCAGACCGAAGCCGCGGCTGAACTGACGGCCGCCGGCGACACCCCGGAGGCCGCGCGTTTCGAGCTGCGAATGATCTGCTGGCGCGTCAGCCGAGTGCGCGATCGATTCGGCGCCAGAGGCAGCAAGCCGGCGAAATGGCTGAAGGTGATGGACGAGCTGGGCCCCTTGCTGACGCAGCACGCGAAGTCGCCATACATGGCGGCGCTAAAAAAAGATCTTCAAATCTGGACTCGCGTCCTGCGCAACAGACTGGGCCCCCATCGGCTGCTGGACATGGCGAAGAAAGCGAAGAAAGCCAGAAAGCGTGCCCTTGCCAGACGTTACTGCAAGTACCTCCTCGGCTTCTACGCCGGGAGCCAGCCGGCCAAGCAGGCCGAAGCCCTGCTGGCCAGCCTCGGCAAGTAGATCCGCGACCGCAGCCCTCCCTTGACCCCTGCTTGCCCAAATCCTATAGTTTTGGTGCAAAGGAGTGTCTTTCGTTTCTCATGGAGGGGAAATTATGGGACTGCGCATTGGGCAGAGTGCGGGGATCCTAGGTTCTCTTAGGAATCTTCGCAGCAATTTACAAGGCCTGAACAAGGCCAACGAGAAGCTCGCCTCGGGCCTGGCGATCAATCGTGCATCGGACAACCCCTCAGGCCTGATCATCTCACAGTTGTTCGGCGCCGAACTCGGTTCGCTCGGACAGGCTGTGGAGAACACCCAGAACTCGGCCAACCTGATCAACACGGCCGAAGGCGCGCTCAGCGAGGTCGGCGGACAGCTGATCGAATTGCGTCGGCTCGCAGTCAGCGCCCTCAATACCGGCGGTCTGGATTCGAACGCGCAGTCGGCGCTCCAGTCGCAGGCCGACAATATCCTGCAGTCGATCAACCGCATCGGCGG
>CAZMLI010000276.1:4976-6735 GCA_964566865.1 uncultured Planctomycetota bacterium
CCGCAGAGGTCGAGTCAGCGATCAACGCCGTCACCGATTTCACCGGGGTGGTCGCGGAGGGCGGCGTGATCTCGAGCGCCGAGGTCGGATCGGACCAGACGGTCGGGATCGATGTGGTCAGCGGCGACCTGGCCGGGATCACCGAAGGCACGACCGAAGGCACCGACATCGTCGCCAGCATCGCCGGCGCGCCCACGTCCGGAGACGGAAATACCGTCACAGCCAATGGCGTGTTCTTCAGTGGCGACGTCCGGTTCGCCGACACGGTGACGCCAGGCACGGTGAGCTTCACCATCACTGGCGGCGGCGCGCAACTACAACTCGGCGAGGGCGCGACCGGCTTCGACAACCTGCGAATCGGCATCAGCGGCATCAGCAGCAGCACACTTGGCGGCTCCGCGACCTCGGGCGATACCTTGAGCTCGGTCGGTTCCGGCGGCAGCAACGATCTGCTGACCAACCCCGGCGGAGCGCTGGCTGTGATCGACGCCGCGATCAACGAAGTCAACGATCTACGCGGAAACCTCGGAGCGGTCTCTCAGCAGGTGCTCGAGCCGAATGTGCGCAGTCTGGAGATTGCGATCGAGAACATCACCGCCAGCCGCTCCAGCATCCTGGACGCGGACATTGCCGAGCAGATCGCCGAGCAAGTCCGGGCAACTGTGCTGCTGCAGGCGAACGTGAGTGTTCTGGCCAATCAGAACTTGCAGTCTGGCAACGTCTTGAGATTGCTCCAGGGCTTGGGATAATGCCTGAAGCACATTCGACCAGAGTTTGAACTGAACAGGACGTAATATGGCAGACGAGCACGACATTCCAGATCTGCAACCTGGGGACTTTACCCGCGCCATCGATGCGGAGCGCTTGCTGCGCGCAACCGGCGCGGGCGCAGATGAGCGCGAGCAGGAACGGCTGCGGGTCGAGTCAGACCAACGCGCGCGCGCCGCGCAGTCGAAACAGAGCGCGCAGCAGGCCCTGATCGAGCAGCATCGCACGTCGATCGTCGCGATGCTGGCCGGTCGCGTCGAGCGTATCCAGCGCATCACGCCCGACTCCTGCGTCAAGGTCGACAGCGAGGGCGGCGACGTGTCCTACTGCGTACCGGCCACCGCCGAGCGGCCAGCCGCCAAGATGTTGTTCTTCTGCAAGCTCAACGATTCGGGACAGGCGTTCGACATTGGCTCGGTGATGGACATCGAAGGCGTGCTCGACGCCAAGAAGGACCAGCTGGCCCCCATCAACATCAAGAAGGTGTCCGACAAGCTGAAGCAGATCGAGGTCTTCCGGGACAACAAGCTGCTCGACTTCGTCCGCGCCTACCTGGACAGCGGCAAGCCATAATTCTGCCCAGATGAGAGTCCTGCTTGCTGGCGACAGCGACCTGACCGATGGCATCGCAGAGTTTCTGCTGCAACTCGAGTGGGCCGAGCTGGTCGGCCTGGTCACGGAGCAGAACGACTCTCCGGTGGCGGCCCGGGTACGTGCGGCGAACGCGCCGATCTTCACACCGACCGACAGACTGCCCGAGCCGCCCGACATCTTCGTCGCCGCAGAACTGCCGGCACCGCACCACCTGCCGTGGAGCGCAAAGGCCCGTCTCGGCGGCGTGCTGGTGCACCTCTCGATCCTCCCGCGTCACCGCGGAGTCTCGCCCGTTCGCTGGTCCATCCTGGAAGGCGATGAGGACTGCGGGGCCACCGTGCTCTACATCACGCCCGACCGCTACTGCGGCAACATCCTCGCGCAGGAGAGGATCGAG
>CAZMLI010000277.1:0-2280 GCA_964566865.1 uncultured Planctomycetota bacterium
CTGCCGCCGACCAGGCCGACCAGAACTTTTCGGTCGGTGGGGTGGGGCAGGCTGGCCAGGCAAGCCAGTCCCTGGCCCTCGAATGTCTTCTCGCCGAGGGTGATCTTGCCGGCGAGCACCCGCAGCGGCCAGCCGGCCGCGAAGCGTTTCCAGACCGCGTTGCAGGACTCGTTGCCGTAGAGGATCACGTTGCGGCCGCTGTAGGTCTTGTCGTCGTAGTCGCTGTCGGGGATCAGCAACGCGTGGCCGTTGCCGCGATACCACCAGGTGCCCGCGTCCAGTCTGGCCCGGGCCAGCGCGGCCGCTCGAGCCTCGGCTGTGCCGCGGGTGCCATAGACCATCACGAAGCGGTTGCTGAAGGCTTGCTTGAACGGCCCGTAGACCCGCGGATGTTTGCCTGTCGGTTCTTGCGGCGGGCCGACTGTCCAGCCTGCGCCGCTGCGGGCCGCCTCGATCAGTCCGCCGGGCCACTCGTAAGTCAGCTTGGCGCCGTCGATTTCGAGCTGGAGCTTGCCGGATTTTGCACGCCCCTTGGGATCGAAGCGAAAGCGGGTCAGGTTGCTGGTCTGGAACAGGAACTGGTTGCGGTGCGCACGCGCTTCGGCCTGGATCCGTGAAACCGCGTGCAGTGTCTGCTGTGCGCGCAACTCGAGCCAGTAATGTTGGTGACTGATCGCGAGGCTGGCGCTGCTGAAGTCGAGCAAGGTCGGATGGGGGTTGCGCACGTGCCGCCGGCAGAAGTCCCAGAGCGCCGGCAGGTCGACGCAGTCGGCGCCGCCAGCCCGCGGTCCGTTCCACCAGTGACCCGCGCCCTTCTCGAAGTGATGGGCCAGGTCCTGATGAAACGGCTTGAGCTGCTTGATCATCTCCCGGGCCTGGCTGATCGGCACGTTGCGATCGGCCTCGCCATGAATGATGAAGATCCCCAGATCCTTGTAGTTGGTCTTCAGCGCGAGCGTGTCACTGCCGCCGATGGAGCGCCTGAGCAGTCGGCCCAGCGGGGACCGATCTCGCAGCGCGCCGCCGTAGCTCCAGAAGCTGATCCAGCCCGCGCTCGGGCCGAGGGCGGCGAACTGGTCGGGGTGGGTCACGCCGACGTGCCAGGTGCCGTGGCCACCCATCGAGTGACCGACGAGGTAGACCCGGTCGGGATCGACGCGGTAGGCCTTGCGAGCGGCGGCCAGCACTTCGAGCGCGTCCATCCGGCCCCAGTCCTCCCAGTCGAACCCAAATCGCCGGCGGTTGGTGCCGGCCGCCAGCACGGCCCAGGACTTGGCGGAGTATGCGCTCGCCTGGCCCAGCGCGTCGACGCCGGCCCCGTGTAGCGAGAGGATCAGCGCCAGCGGCTTGCCCGGCTCTGCGTCGATCGGCGGACGGATGCCGCAGTACTGGATCGAATCGTCGATGTCGGAGCGAAAGGTCAAGCGGTAGGGCGCGCTGGCCGGCAGGACTGTCTGGGTCAGCGTGAGCTTGTGTGTCTTGTCGCCGACGATCAGCCGCAGCGGAAGCTCGACCCGTTGCTTGGCCGACAGGACGGCCCCCTTGACGGTCCGGATTCGAAAGGCTTGCTTGCGCAGCGCGAGCGGCGCGAGCGGGGGCAGCGTCAGGCTGATCTTCTCGATCAACGTGCCGTCGCCGACCTCGAGCGTCGCGCCGCGCAAGATCTTGCCCGTGGTATTGAGCAGCGGAATCGCGGCCCAGGCATCCAGCGGCAGTCCTGCGCGCAGGCTGGGCAGCGTGACATCCCGGGCGTTGAACTCGATCGGCGCGGTCGCGGGCACGAGCTTGAAGTTCATCTGCCCGCGCACGCCGCGGGCCAGCAGTCGATTGACCCCCTTGTTCAGCAGGACCGGGGCGCGGTGGAATCCGTGACGATAGACCTCGCCCGCAAAGAGCACGCCGTTGACTGCGAATGCGGCACAACCTCTGGTCTCGACGATCATCCGGGCCGGCTGCTCGAGGGTGATCGTGGTGTAGCAGTAGGCGCTGCCGCGGTACTTCAGCGCGCCCTTGACCAGGCGGGCCTGCTGCCAGGCCGCAGTTCGACCGCGCCCGATCTGCGCGGTCTGGCCCGCAGTGGGCACCACCTGTACTCGGGGCATGAAGTATCGTTTGTAGGCCGGACTCGCCGAGAGGGCGACGCGTCCCCCCGCGTAGATCGGCGTCAGGACAAGCCAGTCGTCGGGGATGATTGCTCCCGACTGGCAGAGGGCGGTCGAGGGCAGCAGGAGCAGGCACAGCAGCGCATATCGGGGTTGCATGGGCGCATTGTAACGGGGC
>CAZMLI010000277.1:2380-6728 GCA_964566865.1 uncultured Planctomycetota bacterium
CAGGAGCAGGCACAGCAGCGCATATCGGGGTTGCATGGGCGCATTGTAACGGGGCCAGCGAAGCGCGCTCGGCGGAAAGCACCCCGCAAATGAGGTGAGATCATGAATGGTCCGGGCTAAAGTCAGTGTGGTATGGCGTCCGAAACGGATTTACTGGAGAATCGGCTGGCCGAGCTGGTGGTGCAGCGCGGGATGGTCTCGGCGTCGGTCGTGTCTGCCTGCCGCGCGCAGCAGCGCGAGACCCTCGAGCGGGGGGAGCCGATGCCCCGGCTGTCCCAGTTGCTGGTCAAGAGCGGTCATCTGCGCGCCGACCAGCTGGTCGATATCTTGCGCGGCTCGCTCAAGACCGACTTTCACCGCGATGTCAGCGAGGCGTACGATCCGTTGCTGGACACCCAGTATCAGGCGCCGCTGCTCGGCGGTCGGACCTCCCTCGGTAAGTACCAGTTGCGCGGGGAGCTGTCTCGTGGCGGTGTCGGCGTGGTGTTCGAGGCGTTCGATCCCGAGCTCGGCCGTCACGTGGCGCTGAAGGTGCTGCGAGACCAGAACGACGGCGGGGAGCAGCGGAAGCGCTTGCAGCGCGAGGCCGAGCTGGCGGGCCGCCTGAGTCACCCGCACATCATCTCCGTCCATGAGGTGGGTGTGATCGACGGGGTGCACTACATCGCGATGGAGCTCGTCCGGGGGCCCACGCTGCACACGGCGATGCCTGGAATGAGTCTGCAGGATCGGATCCGGCTGCTCGAGCGTGTCGCTCGGGCGGTGGGCTTCGCCCATGGCGAGGGGGTGATCCACCGCGATCTCAAGCCAGCCAACATCTTGATCTCCAGCCGCGGCGGCCGGGAGGGAGAGCCGGTGCTGATCGATTTCGGCCTGGCACGCAAGCAAGCCGAGGACCGGACCCAGCTGACGCGAACCGGGGCGGTGATGGGCACGGCGGTGTACATGGCGCCGGAGCAGATCCTCGGCAAGACGCACGAGATCGATGCGCGCACGGATGTCTGGGCGCTGGGGATCATGCTTTATGAGATGCTGGTGGGCGAGCGGCCGTTCGATGGTAAAACACCGGCCGAGGTCTATCAGCGGATCTTGCACGACGAGGCGCGGACGATGCGCGACCATTCGCGGCGCGTGCCAGCGCCGCTCGAACTGATCTGCCGCAAGGCCCTGCGCAAGACCCGAGCCAACCGCTACAACGACGGTAACGAGATGGCCGATGACCTGGCCCGCTGGCAGTCCGGGGACACGGTGCTGGCCGCGCCGCCAGCGACGATCTCACGGCTGACACAGGGGCTGCGCCGACGTCCCCGGCTGGTGCTCGTGGGCCTGCTCCTGTCGTTCGGGCTGCTCGCGCTGATCTGGCTCCGCGCCGCGGCGCAGGACGCGGCCGAGCTGGATCGATTGCGTGTGCGCGAGCAACAGCGCAGAGCAGAGGATCGGGCCAGCAGACGTGCCCTCCAGGAGGGGGAGCGCTACCGCCTGTTCCAGCAGAAGCTGCAGCCGCTGCTGCGCGAGATCGGCGGGACGCGTAGCGTATTCTATATCCAGAGTCTGGCGCAGATGCGCCAGCGTCTGGGAGAGGTGGAGCGGGTCGTCGGAGAGCTCGCGAAGCTCGCGGCTGTGCCGGCCAATGCGCGGAACGCCTTGCTCTGGAGCTTGCAGGGCATCGGCTGGTACTATCTCGGCCGCCAGCATCAGGCCGAGCGCTGCCTGCTGCGCGCCTCGGAGCTGGATCCAAAGGACGGCGCGGTGCACTACTATCTGGGCCGTCTCTACCTGGACCGCGCCGTGGCGGTCAGGTTTACCTTTGGCGTCGAGGATCCGCAGGCCGTCGCGCGCCGCTGGACCCAGCGGGCCGTGGCCGTGATGTCGCGCGCCAGCAACTGGGGCGGCGTGGGCCAGATCGACCGCCGGCTGGCGCTGGCCTATCGCGCGCTGGCGGAGGGCCGGGATGAAGATGTGCTGCGGTTGAGCCGCGATGGGCTCTCCCGCTTTGTCGACCAGCTCGGCGTCGAGGAGTTCTGGAGCTTGATCGGCCTGGTCGAGAAGAAGGAAAAGCGCGCGGCCGCCTTTCGCAAGGTGATCGCCGGAAGGCCCCACTCTGCCTGGCAGCTCTTCTTCCTCGGCAGCATGGCCCATCAGCGAGGCCAGCTCGACCAGGCGATCGCGCATTATGCGGCCTGCCTGGCGATCAATCCCCATTTCGAGCTGGCCTACAACGGTCGCGCCGTGGCGCACCAGGAGCGCGGTGAGATGGCGGCCGCCGTGGCCGATCTGGACAGCGCGATCCGGACCAATCCACAGTCGATGCAGGCCTGGCTCAATCGCGGCAGCATTCGCAACAAGCTAGGCGACCGGCAGGGAGCGCTGGCCGACTTCGACGAGGCGATTCGGCTGAATCCGAAGATTGCGCGCGGCTATCACTACAGGGGCCTGGTCCTGCTCGAGCTGAAGCGTTACGACGAGGCGATCCAGATGTGCGAGAAAGCGATTTCGATCCGCCCGCGCTTCGCGGACGCCTGGAGCAATCGCGGCAACGCCTATTACCTCAGGCGGGATTACGTGGCTGCCTTGCGGGACTACGACCAGGCGATCATGCTGGCGCCGACCAGCGGCAAGGCCTATTACAATCGCGGCAACTTGCGGGCGCTGCGCGGCAATCTGGCCGGCGCGCAGGCGGACTTCGAGCAGACGACGAAGCACCTGCCGCGCTTTGCGCCAGGCTGGGCGCATCGGGGCCGCATGGCTTTCAGGCAGGGGGATTTCAAGGCCGCCCTCTCCTATTTCGAGCAGGCGCTGTCGCTGGACGACAAGGTCGCGGCGATCCACTACAACCGCGGCAACGCACACCACAATCTGGCACAATACGCGCGGGCCATCGCGGATTACGATCGCTCGCTCGCGCTGGACGACAGCGTCGCGGAGACCTATCGCGCGCGGGGCAATGCGCGTGAGCTCTCGGGCGACGCGCCCGGGGCGCTGCGTGACTATGACGAGGCGATCAAGCGCGATGTGCGGTTGGCGCGAGCCTGGGCCAACCGCGCGGGACTGAAGGCGGGAATGAAGGACTTGACGGGTGCGGTGGTCGACTACAAGGTGGCGACGCAGCTGGAACCTTCCGACTGGGCTTCCTGGTACGGCTGCGGGCTGACGCTGGCGCGATTGAAACAGTATGATCGCGCGGTGGTCGCACTACGTCGAGCGCGGCGGGTGGCGCCCGAGCGCTTGAAGCAGCGGATCGACAGCTGGGTACGCAAGATCGGAGGGATGCGATGAGCGGAGAGGACACCAGGATGATGGGCGGCGCGAAGCCCTTTCCGCCGACGAGCTGGAGCGCGATCCGGCAGTCACAGGATCCCGATTCATCCGGCTTCGAGGGCAGCATGGACCGGCTCTTTCGCAAGTACTGGAGCCCGGTCTACTTCTATGTCCGCCGGCACTGGGCGCGGGACAACGAAGAAGCCAAGGACATGACCCAGGCCTTCTTCACCACCTTCTTCGAGAAGGACTTCATCCAGGGCGTCAGCGCCGAGAAGGGGCGCTTTCGCAACTTCGTGCTGGTCGCGCTGCGCAATTTCCTCAGCAAGCAGAAGCGGGCGGAGAAGGCGATCAAGCGCGCGCCAAAGCAGGGGCTGGTCTCGCTGAACCAGCTGGCCGAGGAGCACACAGGCTTCGATCTGCCGGCGCTCGGCAACGCCGATCCGCATGCCCAGTTCGAGGCCGACTGGAAGAAGGCGGTGATCAATGCCTCGCTGAAGAAACTGCGCGAGCAGGTGGGCCGCGGTGAGAAGGCGGTCTACGTCGAGGTGCTGGTGATGTACGACATCGACAGGCCCGAAGGCGAGAAGCTGACCTACGACGATGTGGCCACCGCGCTCGGCTTGACCGTGCATCAGGTGACCAATGGCCTGCACTGGGCGCGAGGCGCCTTCCGCCAGTGCTTCATCGAGGAGATCACCGACCAGGTCTCCAGCGACGAGGACCTGCGCGCCGAGGTGTTGCAGTTGTTTCAGGTGGAGATCTAGCCTGCGTGCTTTGGTGGAGGCCGGCTCCGTTGGCTTCTGATTGCGCCGCACTGCCGCGAGCCTTCTCACGCCACAGAGGTCCCAGAGCTCACAGAGGCCGGCTTCGCCGGCGTTTGGTTGCGACGCTCCCATGGATCAAGCAAACACAAGTCGTATCGAACACAGCAGGATTGCGGCCGTAGGCCGCCTCTGTACTACTAGCTGTTGAAATCTACGCGTAACACGGACATTTGTTCACGCAGCCATTTCTGTCAAACGAGTTACATCCGCGAGCCGTGCAGCGAGAAGGTTGGTGATGATTCGTTGAACTATTGGCGCAAGGG
>CAZMLI010000278.1:0-6719 GCA_964566865.1 uncultured Planctomycetota bacterium
GCGCGTTTGCTCAGAGCCGCGGCCTTTGCCGGCGAGCCCGCCGCGCGGTAGGCGCGCGCCAGCAAGGCAATAAACGCGGCATTTCGGAACCCATCGCCCACGACGGCCTGGCGAGCCAGCCCCACGGCCAGCCCCGGGTTGGTCGACATCGCGGCCTCGGCGCGACGCACGAGCGCCGCAACCGCGACCTTGGGCGGGGATTTGCGCCAGCTGCCGAAGTAGAGCACCCGGTTCGGATGGTGCGAACGGATGTGGCTCAGGCGAACCCCCTGGGCCCTGTGCTTGCTTACATTTTGCAGCGTGCGTGGGACGAGGCCCTTCGCCTCGAGTAGCTTCAGCTGGGCCGCGGAGAGTGCGCGTGGCTGCTTTTTCTTCTGCGCGAACACCGGGAACAGGATCAGCACGATCCCGAACCAAGGCAGCATTCCCGCCAGCACCCGCATCCATTCAGTATATCAAATCGCCCCGGTCTCCGGAATCCACGGGATGTCGTCGTAATAGCCCTGGGCCAGGCTCAGCTGCACCTCGTAGTCGTCGCTCTGCGGGTCGTGCAGGGGGATGCCGAGCTGGGCCGAGACCCATTGATCGTGGTCGCTGAACACGGCCCCCATCGCCGCACCGGGTTCGGGATAGACTTGAAAACAGATGAGCGTGTCCGCCTCGGTGATCGCCAGCAACTGGCGCGCGACGTGTCTGCCCGTGACGTCACGCGCGAAGACCACCTGCTTGTTGACATCCAGCGCGATCGCGGCGGCCGAGTAAGCCAGCCTACCGCCGAGGCCCAGGCAGGTGCCGAAGTAGCTTCCTAGCCGCAAGACCTCCAGCGGGTCGCGCTCGAACGCCAGCCGCACCCCGCCCACCTGCCGCGCCATCTGCGACAGCCAGATCGCCGGATCGATTGCGGGATGGGCCGCCAGCCAGGCCTGGTTCAGCGGGTGCGTCTCGGCATATTGCAGCTCGCCTCGAAAACTCGACCGCAGCAAACGACGCAGGGCACGACGGTTTTCCTGGGCGAAGGACTGGATCATCAACGCATGACGCGTCGCCGCCCCGCGCACCTCGTCGGTCAGACCCGCGCGGAGCTCGGCAAACGCCAGGCAGCGCAGCACGTTGAGCTGGAACCCCGGCCAGCGGTCGACGAGCCTGGCCTGATGGCGCGCCCGCTGTCCCGCTGTCAGATCCGGATCGCGCAGCCGCCGGGGCACCGGGCTGTGCAGATCCAGTTCGCCCAGCCGATCGACCAGCCGTACCATCTGCTCGGGCGTCAGCCCCTCGCGCATCACCTCGTGCACGGCGAAGCGCTCGAGCAGCAACTTGCGCATCGGCGGGGATAGCCCGGCCAGTGCTTTCGCCGCCTTGATCAGCGGGCCGATCTCGTGCTCGATCGCGCCTGCGGTGAACGCGGGCAGGCGCTCGGCCAGCGTCCAGCAACCCTCGCCAATCATCCAGGCGTCGTTCTCCCTGACCGACGCCCGCTCGATCCGCAGCAAGATCTCGTCCTCGACGGCAATCAACCGCTGCCAGCAGTCCGGCCGCAGCTGCAGCAGCCTGGTGAATGGCTCGTCGTCACGACCCTGTTTGGCGAACGGCGGCGTGCAGAGCCGCTCCAGAAACAGCAAGTAGCGCAGCAACTTCTCGGTCAGCGTCGCGGCGTCGTCATGATGCCAGATCAGCGTCTTGAGATGTCGTAGCGCCTTGGGCCGGTAGTCGAGCGTGGTCGCGCAGAGCAGGCTGAAGAGCGCGTCGAAAGCCGCGACGAATGCGCGCCACCTCCGCTGCAGCGCCTCGCCTTCGCTGTCGCAATACTGGAAATTGACCAGCAGCCAGCCCAGCTCAGACGCGCTTTGCAGATCCAACCGCTGCCAGCGAACGCGGCCGAGCAGTTCGGGCAGCTCGACGAACCGCGTGGCGGTCTCCCAGAGGTACATCGCGTTCAGCTCCCCCAGATGCGGACTGACGGCCTCGATCGCCGTGGCCGCCCCGACCGTCACGCCCAGGCCGGTGAAGCGATGGTCGACCCGATGCGCGTTGGCCAGCGCGAACCCCTCGAGCATGGCCTCGATCGATCCGCCAGCGCGCCACTGCTTCAGCAAGTGACTCGCGCGATGGCGCCAGACCTCGTCGGCGGCGCTCTCACTGCACTGCACCAGCGCATCGGAGAGCCTGGCATGAGGAGAACAGCCCCGCGCTGTCTCGATCAGCAGCTCGACCAGCGAAATGCGCCGGTCGGACCGAAGCCGTATCAGCGTTTCGCACCAGCCCAGCTGAGACTGCCCCAGCGCGAGCAAGCGGCTGACGCAGCTGAGCAGCGCGCCATCGGTCTCGAGCGACAGGCCCCAGTAGACCGCGAGGAGCCTGCCGATCAGATCCCAGTCGGCCCCCCGCAGGCTCCACAGCAGGTGCCGCCGAAACAACGGCGGCAACGCCTTGATTCGCTGCGCCGTCGGTTTCGACCAGATCAGCCCATAAGGCGACTGGCCGAGCAGCCGATTCTCGGCGCTCATCACGCCGAGGTACGGGCGCAGGTCGTGGCGCGTCGGACGCGCCGACTTGGGCGGCCGGTCCTTGGTGCCCTGATAGGCCCGCGGGTTGCTCGCGGTCGGCCGAAATAGCACCGACGCCTGCTCGACCGGCAGCGGCGGGGCGTCGGTCCTGTCCGCCAGCGGGTCCGGCAGGCTGGCCGACAGCAGTGGCGCCAAGCGCGCAGGCAGCTGGGGATCGGTGATGTCGACTGCGCTCAGACTGCGCCACTGCTCAAGCAGCGCCTCGTCCGAGAGCGGCTCGAGCGACTCGCAATAGGGCCGGCCCACCGCCGGAACCCCCGGCAGTTCCGCGCAGACAAACGCCTCCGTACGGCGGCTGGTGAGCGCGAAGAGCCCCCGCGGACTGCGCAAGACGGCGACGACGAGAGGGTCCATGACAGATCGAGTATACCGACGAGGACCCGACAGGTTCAGATTCGCGCCACCGCGGCGGTGCTGAAGATCAACGGGTAGAGCTGCTCCGAGTACCAGAGCTTGGCGAAGTAGAGCCCGATCGGTGCCGACGGGGTGGCGCTGCCATTGTCGGTATTCTCCTGCAGCCAGGCGAAGCCGCGTTGGAGCAGATCGGCGCCGACGTCCGCGCCGTCGAGCGCCTCGAGCGTCAGCGCGGTCTCCTCGATCGACGAAGGACAGCCGATCGCGCCGCCCCAGCCGCCATCGGTATTCTGCGCGGAGATCAGGTAGTGCTCACCGCGTGCGGTCAGCGACTCCTGACCGGCGATGCCCCGCAGCGACTGCATCACGCGCGCGGTGCCATAGACCGGGTTCTCCTGCCCGGGCACGGCCTGATTGCCGAACCAGAGCGGGACCCAGGCGCCGTCGGCGCGCTGCTTCTTTTCGAGATAGGCCAGCGCCCGCGCGATCGGCGTCGACAGGTCGACGTCGAAGATCGCCTCGCTCCAGACCGTCCAGGCAGCCAGCGCGTGGGCGGTCAGGTCCGGCGAGCTGCGGTCGAAGGGCAGGGTGCCCCAGCCACGGCAAAAGGTGGGAATGCCGCCGTCGCGATTCTGCAGGCCGCACAACCAACCCACGCCCTCACGCGCGGCGTCGCGCAGGTCGTCGTCGACCGGTCCCAGATGATGCAACGCCAGCAGCGCGCCGGCGGTGTCGTCGGCGTCCGGCACACCACCCGGCAAGTCGGTCCAGGCCCAGCCGCCCGGCGCGGCCAGCGTGTAAGGGTGCTCCTTGCGGTACTGCTGCCAGAGCAGCCAGTTTCGAATGCCCTCGCGCTCCTCCGCGGGCAGCAGCTCGGCGAACTCGGGACAGCGCGCGAGCGCCTTGACCGACAGCGTGGTGACCCAGGTGGTCAGGTTGGTATCGATCGGCCAGCTGCCGTCGTCGCGAACCGAGCGTGCCAGAAATCCCAGCCCGTTCTCCACGACCGAACTCCCGGCCTGGTCCGCGCCGACCAGACTCATCACCACGAAGCTCGTCAGCGGCGTCGCCTCGAGAAACCCGCCACCCTCCGGCTGGATCTGCGCGAGCACGCGCAGGGTGCGCCGTCGCGCCAGGTTGCGCAACAGCCGGGTGAGCGGATTGCGGGTCGGTTGCAGGTGATGCCGCACCTGCCCGATCGCGATCAACGCGGGCAGCGCGTAGCTGACCACCGGCAGGCGCATCGTGCGGAACCAGCGCCGCGGCAGAGCCGCCAGTTCGAACGGCAGCTGACCCACCAGACGCCAGCCGTTCCAGCCCAGCCGACGCGTCAGCGCCAGCATCGTCAGGATCGGAATCGAGAAGGTGTGGTCCGCACCGTAGATCTTCGCGATCGCCCGGCTGATCTGCCGCGGCTCGAGGCCACCGGCAGCCTCGGTCAACCAGGCCTCGACCGCCTCGAGCGTGGCGCGATTCTCGGTCTGCGCGAAGGCGCCCCAGCAGAGCGCCGTGGTGCTGATGTTGCTGACGCTGTCGACCGTGTCGCCCCAGCCGCCGTCGTCGTTCTGGTTGGCCACCAGCCAGTCGAGGCCGCCGCGGACCAGTTCCGGTTCGGCCTGCGCCATGCGCAAGGCCACCACGGCGGTGGCGGTCGAGAGCGCGCTGCTCGACAGTCGCCCGGTCCAGTGCGTCTCGCCGCCGCGACTCTCTAGCAAGCGGTCGATCAACACCCGGCGCATCGGTGTAGTGGTCGATTCTCTGGACATTGGCTGATAACTCCGAAGGCCCCTTCCTTAGCTGATACCGAGCTGAAAACGAATGACTTTCCTGAAAGCTGCGCAGTACTGCGGCGCGTGTGACGCCGGCCAGCGCTTACGTCATTGCTTCCCTGTCGATATATTATCATCGGATAGTAGACCATTCCTCGGGGATCGACGATGACGATGAGACAGAGGACGGTGATCGTTGCGCTGCTGGTCGGCGGACTGCCGGCGGCGATGGCGCAGGACCGGGCGGCGCTGATTCAGCAACTGGCCGTCAAGGACGTCAGCAAGCGCCTTGCGGCCTCGAGCAAACTGGCCGCGATGGGCGACGCGGCGCGGCCTGCGCTGGAGCAGGTCCTGCATCCGCTAGCTGACAGGGCTGCAGAGCAGAGCCCGACCGAGGCCCAGCGGCGGGAGATCGCGGCGCTGATCACGCAGCTCTCCAATGCGAAGTACAAGCTGCGCCAGCAGGCGTTGGTGGCGCTGGTCAAGCTGGGACGGATCGCCACTGGCCAGCTATGCGAGGCGACCAGGAGCAAGAAAGTCGAGACCTCGACCCGGGCCCAGCAGCTACTCGACAAGCTGTACCCGAATCTTCTGGCGGCCAAGGTCGATGTGCAGAAAGTAGAGGCGGCGATTCTGCTGGCGCTGGTGGGCACTCGCAAGAGCATCCCCGCGCTGCGCCACGCGCTCAACAATGGCGGCCCCAGGCTGTCCTCTGAAGCAGCCGGGGCGCTGCGCGCAATCCTGCACGGCGGCCCTTCCGACGACAGCAAGCTGTGGAGAAAGCAGCGGGCCAGGATGCTGACGGCGTGGCAGGCTTTTCTCGACAAGCTACCCGCCCTGCCGACAGGGCCCGGGACGAAGCTGAAGCTGGGGTATCACCAGGGCATCGGCCTGCAGGTGAGCAGCGCCAGCAAGCTCCACCGGCTGCTCGACATAGAGGCCATGACGGGCACCCCCATCCCCGGCAAGCTAAAGATATCGCTGAAGGCCAAGGCGGTGTACCGGGTGACGGTCAACCGGGTCGAGCCGCTGACCCTGACATTCAAATTTGCCGAGCACGAGACGCTGATGACCTTCAGCGTCCCTCCCGGGACGGGCGGCTCTCTGCCACCCAACAAGCACAGCTTGAAGGGCAAGGTGCTGGTGGTCGAGGTCGACAAGGACGGCAAGGTCAAGCTGACGATGGGCGGCAAGCCGCTGGCACCCCCCAGAGAGAGGCCAACGCTGCATCTGGGATTGCAGCTGGCAATGAAGCTGCCACAGGGCGACTACCAGCCGGGTCAGGCCCGTCCGCTGAGTAAGTCCTTCTTCGTCTGGATGAACAACCTGATGGCCGCCTCCTCGGGGCGCAAGGGCAGCTTGGTCGCACAGTTTGGCAAGCTGATCTATCAGGGTCAGAGTGCCGGGCAGGATCGTTTCTTCCTGGTCTCGCAACTGGCGACCAGCCATAGCGGCACCCGCATCGTGCGCATGGCGCTGCACGGTGAGCTACGCTTCGATCGCAAGCGCGGCATCTTGACCGGTTACTCCATCTCGGGCCCGCTGACCACCGGGAAGCTGTCAGGTCCCGACTCCGGGAAAATGTTTGGCGCCGGCCACTGGTCGGCCCGCTACAAGACGAAAGACAAGAAGTAGCGCATGAAGAAAAAGTGAATTACCACGAAACGTCAGCGCGGCTCGAGGTGTTCAGTAGGCTGGAGGAGCATGAACATGACCGATAGCCAGCAAACCGGAAGCATCACCCAGTCGTTGCCGCGCCACCTGAGGCTGCTCGACGACAGCAACCCCGAAAACCCGACCAGCCAGTCGCAGCGCCTGCTGAAAACGCTCGACGCGCTCGACGCCCGCATCGTCGCCTGGCTGCAAGGTCACGGAATGACCCTGCTGCGCTACTCGCTGGGACTGATCTTCTTCTGGTTCGGCCTGCTCAAGGTCGTCGGCATGAGCTCATCCGCCGCGCTGGTCAGCCAGACCGTTTTCTGGTGGGATGCCGCCTGGTTTCTGCCCGCGCTCGGGCTGGCCGAGTGCGTCA
>CAZMLI010000279.1:0-6688 GCA_964566865.1 uncultured Planctomycetota bacterium
ACCGATGCCTGCTGCGACCGCTGAAAACTGGCTGGAGTTGCCCATTTCGGGCATGTCCTGCGCCTCGTGCGCGACGAAGATAGAGTCCGCCCTGCGCCACACGCCCTGCGTCCTCGAGGCGCAGGTCAACTACGGCGCCGAACGGGCACGGCTTCGCCTCGAACAAGGTGAGAGCCCCGAGGGCGCGATCGGGGCGATCGAAGCGCTCGGGTTCGGTGTCAGGAGTCGCTCCGATCGACTGCCCGTGCGGGGTCTGTCCGACCCCAGCTGCGCCTCGCGCATTGAATCTGCACTGCGCGAAGTCCCGGGTGTGCTGCTGGCGAACGTGGAGTTCGCACAGCTGGAGCTGGAGCTGCAGTTTATTCCAGAAAGTGTTTCTCTGGAAGAACTTGCATCCGTTGTAGCCGCCGCAGGCGAGTACGAGCTGGATCTCTCTGGTGAAGCGCTGGAAGCGCAGGGTGAGCCGGACAGTGATCCAGGTCTGATGGCGCAACTCCTGCTCTCAGTTGTACTTTCGTGCGGTATCATGCTGGTTTCGATGCGTGGCATGTTGGGCATTTTAGGCGAACTGTCTGATGCTCGTGCGGCCTGGCTGATGCTGGCGCTGGGCACGCCGGTTCAGCTGCTCTGCGGTTGGCGCTTCCATCTGGGCTGCTGGCGCTCGGCGCGGCACGGCATGACCGACATGAATACGCTGATCTCGCTGGGGACCTTCTCGGCCTACCTCTATAGCCTGAGCGTGACGCTCTGGCCGGCGGCAGGGCCCCAACCGGCGGTGTACTACGAGACGGCGGCGATGATCATCACGCTGATCCTGGTCGGTCGGTCCCTCGAAGCGCGGGCTCGCGGGCGCACGTCGCAGGCGATTCGCAAGTTGCTCAGCCTGGCGCCGGCGACCGCCCTGGTGCTGCGCGACGGGGAGTTCGTCGAGCAGGCGGCCGCATCGGTGCGAGTCGGCGATACGGTGCTGGTCAGACCGGGAACGCGCATCCCCGTCGACGGGGAGGTGACCGAGGGGCAGTCGGCCGTCGACGCCTCGATGCTCACCGGCGAGAGCCTGCCGGTCGAGACGGGGCCCGGCGACCTGGTGGCGGGCGGCACGGTCAATCAGCAGGGTGCGCTGACGCTGCGCGCGACCCGCGTCGGCCGCGACACGGCGCTGGCGCAAATCGTCCGGCTGGTGCGCGAGGCGCAGGGCTCGAAGGCGCCGATCCAGCGTCTGGCGGACAGGGTCTCCGGCATCTTCGTGCCCATCGTGCTGCTCATCGCGCTGATCACGCTGGCGGTCTGGCTGGTCTTCGGGCCCTCGGTGGAGCAGGCGGTGATGGTCGCGGTCGCGGTGTTGATCGTGGCCTGCCCCTGTTCGCTGGGACTGGCGACGCCGACCGCGATCATGGTCGGCGCCGGGGTCGGCGCGCGGATGGGCATCTTGATCCGCAGCGGGGAGGCGCTGGAAACGCTCGCCGGACTGAAGGTGGTCTTGCTGGACAAGACAGGCACCTTGACCATCGGCCGCCCGACGCTGACCGACGTGCTGGCCGTGCCGGATGTCGATAGCGACGAGGTGCTGCGATTGGCCGCCTCGCTCGAACAGCTCTCGGAGCATCCGGTGGCCCGGGCGATCGTCGATGCCGCGCTCGAGCGAGGGGTGAAGCTGGCGCCCGCCACCGGTCTCGAGGCCGTCGCGGGAAAAGGCGTGGAGGGGCGCGTGGATGAGGGGTTGCTGCTGGTCGGCAATCGACAGCTGCTGGAAGACAACGGGCTGGATGTCAGCCCGCTACTCGCGCAGGCCGACGGACTTGCAAGTCGCGGTCGCACGGTCAGCTATGTCGCTCGGATGAGCGGCCTGCTCGGTCTGGTGGCGGTCTCGGATGCGCCGCGGCCAGAGGCCCGGGAGGTGATCGAACTGCTCTCGAAGATGGGGGTTCGCGTGGTGATGATCACCGGCGACAACCGTCCGACCGCCCTGGCGATCGCGGCGGAGGTCGGCATCACCGAGGTCCGGGCAGAGGTCTTGCCGGCGCAGAAGGAGGCGGCGGTGCGCGCCTTCCAGGAGCAGGGCTTGGCGGTCGGCATGGTCGGCGACGGCATCAACGACGCCCCGGCGCTGGCGCGCGCCGATGTCGGCCTGGCGATCGGCTGTGGCGCCGACATCGCGATGGAGGCGGCCGACGTGACGCTGATCTCGGGCAACCTGATGGGACTGCCGCGAGCGATCGCGCTGTCGCGCGACACCTTGCGAGTCATCCGGCAGAATCTATTCTGGGCCTTCTTCTACAACAGCGCGGGCATTCCGCTGGCGGCCGGGGTGTTCTATCCGCTGATGGGCTGGCTGCTTTCCCCGGTGATCGCGGCCGGCGCCATGGCGCTCTCGTCGATCTCCGTGGTCAGCAACTCGCTGCGCTTGCGCTGGGTCGCCCGCAAGTGAGCTGGCCCTCGCCCTTCGACGACGGGGTGGGGTTCGTCGTCACGACGCCCGAGGACTTGACCGACTACCAGCTCCACCCGGAGGAGCTGGCGTTGCTGAACCCCGCCGCGATCGAGAGCCGCCGGGAGTCGTTCGCGCTGGGTCGGGCGGCCGCCGCGCGCGCGCTGGCCGCGCTGAAGCTGCGCGCCACGCCGGTGTTGCGCGGGGAGCGCGAGCAGCCGCTCTGGCCCGAGGGCGTGGTCGGCAGCATCGCGCATACCTGTCGATTCGGCGTGGCGGCTGTTGCGCGCCGGACCGTCAGCGGCGGGCTCGGCGTCGACCTGGAGGCGGTCGATCGGCCGCTGAACCATGACATCTCGCGCCGGATCTGTCAGCCGCAAGAGCAAAGCTGGATCGACGCCGATGAGAACCGGCGTCACGAGCGATTGATCCGGATGTTCTCGGCCAAGGAGGCGATCTACAAGGCCTTCTATCCGATCGACTGTGTCTTCTTCGGGTTCCTCGACGTCACGCTGACCCCTAGCGCTGGGGGCTTCGCGGGCATTCTGCACAAGACGGTCGCGCCGGATTATCCGGCTGGCGCGACGTTCGAAGTGCGCTCCACGGTCGTCGCGGGAATGGTGCTCAGCGCCATCCAGCTGCCTCCAGGCTGAGCCTGATGGTCGTTGACAGAGGGCCGGCAAGGTTTTACGGTCCTCGCGATGGATTACGAGATACCGGAACAGGAAGCGCGGTTCCTCGAGATCGCCGCGGAGCACGAGTTGATCACCGAGGCGCAGGCCGAGCAGGCCTTGCAGATCGCTGCTTCCTCGCTGCCGCGCAAGCCCGTCTCTTTCGTGCTGCTGGAGCTGGGGCATCTCGACGCCCCTGGCATCGACCTGGTGCTCGAGGCGATGATCAATCTGGTTGACGAGATGGTTCGCGAGAGCAGTGACATGGCGCAGAACCGTGAGTGGACCGGCGCGATCAAGCGGCTCACCAAAGCGATCGAGATCAGCCCGAGCAAGGAGGATCCCTACTGGCGTCGGGCCGAATCGCTGTTCGAGAGACGCCTCTATCCGGATGCCCTGCTCGATTACACCGAGCTGCTCGCCCTGACCGATAGGAAGGGCGAGGCCTACAACCGCCGGGGCGTGGTCTATGCCAAGATGGGGCGCTACGACGATGCGATCGAGGACCAGCTGCAGGCGATCGCCGCCGACGACTTCAACGCCAAGCATCACTTCGACCTGGGCGCCTGCTATCACGCCTGCAAGAAGCTCGAAGAAGCGATCGCATGTTACACCGAGGCATTGGCGCGCAAGTCGAACTACATCGAGGCGCTCAATAACCGCGCCATCGCACATCTGATGAGCCGCGACCTGCCGGCCGCACAGGCCGATTGGGAGCACGCGCTGTCGATCGACCGCACGCGCAACACGGTGCGGGTCAATCTGGAGTCGCTGAGAAAGCACATCCGCGCGTCCCAGAAGGACAAGGACTAGAGCGGACGCTTGAGCGCGACTCACCGCGGCCCTCAAGCTTCGGTGGGAATCCTCAAGGCGAACAGGTTGCTCCCATCCTGGCTCTTGATGAACGCCAGTTCTCCGCCGTGCGAGCGCGCGATTTCCCGCGCCAGGCTGAGGCCCAGGCCGACCCCATCGATCGCGCGATTGCGCGCCGGATCAGCGCGGTAGAACCGGTCGAAGATTCGCTCCGCATCGACGGGGCGAATCGCCGGACCACTGTTGGTCACGCGCAGCACGGCATCCGTTCCCTCGCGCGACAGGGCAACGCGCACGAATCCGCCGGGATGGTTGTACTTGAGCGCATTGGAGAGCAGGTTCTGCACCGCCTGCTCGATCAGCCGGGCGTCCCCCAGAATCTGCAGCCCGTCGGGGCATGATTGCTCGATCGTCAGCCCATCGGCCAGCGCCCGGGCGTCGTCGGTCGCCTGGCGAACGGTCTCGCTCAGATCCAGCGGGGCTCGGCTCGAGAGCATTGCGCCGCGATCGGCCTTCGAGAGCAACAGCAATCGGTGCACCAGGGCTTTCAGTCGATGGATCTCGTCCAGTTGCGTGGTCAGCGCGCGCTCGGCCGGACTGTCCGCGGGTACGCTGGAGAGGGCCGACTCGATCTCTCCCTGCATGATCGTCAGCGGGGTGCGCAGTTCGTGGGACGCGTCGACGCTGAAGCGAGCGGCCTGCTCGAAGGAACGCTCGAGGCGGGCGAGCATCTGGTTGAGCACCTGAATCAGCCGGACGAATTCTTGATCCTGTGCGGTCTCGGGGATGCGGCGTGAGAGCTCGGATGCGGTGATCAGTTCCGCCGCGCGCGTCACCTCGAGCACCGGCCGCAGCGCCCGGCCGGAGAGCCACCAGCCGCCCAGGGCCGCGATCAGCAGCACCGCGGCCAGGGTGATCAACAAGACTGTGCGGGTGCCATGCAGCACCTCGTTGAAGCGCGAAAGGTCGACCGCTGCGTACAGGCGCAGCGGACCGTCTTGCACGCTGGCCACACGCCAGGTCTTTCCGTTGCGCGCGACCATGCGGAAGGTCGTTTGTTTGCCGGGCACCGGCAGGTAGGCCGGAGTCAAATCAGCAGGCCACTTGCTGGACCGATGCACGGTCCGGCCCTCCGCGTCCACAGCCCAGATGCTCAGCTCGTGGAACTCGTCCCCGAAGAACGACCGGGGCAGCGGGGATCGTTCGGGGTGATGCCGGAAGAACTCGGCGTGCTGCCGAGCGATGCTCTCGAGCCCGCGGTCCAGGCGGGCGTGGAAGGTATGCCGGATGTGAACCCAGAGCGTCAAGCCGAAGGTGGTCAGCACGCCGCCGCAGATCAGCGCGACGAACAGCGCAATCTTGGCCCGAAAGCTGCGCCTGAGCTTCACTTCGCCATCCTGTAACCCACGCCGCGCACGGTCTGGATCAGCGCGCCGTCATCGGCCAGCTTCTTGCGCAGACGCCGGATGTAGACGTCGACAATGTTGGTGCCGGGATCGAAGTCGTAGGCCCAGACGTGCTCGAGGATCTGGGTTCGGGAGAGCACGCGACCCGGCGAGCGACAGAGGTATTCAAGCAACGAGAACTCCCGCGAGGTCAGCTCGATCAACGCCTCTCCACGGCGAATCTCGCGCGTCAACAGGTTGATCCGCAGATCGCTGACCGACAGGACGCTCAACTGGTCTCGCGTCAACCGGCGTCCGACCGCATTCAACCGGGCGATCAGCTCCTCGACGAAGAACGGCTTGGTCAGGTAGTCGTCTGCGCCCAGATCGAGCCCCTCGAGCTTCTCGTCCAGTTCACCTCGCGCCGTGAGCATGATCACCGGCACCGTGTTGCGCTGCGCCCGTAGCTGCTTGAGAATGCTCAGCCCATCCCGGCCCGGCAGCATGATGTCGAGTACGATCGCGTCGAACGCCTCGCTGCGCGCGAGGTGGTAGCCGCTATCGCCATCGTGGCAAATCCGCACGTTGAACCCGGCCTCCGTCAAACCTCGTTCGACGAACGCGGCGATGCGGACTTCATCCTCCACGACCAGAACTTTCATCCCGCCATATTACTCTTGCTGCTGGCTGTCCGAAAATGAGCAATCTGTAATGCTGGCGCCACCCTCCCTGCCATCTTCATCCGCCAGACTGCGTGGCAGACCCTTACCGCGGATAGCATAGCGCGATTGTAGCGGCCTGCCAGGCGAGCTGGTTACCGAGTGCTGAGTAGGCCGTAGGCCGCGATCAGTCGCTCGGGGCCCGCCTGTCGCAGCAACTGGGTCAGCTTGACGCGTGCTCTGGGATCTCCCAGACGCGTCAAGGCCACCTGGACTTCGGCTTGCAGCAGGGCATCTCCCGTCAGCGCTACTAGACGCTTACGATCTTCCGGGGCGCCCACCTTACCCAGCGCGCGCACGGCCACGCGTCGTACTTCGCCCTTCAACTCACCGAGGCGTTCGATGAGGGGACCGCGGGCGCTCTTGTCGCCGTGACTCGCCAGCACTGCGGCTATCCAGGCCTGCTCGCCGGGCCAGGTGGGGCGGACCTTGTACCCTGTGAGAGCGATGGACAGCGGGAGTCGTTGCAGGTGTTTGGCTTTCGCTCTCGCTTTCACGGCCCAGGTTGCCAGCTCGGGCTTGTGCCAGACGGCAGCGCGATAGCGCCGCCAGCCCCGGCAATCGCGCTGAATCCTGCCCAGCAATTTTGCTGCTCCGGCATCTTGGGTTCGGGCCAAGACCACCGCGGCCGCGGCGCGTTGTAAGTGGACGGATTCCGGCTCAGCCGACCCG
>CAZMLI010000280.1:0-6667 GCA_964566865.1 uncultured Planctomycetota bacterium
GCCGAGCCAGCGCGGATCTCGCTATTGCCCACGCCTCCGGAGCGCTACTAGCAGTGCTTGTGCGGAGCGACGTACGCGCCGATGATAAGGAGGCTTGCTGGCCGATTTGAGCACAGCCCAAGCCCTCTTGCCACCGATCCGCGACAGTAGCACGAGCATACGCAGCCTCCGCAGTAGCTCCGGATCGGTGACCTGAAGAGCCTCCCGATCAAGCAGGGATTGCAGTTGGCGTCGCAGTTCAAGCGTCTTCGCCCCGGCCAGCGCCGCTTCCAGTGCCGGTACGGCCCGCTCTCCCATCGCTTCCAGCGCTGCCCGTGCGCGCCTGCGGATCTCCCACGAGGACCGGCCCAGCCGCCCAATCTGGAGTTCCGCCTTGCTGGGGACAGAGAGCGACTTCCCCAGCACGATCTCCAGCTTCTCGAGCACACTTTCGCCTCGCTTCTCCAGAGCGGCCAATGCGGGATAGACCTTCAGCGGATCGCGGTTATCCAACGACTTCCAGAGTACGCTTGTGTCCTTCGAGCACGTAGGCGCCGGCCAGGTTTTCCAGATCATCAGCGTCGTGTCTGCTTGACTGGTGGCCAGGGTTCGGCCGTCAGGCGAGAATGCCAGATTGAGCGCCAGAGAACTTGCAGTGTGGGTCACCACAGACCGCCCCGTGGTCAGCTCATAGAGGTGGATCCGCCTTTGGTTGTCACTCAGCGCAAGTAGCTGGGTATCAGCTGAGAATGCCGTGCCCCGCCATTGTGCGGCCTTCGGAGGTTTCAGTGAGAGCTGTTTGCGACCCGTTGCTGAATCGTAGAGGTCGAACGCCTCTCTCGTCAGAACCGCAAACCACCGGCCATCGGAGGAGAAGGTCGCCTCAATAATGACCATGCTGGATATCGGGATGCTCACCCCGCGACGGGTCTGCAGGCCGAGGGGAGCGATCAGCATTGACCGGCCCCGGGGAAGGGCCGCAAATCGACCATCGGGGGACATCGTGGAGTGACCCGCGCCACCGCTAACTGAGTTGTTACCAGAGACGTTTATCGGCTTCTTCCAAAATGGTCCGGTTCCATCCCACTTGTCCTGGAACCGGTTCATCCCATGTTGACCGCCGTCCGGGGACCATTGCTCGAGCCGCCCATCAGGCCGAGCAAGGCACAACTTCTCCGTGGTTAACCAGCGCAGGCTTCCAGTGCCAGGCGAAGGACCACCCCTGACCCGAACGTCGCGCTCCGGGGTCACTCGACGGGTTTGTCCTGTCGCTACCTCCAGCAGGTCCAGCGACCCGTGGCTTCCCACGGCCGCCAAACGCGCACCATCAGGAGAGAAGGCGATCGCAGAGTAGCTGGCTGGTTCCCAACGCTTCTTGAGGCTCCCACTGCCCACATCGAATAGCCAGACGGCACCGGAACCTGCTCCTGCAAGCCACCGCCCGCAGGGCGAGAAGACGAGATCAGAGAGCGGAGTATAGGGCTGGTCGGTGCCACCGAACCACCGCTTGCTTCCGCGGAAGGAGATTCCGTGACGTTCGTAGAGTACGACCGTTCTTCCGCCAGTCCCAAGCACTGCGCCCGCCAGGGACCATCCAGCAGGCCTTCTCCAGCGCTGAACGATTTTCCCACTGGACGTGTCCACAAGCACCATCTTGCGATGGTCCGGGCCCCCGACGTAGGTGCATTCGACCAGCAGCCTCTTGCCGTCCGGCGAGAATGCACGAGCGGACCAGGCACGCTTGAAAGTCGCCAGTGGTTTCCTGGCAGGTCCGAGAAGCATCGAGCCGCTGAACGAATTCACTGCGACCAGCCACTTTCCGTCTCGTGCAGCTACCAACGGAGCCTGCAAGCCACCCTTCTTCAACAAAGTCGTTTGGCGGCCAGTGGTCAGATCGACCTGCGTCACGCTGGGCATTTTTTGAGAGCTGACCAGCAGACGATTCTGATCCTGGAGGAACAGGTGTTCTATGGAACCGGAGAGATGAAAGTTCCGCAGGCGTCCGGAGTCCAGCAGGCTGATCCTCTTGCGTCCCGCGAGAATCAGTTGGTCGCCGCGAGCTCCGAAGAGTACCGGTCCGTCCAGGTCCGCGGGATGCGGTCGAACCGCCACACGACGGAAGGGCGCGCTCAGTTGCCAGCGGTACACCTGCCTGCCGACGATGGCCAGCCAGTTGCCTTTGGGATGGAACGCAAGACCATTGACTGGTTGCCCAATGCGAGTCGTTCGAATGCGACGGCGCGTCCGCAGGTCCCAGAGGTGCACGTTTCCGTCCCAGTCTCCCGTGGCAAGCATCCGGCAGTCCGGGGAAATCGCGGCGGCTCCAATGCCGACTTCGTGGCGCAGTGCGGATGAACCGATTCGTCGCACTGCCCCCTTGGGCAGCTTGTCGCCAGCCAGCGGTGTCGCGAACAGGAAGATGAACCAAACCCAGCGCGCTCTCACAGATACCATTTTATCAAAGTGAAGTAACTCCGTCTCCATCGGCGTCTAGAAGGCCGACCAAGAAGGCATCATGTCGCGTCCGGTCGGTTCCAGTGTCGGGAGAGATGTTCGTGCCCTTGATGCAGATCTCGCCTTCTTCCGCCCCGATATGGTATCAAATAGCCTCATCGCTGACCTGATTCCGACCTGCATTCGGAGAGGGATGTAACGTGCGAGACTTCGTTGTTTTCTTGATACTGATGCTCGTACCCGCCGCCAGCACCGTTCTGGGCAATGAACTGGACGTGTTGTTGAAGAAACTGGACCGGAGGGTCGCCCGGCATCGCCAGAAGCTTGGCGCGTCGAAGGACAAGGCCAACGGGGTCGACGCAGTCGTTTCGAGGCGGTACGCCAGAGAACTGGATGGAGGGAGCGAAAAGCGGGACTACGAACTTTCCACCTACAGTTTCGAACACGGTACTCGAAAGGACCTTCGGAGAATTGGCAACGACTGGGACTTTCTCTTCAGCGGACAGAGGATCGATGTCCGTACGGTCGTGGACGACCTGAGTCGAATCTGGGACCTGGGGTCCGTTGACTTCAAGTCTCTCAAGACTGCTGACACATCACAACCGAAGCGAGCCACGCACGCCGTTGCCCAGCAAGGACATGTCTACGTGGTTCACACTCTGGACTCCGAAACGAACCTCTGGGCAAAGTTCGAGGTACTGCAGATCAAGCGCGACCAATGGTTCGTCTTTCGCTGGGAGATCATCAAGGACACCAGCGAAGTGGAGCGCCTGGAGCGACTTCCCCAGTTCCAACTCAGGAGTCCCACAGTACGGCTCCAGATCCGCAGCCCTTATGGGTACAGCCGCGCCTACATGTTCGGCGAGGCGAGTGGATACGTCGATGACAAGCTATCCTCGTGGCCTCTCGATATCAGCAGCCCAGTGCTGGGCAATGAACGTAATCTGGCCTATATCGAGGGAGGCTATCTACCCAGAGGCAAGATCTGGGTAGTGCGCAAGATCGATTACACCGTCCGGACTGTGGGAATCGACGGCCAGAGATACTTCAAACTGGTGTTGGGCAAGAAGCGCTTGACTCCATTCAAGCGGCGCGTCTTGACATGGGATGAAATGAAGAAGGCACGGAACAAACCATTCCTGGCCAGCAAGTCTTGGCGGGGATGGATCTTCATCGAACCTGGCCAGGAGCACTCCGTATATGTCTACGTCGGCTCCCACACCGCCTGCCACGTCACGCTGTGGGGGGTTCTCTGGGACAAGAAGTACCTGGGCCGGGTCCAGTTTCCGAAGCTGACTGCCGATCAGGTTTCGCAGATCGACTCCCTCCTGGAGGATCTGGGCGCCAGGCAATTCGTGAAGCGGGAACAGGCCACACGGAAGCTCCGCGAGATGGGACCACCGATCATTGGCTACCTCAAGACGGTGAAGCGTAAAGGGAGAAGTCCCGAGTGCTGGGCGCGCCTCCAATCAGTCTTGACCAGACTTGACGGACCTCAGATCAAGCCCACTCGTAGATAGTTCTCCACGAAGCTTCTTGAAGCGACAGATAGCAGGCACTATCGTTTGTCTCATGAAGCACAAGCATGCCTCGGACTCCGCCCCCCGGGAGCGACTGCTCGACGTCGCTTTGCGCCTCGTCCGTGACGACCCGAACGCCACGCTGACCGCCGTCGCCGAGGCCGCTGGGGTCTCTCGAGCGACGGTCCACAGACACCTCAAATCGAAGGCCTGGATGCTCGAACGACTGCAGGATGAACGAGGCCTCGACCTGGCGCAGCGCAGCCGCAGATCCCCGCGCGATCGCATCCTGGACGCACTGGCGGCCCTGTTGCGGGAGACCGGTCTGGTGGGCACCTCGCTGGAGCAGGTTGCGAAGCGAGCCGGCGTCGGGCCCGCGACCCTCTACCGACAGTTCGGTGATCGGGCCGGGCTGCTGCGGGCCTATGCATCCGAGCGCAGCCCCCGGCGCCTCGTCGCCATCCTCGATGCCGACGGGCCCTTGCGGGAGCAGTTGCTGGCCATTACCGAAGAGGGCATCGGCTTCATCCGCACCCACGCAGGCCTGGTGAAGCTGCTGCTCTCCGACGACCCGGAGCTGCGCGGCCTGCTGGCGACCCTGTCTCGGGACCCCGCCTCGACCCGCACGGCCCTGGTGCGCTTCCTGGCCGCCCGGGTGGACCGTGGGGAGCTGCGCCAGGTCGATCCGTTCGTGATGGCCCACTGCTTGCTGGGTGCCATCGCGGCCTGCGCAATCGCCACCCGCACCCCGGGCGATGATGCCGCCGTCGCGCCGTTGACCACCGAGCAGTCGGGTCGCCTCGCAGCGCAGATCGTGGACGGATTCCTCGCCGGCTGGGCTTGCCCGGAGCACTCGCCATGACCTGCTGGACGATCGACCTCTCCCAGGTCGGAGCTGCGGATCTGCTCCGGGTGGGTGGCAAAGGCGCCAACCTCGGTCTGCTCACGGCCGCTGGACTGCCCGTGCCACCGGGCTTCTGCGTCACCACCGACGCGTTCCGCCGCTTCGTGGAGGGAGAGGCGCTGCATCCGCTCTTCGCTGATCTGGACGCCGTTTCGCCCGGAGACCTCAGCGCCGCCCGGGCCTGCGGTGCCGCCCTGCGCGACGCACTGACCGCCCGCCCGATCCCCGCTGAGCTGAGCGAAGCGATCATCGCCGCGTGGTGCATAGCCGGCGACCAACAGGCCTACGCCGTGCGATCCAGCGCCACCGCCGAGGACCTGCCCGACGCCTCCTTCGCGGGCCAGCAGGACAGCTACCTGCAGGTCATCGGCGAAGCCTCTCTGCTCGACCGGGTGCGGGCCTGCTGGGCCTCTCTGTACACCGACCGCGCCATCCTCTACCGCCTGCAAAACGGCATCGTCCACCGAGACGTCGCGTTGTCTGTGGTCGTCCAGAAAATGGTCCTGCCCCAGGCGTCGGGCATCCTCTTCACGGCCGACCCCCTGACGGGTCAGCGCCAGACGGTGTCCATCGACGCGGGCTTTGGCCTGGGGGAGACGTTGGTCTCGGGTCTGGTCAACGCCGACTTGTATCGGGTAGACAAACGGGACGGCCGCATTCTCGAAGTCCGTGTCGGAGACAAGCAGCTGGCGATCCTGCCGCTGGACGGCGGCGGAACCCGCACCGAGCAACTGGGGGACGAACGTCGTCGGTCCCGGGTGCTGACCGACGAGCAAGCCCGACAGCTCGCGGCGCTGGGCACCCGCATCGAGACGCTGCTTGGCAGCCCACAAGACATCGAGTGGTGCATCGAGCAGGACGAGATCTTCATCGTGCAATCCCGGCCGATCACATCGCTCTACCCGCTGCCCGAGCGGGTCACGGCGGGCGACAGCCTCGAGGTCTACTTCTGCTTCAATCACTTCCAGGTTATGACCGACGCGATGCCGCCGATGAGCTGCTCCTTGTGGATGACGGCCATTCCGCTGGGCAAGGACCCCCGAAAGCTGAAGCAACCCAGCCGGGCACCCTGGGTCCGGGCGGCCGGCGGCAGGCTGTTCATCGACCTCAGCCGCCTGCTTCGTTTCCCTCCCACCCGTCATCTCATCGGCGCAGCGTTCGGTTTCGCCGACGAGCTGGCGCACTCGGCTTTGATGGAGGTCGCGAGCCGTCAGGCTTTTGCCCGTGGCCCGAGAGTCCGACCGACTTCTCTGATGCGGTTCATGCTGTCCCGCATGCTCTGCGTCCAGAAGGCGCTGTGGCTCGCTTCGCCCGACGGGGTCGGCGAGGATCGCACCGCCGGCCTCTACCAGTTGATCGCCTCGACCCGCGCGCGCATCACCGCAGGCAAGGACAGCGCCGATCGCCTGACCAGAGCCCGGATCGAGCTGACCGGCATTTTCGAACACATCTTCGAGTTCCCGCCGCTCTTCGTCGCCGGCCTGCTGGCTGGTGGCGCCGTGCGACGCCTCGCTGGCGCCAAGCCTTCGGACCCCGACGTGGCCGCCATCGGACGAGGGCTGAAGGGCAACCTGACCACGGAGATGGATTTGGCGGTGGGTGATCTGGCCGACGTCGCTCGAGGCCACGACGCCCTGGTGCTTGCCCTGCAATCCGGCGAGTCGGACCGCGCGCTGCTCTTCGCCTTGCCCGGAGGCGAAGCCTTCGAGCAGACCCTGACCGACTTCCTGCTCCAGTACGGTGCGCGCGCCCCCTCGGAGATCGACACCTCCCGTCCTCGCTGGCGGGAGGACCCTTCGTCCATTCTTCG
>CAZMLI010000281.1:0-6661 GCA_964566865.1 uncultured Planctomycetota bacterium
GCCGGCACGCTGGTCGTGGCGGCCTTCAGCGAGAGCGGCAGCTCCTGGCCGATGAAGGCGGCCGGCAGCTTGGCCTTGCGGCCGAGGTGCTGGCTGTCGAGCGCCTTGCCCAGCCAGCCGTAGCCGGGGGACTCCTCGGAGACGTCGGGACGGGCGGTGTGCCAGATCGCCATCGAGCGGAAGTGCGAGCGGTCCGGATTGGCATAGCCCACCCCGTGGATGATCGCCAGCTGGTCGTCGTCCCAGAGCGGCTTGAGCGCGGCGAGATTCGGATGCAGGCCGTAGTCGTCGCTCAGCTTGACCGCCTTGTTGGGCTTGATCGCCAGCACCGGGCGGCTCTTGTAATAGATGTCGTTGCGCAGTGGAATCACGGTGCTGAGCCCATCGTTGCCGCCCGACATCTGCAGCACGATCAGCACCTTGCCGGTGTCCGACAGCGGCTGCTCGTTGGCCAGCAGATCGTTGCAGAAGGGGCCCGGCAGGCCGAAGCCGATCGAGAGGAAGGCGGAGCCCTTGGCTGCGGTGGACAGGAACTCGCGGCGGGTGGTCTTGCTCATCGTTGGTCCTCTCAGGCGAGCTGGTATTCGGGTGAAGACAGGATCAGATGCACCAGCTCGGCGACCTGCGTGCGCCGGGGGCCCTTCGCCTGTTCGAGATAGGTCAGCAGTCGTTTGTGTAGCCCGGGTGAAACCCCGTCGGGCAGCAGTCGCTGGATGTAGAAGTCGACCGTCTGGCGCGCGCCCGTGATGCCGGCCCGCGTCAGCGGCCCGATCAGGTCGGTGCGCGTGCCCATGCCGAGCATGTTGCCCTCGGCCAGCACGAGCGCTCGGGCGAACTTTTGCCGGGCAAACAGCAAGGTCGACGAGATCCAGGCCTGCCCGCCGTCCCAGCCCTTGACGTCGGGCGGGAAGAACAGGTTCTGGCTCATGCCCGCCATCTGCTGCGCGAGCTGTGCTGGATTGACCCTGGCCATCAGCGCCTGGACCGTGCCGATGACGAACTCGGCCGGGCTCTTGATCTGGCGCAAGCGCGACCAGCGGGAGTAGAAGATGCGCGAGCGCAGCAACATCCCGAGCGCGCCGGCGAGCTGGTAGTCGTCCTTGCGGATGCGCGCGGCCAGCGGTTGGATCAGCGCGGCGTCGGCGCCCGCGTAGGCAAAGAAGCTGAACAGCCGCTCTGCGAGGAACTGGGCGCAGCGTTTCTGCCCCATGATCAGCTCGATGATGCGATCGCCGGAGAAGTTGCCCGTCTTGCCGAAGACGGTCTTGCTGCCATTGTCGTGCTGGGACGCGTCAAAAAAGAACGCGTCGCCACGGATGTGCCAGCCGGTGAAGGCCCGCGCGGCTTCCTGCACGTCGCGTTCGCTGTAGTGGCCGATGCCGAGGCTGAACAGCTCGAACAACTCGCGGGCGTAGTTCTCGTTGGGCTGTCCCTTGCGGTTGCGGTCGTTGTCGAGCCAGCGGATCATCGCCGGGTCGCGGGAGATCGCCAGCAGCAGCTCGCGGAAGGAGCCCAGTGCGTGGCGGCGGAAGGTGCGATTCTGCTCGCGCATCCAGGCCACGTTGCGCACCTTGGCCAGGCTGGTGGCGAACTCTCCGTGCCAGAACAGCGTCAGCTTTTCCTCCAGCGGTCGGGGCGTATTGATCATCCGGTAGACCCAGCGTCCGCGCAGCACGGACTGCTCGTCCTGACTGAACATGGTGTGCAGGTCGCGGGCGGCCGTCTCGACCGGGTCGCGAGTCGGCTGGATCTCGAGCAGCCAGGCGACGGTGTCCTCCATGCCTCGCTCGCTGGCCAGTTGCCGATCGTCCGGGGTGCCGCCGAATCCAGCGCGACGCAGCAGATGCGCCGCCATCTTGGTGTTCCAGCGGCTGGCCGGCAGGGTCTTCCAGGCCTGTGCGACCTCTGGCCCGCTCACTTCTTCGGCTCCTTGCTGGCCGCCTTGTAGACGACCACCTGCAGCTTGCCGTCCGGCGTCTGGCGAATGCGGTAGGCCAGGCTCGGCGGCAGCAACCTGGCCATCGCCGATCCGAGCGTCATCTGCTTCGCCTCGCCCGTCACGGCCAGGCCGCTGAGCGCCTTGCGCGTGTAGAGGATCGTCACGCCCGACTTGCGCGCCAGGTTGTCGAGCGCCTCGGTCAGCGGCATGTCGCGGTAGTTATAGGAGACCTGCGGGGTCTTGTCCTTGGAGGCCCGCTGGGCCTGTTGCTTCTTGACCAGTTTGCCCAGCAGGTCTGCGGTCACGGCCGAGGCCAGAAAGGCGACGACGCCGATCGGGCTGGCCAGCTCGATTCGCACGCCTTCGCGCGTCTTGTAGGTTGCCCAGCCGACGCCATAGAGGTGCTTGGCCAGGGTCGACGGCATCGGGATCAGGGCCGGTTCGAAGGGCACATCACCCTGGGGAATCAGCGCCTGGAACAGTGGCGCGAAGGTCTCGTAGACCGCGACGAGACCGCGGCCGGCGTCGAGGTAGCCCATCGATCCCCAGCGGGGAGACAGCTCCTCGGAGATCAGCTTGAATCGCGGGGTATCGGCCATCGACTGACGTTGCTTGTTCGCCAGGCTGACCCAGGCGGCCTTCAGGTTGAGCGGGCTCTGGGCCAGGAGGAACCAGTTGCCGCGGATCGCGAAGGCGGGGGCGATGACCTGCTGGCCGCCGAGACGACTCAGGTTCAGGTAGTGGAAGTAGCTGTCATCGAACGGGATCTTGCGAATGTCCAGTGCCGGATAATCCTGTCCCGTGCGGCGCATGCGCTGGATCAGCTGGTTCAGCGTCTCGCGCAGTTGCTGCGGTTTCTCGGTCTCCATCATCAGCACGATGTGCGGCGCGAGGCCTTCGTTCTCCGGCATCGTCACGTAGAAGGCGAAGCGCTTGCCGAACGTCCTGAGCAGTTGCGGGACCTTCAGCCCCAGCGACTTCTCGAACTGGTAGAGCGACTGGTAGCCCTGCTTGTATTCCTCCGGCGCGACGCGCTGGACGAAGTCGAGGTAGGAGAGCCAGCTCTGCAGCGGGTTCAGCGCGCCGACCTGGAAGATCAAGCTCTTCTCCGGCAGCAGCCGCACCACATCCCGGTCGGTCTCGGGCAGCGACTCGATCATGCTGAACAGGCCGCGCGTGGCCTTTGGCGCGTGGACGTAGACCCGCTCGACGAAACCTCGCTTGCTGATCGTACTGCCGATGGCCAGGGCCTGAATCTGGTCGACGCCGAATTCCGCCAGCTTCTTGCGTTGATCGGACGCGCCCGGTCCGCGCAGCACCTTCTTCAGGATTCCGGCCAGATCGAGATACAGGTGCAGGCCGGGCTGGCCGCGCGTGACCTGTTGCTTCATCTGCCGGTAGAGCGGCTTGCCGGCCAGGCCGTCCCGCGGTTTGCTGTCCAGCTTGCCGAGCAACTCCGCCAGTGCGGTCCCGTCGGTCGCCGCGAAGAAGCGGCCCTTGTAGAACGCGGTCGAGAGCGTCACGCCCGTCAGCCGAATGGTCTGGACCTTGCACTGTTTCAGCTCGTAGCTGCCAAAGCGCACCGTCTTGTCGGCCTGGCTGATCTTCTGCTTCAACCAGCTCAGCACCTTGCGGTAGGTGGCCCCCTTGTCACCCAGCTCGGCGGTCAGCAGCAGCCGGTCGAGCACCGGGTTCTTGGCGGCGGAGATGCCGGTCACCGTCAAGCTGACCTCGCCCTGAAACAGGGCGAACAGCTCGTAATAGGTCAGGCCCAGCTCCTTTTCGAACTGGGTGAAGGTGTCTCCCAGGTTCTTGGAGAGCTCGTCGATGAAAAGCTGGACTTCCTTTTCTTGCAGCAGTCGCGCCAGCGCGACCTGCTTCAGCGCCTGCTTGACCTGTTTGCCGTCCGTCAGCGTCAGATGAACCAGCGTGTCGGCCGGCAGGTAACGGGCGATCGACTCGGCCTGCGCGGGTAGGAGGGCCAGGCTGGCCAGTAACAGGCTCAGGACCAGGGAAACGGTGTATTTCATGGGATCCTCGGCATCTGGGAATGGGGCGTTCTGCTTCTGTTACACGCGGCCCTCGCATCCGGTTTCCCAGTAATGCCGAGAAATTTTTTCCCTGCTAGTGCTCGTCGATCGGCAGCCGGATCTCGAACACCCCGTCCTCGTCGATATTGTCCCGGATCAGCCCCAGCACGTTCAGCTGCGGGCCGCGCAGCGATTCCGCCAGCTCATAGCGTCGGGCCGGATCCAGCTGGCGGCCTGCGCGCTCCTCGAAGCGACGGGCGTCGATCCGCGGTGGATCTTCGAGCATGCGCTGCTGGTAGACCGGTGGAATGCGCCCGGCGACCACCTGCTCGGCGCAGGCCACGTCGGTGAACATCGAGATCAGCGGCTGGTGGGTCTCGGCCTCGACGTACTCGAAGCGCAGGTTGTCGCGGGACGGGACGTCCTCGCGCGAGAGCAGCTCGCCCGCCAGGTCGGCCATCGCTGTGCCCAGGCCGGCCAGCTCACGCACCTTGCTGCGGGCCAGCTCACCGTCGGTGGAGGTCACGCGCAGATAGATGAATATTCGCTGGTTGGCTTCGAGCATCCTGGGCAGTCTGCCGCAGAGGTCGATTTGCGTCAACCTTGCGCCCGCCACCCGCGGATTGTTACACTGTGTGGACTGCCGGGATTCGCTCGGCGGTGTCAGCTGACTTTCTAGATGAGGTAAGACGATGAGGTTTTCGAAGGGAAACGGGTTCCTGGCCACCCTTCTGATCCTGATCGCCGGCTGTGCCGGCACCCAAGAACATCCCCCAGCAAAGGGGACCCAGAAGAGAGCGGCGCGTCCCCGACCGAAGAAGGCCAAGCCGGCCAAGATCGAGCGGGAGGCGTCGAGCAAGGCGCAGTTACTGGCGGGCAACCTGTACAAGACGGCGTTGCAAGCCTATCTGCGCAAGGATCTGAAGCGCGCCCGGCGGGACGTGAAGGCCTGCCTGGATCTGTGGCCGTTGCACAAGGAGGCGCTGCATCTACGGATCCAGATCCTGCAGTCCCTGGGCGACGAGAGCGCGGTCGCTGAGGCGCGAATGCGGCTGGAGGAGTCGCTGGCGCGCCTCAAGCGGCAGGAGGCCAAGCGCAAGGTGCGGGCGTTGCTCGCCGAGGCGCGGGAGGCGCGTAAGAACTCCTGGAACAAGGTGGCGCGGGCTCGGGTCGAACATGCGCTGCTGATCCTGCGTAACACCAGCTGGAGTTCGAAGACAGAGCCCCTGGAACTGGAGCGAGAGGCCAAACGAGCTCTGGCGGTGCTGCCTCGCAAGAATGACGGCTAGCTTGGATTGGAGCGCCAGATGAGAAGTCCGGCAATCTTCAGCCTGGTCCTGGCCCTATCGATGCTCCCCGCTGCGTTGGGGGACAAGGTCTACCTGAAGGACAAGCGTGTCCTCGAAGGCCAGGTGGAACGAAAGGGCGACTGGGTGATCGTCAAGAAGCGTCTGGGCGAGGTTCGCGTTCACGCCGACGCGGTGCTGCGAATCGAGAAGGGCGCCCCACTGGATGATCAGTTCCAGACTCGCTGGAAGGCGGTCGACCGCAAGGATCCCGCGGCGCTCCGGGGCCTGGCGGACTGGTGCCGCGCCAGCGGTTTGCCCGCGCGCGCTGACTGGCTCGAGGGGTTGGCGCGCGTGGCAGAGCTGGTGCGTCGGGCGGACGCCCTGAAGCCGCAGACGCCGGCCGGGCTGATCCTGCTCTACAGTCGCGCGCTGGCCAGCGGCTACAAGTCGGCGCAGGCCAGGTTTCTGCTCGAACGGATCCTGACCCGACACCCCGATCATGCGCGGGCCCGCGAGTTACTGGGTTATCGCAAGTACAAGGGTGTCTGGTATCCCGCCAAGGAGGCCTACGCGCGGGAGGAGCGGGATGTCGCGCTGAAGATGCGCGAGAAGGGACTGGTCAAGTTCGGCGGCAAGTGGGTCCGTCCGGAAGAAGCGAAGACCAAGCAGTATGTCGCCAACCTGTTCAAGGTGATCGAGCAGAAGGAGACGCAGATCCTCGCGCTGAGCAAGCGGATCGGGGAGCTGACGATCCAGCTCGCCGCGCAGCGCAAGCAGCTCGAGGCAGAGCTGGTGCGGCTGAAACAGCGCCTCGCGCAACAGGATACCAACAAGTCGCGACGCAAGACCCGCGAGAAGATCCAGAAGCTCGACAAACGGATCGTCGACATCATCCGGCAGAACCGCCGGCTCTATCGCAAGCTGCTCAAGTACAACGAGAACAAGGCGGGCAATCGCGTTCGAATCAAAGCCACCGAAAAGCAGATCCAGAGCAACGAGAACGAGTTCAACAGCCTGCTCAAAACGCGCACCGATTTGTGGAGCCCGACGATCAAGAAGGAGGGCGGTGAGTGAGCGGTGACGCGCGGTCCAGCGAGCAGTACGCCTTGTCGCGCTCCTTGGGCCACAGATTTCCTAGCGCAGGCCTTCGGCCGCAACCAAATCTCTGGTGGCACATCCGACGCGGAGGCAGAAGAGAGGCCGCAGAGCCTCACGCGGAGCCGCGGAGGGCGCGGAGCCGCGGAGGCGGGAGGGGCGGCCACAGATCACTCAGATTTCCCAGAGTGGATGGATAGATGGGTGATTGGACGTCAGGAAGCCTACAGCTTCGCTGCCAGGCAGAGAGGTGCTTCCCGGCGCCGCAGGCGCCTTCCTGTTCTTCCTGCCTTCATTAGCAGCAGTTG
>CAZMLI010000282.1:0-1291 GCA_964566865.1 uncultured Planctomycetota bacterium
CTGCGAGGGTTCCAGCTCGCCGAGTCTGACGCTCTGGGGCAGTTCGCGCTCCAGCCGCGCCAGCAGTTTCTCGCTGGTGCCGCGCGCCTCTTCCGCTTGTTTGAGCTGATTGCGTTCGTCGCGCAGCGTCTCCGAGAGCATGTCGTGATGCTTGGAGATCGATTGGATGCCGAGCGCCTCCGGGAACTCCTTTTCCAGTTTTTGCGCCGCTTCCAGGATCTCCTCGTCGTTGACCATTTCCGCGGCGGCCAGCGCCGATGACAGGCGGTCGGAGTTGAAGTGCAGGCAGGTCTGGCCCTGCCGGTTCTTCAGCTGGGCCTCGACCTCCATCGATGCCTTGGCCTCGCGCGTTGCGAGCTGCTTGCCGCGCAGGAAAGTCGCGACCCAGCTCAGCAGTCCAGTCGCCAGCACCAGGCAGACCCCCGAGATCAGCAGCGTGCTGCGCGACGACCCCTGCGCGCCGCCATTGGCCAGGGCCAGGCAGATAACCGAGCCGATGGCGCAGAACACCGCGCCGGCCAGCGTGACACGCATTCCGCGGGTCACACGCTGCTCGAGTGCGCCCGCCGCTCGGATCTTGAGCAGCAGGTTGTCGGCCAGCAGTTGACGGTCGGTCCGGCCGCGGTCTCGTTGCGGATTGGGGTCGATGGCGCGCGAGATGTGCCGACCGCGGTTGGCGACCATGTTTCTCAGCTTGTCCATCTCCAGCCGCAACATCGAGAAGCGATCGGCGCGGCCGACGCTGCTCTCGACCTGATCGACCAGCTCGCCGATCTGGCGGTTATTGAGCCGGCGCAGCTCTTGTAGCTGCCGGTAGCGCTCGTGCAGCTGGTTCTGCGCCGGCAGCAGCGCGGCATCGTCCGAGTTGCCGAGCAGGTTCTGGGTCAGCTTGGCCAGAGTTCGGCCGACCGCTTCACTGGCGCCCGCAATCTGCTCCATCCGCTCGATCTGCTCGCGCGTCTGTTCCGCCGCCTGCTCGGTTTCCTGCAGCCGGGCTACCTGCTCCTGGTAGGCGGTGCGCGACGGCTCGTTATCGAAGACCTGCGTGAAGGCGTTGCGCCGACTGACGATCGCGTCCTCGATCCCCTCCAGCCGGTTCTCGGCGTCGCGCTCGGCCCGGCGGGCCAGCTCAGCTGCGCCTATCAGTCTGTCCAGTCCACTGATGTGCCGCAGCAACCCGTCCTCGGGCGCGCCGATCCGTTCCAGCGTGTCCCGACCGAGTACGCAACGGCGGCGCAGGGCCTCCGGTGTGTCGAAGCCCAGCCGCGCGCCGATTGCCTCGGTCACCGCG